>CAXMQO010000019.1:0-6122 GCA_964195515.1 uncultured Saprospiraceae bacterium | reverse complement strand
CGAACGACCCAAACAGGGCCTGCGTCTTCAACGGCGCCGACGGACTATTCGTCACCGGATTGAACCGGCCTGCCGCCCACACAGCGGTCTTCCCAACAGCTGCACCAGCCCTCATGAACCCGACCTCCTCGTATCGATCCGGAACCCCGCGACCGTAGCCACGGAGTCCCCCGTCTGAAACCTCGCATTAGGCGCGCCTGCCCGCCGCACGCAAGTGTCAATTCTAGGCGTCAGAACCTTCGACGCTCATCCCCGACATACGCCTACCCAACTCCGCACCAATCGGCAACAACAACACCAGTCCGACGAGGGCACCGGCGACCACCTGACCTGCAACGATTCCACACCTGGTGGAAATCGGGCAGATTCCGGAGTCCGTCGAGGAGACCACCTCCCCTACGCGGATCACGGATTGATGCCGCCCTGACCGACCCCCTCACCATTCGCATCCATGCGGGACCCGTCGGCTACCGCAACTGCCGAAACGCTCGCGGGGCCGCCGACATGGGCATTTCTCTCGCCGCCCCGGAACGGATGATACGTCCGGTTCTCAGTAGGGGTCAGCGCAGTGCGGCTTTCGCCCTCCGATCGACTCTCCCGAACCCAGGAACTCACGTCTGCGTCGTGTCCCGGGGTCGGTCGATGCACGCGTGGCAAACCCGGCGACCGTCGTGCGGACCGTCGCCGTCTCCTTCGCGATCCACGCTCTCTTCATCAGCTCCACCTTGGAAACGCCCTGCCCGCAGCGGTGGCGGTCTCTGAGAGTGCCCACACCGAATGTGCACCCGCCGAGATTTCCGTCCCCCAGCGGCCGGTACCTCGGTACGCTCGGACACCCGCCACGCAACGATTCACAGGTATGAGCGAACCAGACACCTTCACTGACGGCTTCACCGGACCACGCATCGATTCCGATCCTGTCGAAACCGGCGAATGGCTCGACGCGTTCGACTCGGTCGTATCGACCGACGGCCCGAATCGTGCCCGCTACCTGATGGCGCGACTCCACGAACGAGCAGCCAAGAGCCACATCGCCGTGCCCGGTCTGATCTCGACACCGTACGTCAACACGATCCCGCCCGAAGACGAGGCGCCGTTTCCCGGAGACGCTCAACTGGAGAAGCGGATTCGGCGGTTCATCCGTTGGAACGCCGCCGTGATGGTCATTCGTGCCAATCGGGCCGCCCCCGGCATCGGCGGTCACCTTTCAACGTTCGCATCGTCGGCAACGCTCTACGAAATCGGCTACAACCACTTCTTCCGCGGCAAGGCCGACGGTACGCCCGGCGATCACGTCTACTTCCAGGGTCACGCCGCCCCCGGTGTCTATGCCCGGGCGTTTCTCGAGCGCCGCCTCGACGAAGCGGACCTCGACGGGTTCCGCCGTGAGATCGACGGTCCGGGTCTCTCGAGCTACCCGCACCCTCGCCTCATGCCGGACTTCTGGGAATACCCGACCGTCTCGATGGGGCTGGGCCCGATCAACTCGATCTATCACGCCCAATTCCTCAAGTACCTCCAGAACCGTGGACTCGACGACACGACCGGGTCCCGGGTGTGGTCGTTCCTCGGTGACGGGGAGACAGACGAACCCGAGACGCTCGGTTCGATCTCCCTCGCCGGCCGCGAGAAGCTCGACAACCTGACCTGGGTCGTCAACTGCAACCTGCAGCGACTCGACGGCCCGGTGCGCGGCAACGGGAAGATCATTCAGGAACTCGAAGCGATGTTCCGAGGCGCCGGCTGGAATGTCCTCAAAGTCATCTGGGGTTCGGGGTGGGACCCGCTCCTGGCCCGAGACGTCGATGGCGTGTTGATCGACAAGATGAATACCACGGTCGACGGCGAGTACCAGCGCTACAAGGCGGAATCCGGCGCCTACGTACGCGAACACTTCTTCGGACCGGATCCGCGGCTCGGTGAACTCGTCCAGGATATGACCGACGACGAAATCTGGAACCTCCGGCGCGGCGGTCTCGACTACCGGAAGATCTACTCGGCCTACAAGGCCGCTACCGAGATGGAGGGTGCCCCGACCGTCATCCTCGCCAAGACCATCAAGGGTTGGACACTTGGCCCGGAGGTTGCCGGGAAGAATGCGACCCACTCGATAAAGAATCTCACGACGGATCAACTACGCGGTCTGCGGGATCTGCTCTCGCTGAACGATGAGATCCCGGACGAGGCCCTCGAACTCGATCACCCGCCGTACTACCGACCGCCGGTTGACTCCCCCGAATACCGGTACGTGAGCGAGCGGCGCACGGCGCTCAATGGCCCACTCCCGAGCCGCACTCTCGACATCCGCACTCCGATCGAGATGCCCAGCCACGAAGCCTTCACCGAGTTCGACGCCGGATCGGGTAACGCCGAGGTATCGACCACCGGTGCATTCACCCGCCTCCTGCGAAGCCTTGCTCGCGATGACCGATTCGGGCGCCGTGTTGTGCCGATCATTCCCGACGAGGGGCGCACGTTCGGGATGGACGCGTTGTTCAAGGAGCTCAAGATCTACGCCTCGCAGGGTCAGCTCTACGAGCCGGTCGACCACAAACTCATCCTCTCCTACAAGGAATCACAGGACGGCCAAATCCTCGAACAGGGCATCACCGAAGCAGGGGCAACGGCGAGCTGGATCGCCGCTGCGACCTCGTACGCGACGCGTGGCGTACCGATGGTGCCGTTCTACACCTACTACTCCATGTTCGGGTTCCAGCGGGTCGGTGACCTGCTCTGGGCCGCATCCGACGCGCGTGCGCGCGGGTTCCTGCTCGGCGCAACGTCCGGACGCACCACGCTGATCGGCGAAGGCCTCCAGCATCAAGACGGACACAGCCACGTGCTCGCATCCGTCATCCCCGTCTGTGAGGCGTACGACACCGCATTCGCATACGAGATGGCCACCGTCATCGAACACGGCCTGAAACGCATGTACGTCGATGGTGACGACGTTTTCTACTACCTCACGCTGTACAACGAGGCCTACGCCCAGCCCCCGAAGCCACCCGGCTCGGATCAAGGAATCATCGATGGGCTCTACAAGTGGGCGCCAGCTCCGACGGGAACCACCTACCGGGCAACGATCCTGTTCTCCGGACCATCACACTCGGCCGCGCGCGAAGCGCAGACGATCCTCGCCGACCAGTACGGCGTCGGCGCCGAGCTGTGGAGCGCGACCTCGTACAAGCGATTGCGCGAGGAGGCGCTGTCGGTTGAGCGTTGGAACAGCCTCCACCCCGCTGAGGGTCCCCGGATTCCGTTCGTGACCCGGCAACTCGAAGGAACGCTCGGCCCGGTGATCGCCGTCTCCGACTACATGCGGCTTGTCCCGGATCAGGTCGCCCGATGGATTCCTCGCTCGTACACGTCGTTGGGAACCGACGGCTACGGACGCAGCGACACGCGCGAGGCCCTCCGCGACTTCTTCGAGACCGACGCCAACCACGTCGTGGTCGCAACACTGTCGGCCCTGGCACGGGATCAGCGGATCGATCCAAGTGTCATGCGCGAGGCGATTGAACGCACCGGCATCGATCCCGACGTGGGCGATCCCTGGACCCGCTGAGTCGAGCTTCGCTGGGTCGGCCACAAGCAAGCCGTCGGCAGCCAACCGGGCCGCACCGTCGAGGCAATCAGGACGGCCTCATTGCCGATGTGGTGTCGTCGGTCCGTTGGTCAGCGTTCGCAAATTCATGATGTGGCGGAGACGCAGAAGCACATGCGAGCCGAACCGCTGCACCTCAGACGGGATCAACACGGGGAGCTGATGCCCCGTGGCACTTCTTGAACTTCCTGCCGCTGCCGCACGGGCAGACATCGTTGCGTCCGATGTCCGCGAATCTCGCGGCTTCCTCTGCGGCGAGTATGGCGGGCATTTCGGCCGGCGCTCGATCCTGCCGCAGAAGATCCGACATCATCCGCATCGGCCGGTCGACATGGTTGAAGAAGATCTTGTATCCGGCGCAGAGGTAGTTGAGGCCTGCTTCGCTATCGGGCGTCTGCGTGAAGCGATTCTTCGGACAACCGCCGTGGCAGGCAAACCGCACCTCACACGTGCGGCAGAACTGTGGGAGCGAATCTCGTTTTGCCAGTCCGAACTCGATCTGCTGCGGAGACCCGACCAACTCGACCATCGGCGTTTCGTTGATGTTGCCCAACAGATAGTCCGGCTCGACGTAGTGATCGCAGGAGTACAGGTCGCCGTTGTGCTCGAGCGCCACCGCAAGGCCGCACGTCTCCGAGAACACGCACACGCCAGCAGGTTCCCCGTGCCAATTCGCCAGAGCCACGTCGAAGTGCTGGACGAAGACCTCACCGACGTCGTTGTGGACCCACTCGTCGAAGATCGTCGCCAGGAACCGGCCGAACGCTTCAGGTTCCACCGTCCGATCGGTGACGTGGTGCCCCGCCTGGAGATACAGCGGCCGATCCTCACCCGTTCCCGTCCCCCAGCCGGGGTTCGCCAACGGAAGCAACGTCTCGGTGACCCGCTCCACGATCGGGATGAACTGGATGAAGCGCACCCCCATGTCGTCGCGGAAGAACCGATACACCTCCAACGCATGATCCGCATTGGCAGCGTGGACCGTGCACAACACGTTCACGTCCACGTCGCGGGCCTTCAAGGCTTCGAAGCCCCGCATCACCCGATCGAACGAACCCTGGCCCCGCTTGTCGACCCGGTACGCGTCGTGAAGCGGTTCCGTGCCGTCCACCGATACCCCCACCAGGAAACTGTTCTCCTTGAAGAACACTGCCCAGTCGTCGTCAAGCAGGGTGCCGTTCGTCTGGATCGTGTACGAGATGCGCTGGCCCGGCTTGCGGTGTTTGTCGACCAACTCCACCGACCGGCGGAAGAAGTCGAGACCCATCATCGTCGGCTCTCCACCCTGCCACGCGACGGAGACGTCTGGCGTGCGGTGTGACTCCAACAGCTGCCGAATGTAGGTCTCCAACAGATCGTCCGCCATCCGGAATCGGTCCCCCGGATACAGCATCTCCTTCGACAAGAAGAAGCAGTACTCACAATCCAGATTGCAGATCGGCCCGGTCGGCTTCGCCAACACGTGATACGCCGCCGGACCACCGGGCATCGTCAACATTCCATCCTCCACACGCGTCGCGAATAGCCACCCTACCGATCGAGAAGTCTCGTGAAGACGGTAATCGCGAGTCAGGCTTCGTCCAGCCACAAGGCCACGGGATCTTGTTCTGATACGACCACACCGCCGAGGACCTCTTCGCTGATTGCGAGGCCGGCGAGTTGCCCTTCGACGCGGAAGGGGGTGATCTCCGGGCGATTGCCCATGATCGCGACTGAGATGACCCGGTCACCCACGATCGCCCAGAGCTGATACGTGCGATTCTCGGGGAGGGTGGGGAGGGAGCTCCCGTCGATGAAGCCATCCCCAACCATCGTGACGACGGCGTCGACCGCCGCCTGGGAGCCGGACGGGTCGAGGAGGGCAACGTTGAGCGAACCTGGGAGATCGACAGACGCTGCGGCCACGGCTTTGAGCCCAGCGGGTTCAATACGACTTGCGAGCACGCCGGCAGTGAGCGAGACCGCCACAGTCACCGCGGCCACCCCCACAAGCACCGGAACGAAACGCCGCCACCTCGACGACTGCGATGGGAGCCCGGCATCGGCCGGAGACAGGCCCGGGGAGGGTTCCAGGCCTGCCGCCAGTGCGATGCGGTCCCACAACTGAGGCGATGGTGCAGGGACGACATCGGAGAATCCTTCAGCGAGTTCTGCGGCCACGCGTCGATGAGCGGCGTACTCCGAGTTCAGTTGCTCATCGAATGCGACGGCTGTCTCCACGAGGTCTCTCTCGTCCTCCGGGAGGGCATGGAGGGCGTGCGCCGCGACGGAGTCGTTGAGGTTCTCGCTCATGCCAGTGCAAGGATTTCCTCACCAAGTAGCTCCTGCAGGCGGCTGAGCCCTCTGCGAATGCGGCTCTTGACCGTACCTTCGGGCAGGTCGAGTGCCTCGGCTACTCGGCGATACGAGTGGCCCTGGAAGAACGCAAGAGCGATCGGTAGACGCTCGTCTGCCTCCAGCGTTTCGAGGGCATCTCGGATTCGTTCCGATGAGATTCTCTTCATGACCTCTTCTTCGA
>CAXMQO010000018.1:0-4677 GCA_964195515.1 uncultured Saprospiraceae bacterium | reverse complement strand
GTGGTCGGCTTCGACCTCAACCCCGACTCGGTGCAGGGAGTCGCCGACATCGGCGCCGAAGGAGCAGGAACACTCGAGGAGTTGGTGTCCGCGCTGCCATCACCGCGTGTCATCTGGATCATGGTGCCAGCCGGTCGGCCGGTCGACGCCACGATCGAGGCGCTCCTCCCCCACCTCGAGGAGGGGGACACGCTCATCGACGGCGGCAACTCGAACTACAAGGACACGTTGCGCCGCGCTGCCACGTGCCGGAATTCCGGTCATCACTTCGTCGACGTCGGCACTAGCGGCGGCGTCTGGGGACTCGCCGAGGGCTACTCCATGATGGTGGGCGGAGACGTCGATGTCGTAGAGCGCCTCCGGCCGATTCTCGAGACGCTCGCGCCGGCCGCCGACAAGGGATGGGGACGCACCGGCGACTCCGGAGCCGGGCACTACGTCAAGATGGTCCACAACGGCATCGAGTACGGCCTCATGCAGGCGTACGCAGAAGGCTTCGCCCTGATCGAGGCGAAGGACGACTTCGGCTTTGATCTCGCTCAGATCGCCGCGATCTGGCAGGACGGCAGTGTCGTCCGCTCGTGGCTGCTCGACCTCACCGCCGATGCGCTCTCCCAGAATCCGACCATGGCAGGGATCGCGCCGTGGGTTCCGGACTCCGGTGAGGGTCGCTGGACCGTGTTCGAAGCAATCGACCTCGACGTCCCCGCCCCGGTGATTACCCTGTCCCTCATGCGTCGGATCGGATCCCGAGACGAGGTCGACTACGCGGATCGGCTGCTCTCGGCGATGCGCAATCAGTTCGGCGGACATGCCGTCAAGCAGGAGTCCTGATAATGACCGAGGTCGATCGCCACGTCTTCGTCATCTTCGGCGGGACGGGTGACCTGGCACGCCGCAAATTGATCCCTTCGCTGTATCGGCTGATCACTGAGAACGGCATCGCAGACCGATGCGTCCTGCTCGGTGTCGCTCCCAGCGACCTCGACGACGACGCCTATCGGACGTGGACACGCGAGGCGTTGGCCGATTCAGGGCTCGACGATGTCGATCTCGAAGCGTGGTGCGACGAGAACATTCACTATCAGCAACTCGGCCGTGAGGCCGGCGCATACGACGACCTCCGACATCGCATCGAGGCAATCGAAGCCGACCATGACCTGCCGGGGAACCGCACCTTCTACCTGGCGCTGCCACCCCCGGTGTTTCCGATCGCGATCACGGGTCTCGGTGAGGCGGGCCTCAACAGAAGCCCGGGATGGACCCGCCTCGTGATCGAGAAGCCGATCGGTACCGATCTGGAGTCCGCTCACGCACTGAACGGGGTCATCCACGAATTCTTCGAGGAGTCTCAGGTCTACCGGATCGACCACTACCTCGGCAAGGAGACCGTGCAGAACCTTCTGTCGTTCCGGTTCTCGAACCCGATGTTCGAGAGCGTTTGGAACCGCGACCGGGTCGAGTCGGTTGAGATCACCGTCGCAGAAGACCTCGGGATCGGCTCTCGCGCCGGCTACTACGAAACCGCAGGCGCTCTGCGCGACATGGTGCAGAACCATCTCACCCAGGTCCTGGCACTCGTGGCCATGGAACCGCCGATCTCATTCGACGCCGATCAGATCCGCACCGAGAAAGTCAAAGTGGTCCAGGCGATCGCCCCGATCCGCCGGGAGAACGTCGTGTTCGGCCAGTACGACGCAGGAACCATCGACGGTGTTGCGGTTCCCGGTTACCGCGACGAAGACGGCATCGCCGCCGACTCGAAAACACCAACGTTCGTCGGTATCGAGCTCGAAGTCGACACGTGGCGGTGGAGGGGCGTGCCGTTCTACCTCCGCACCGGAAAACGCCTGCCGAAACGTCTCACCCAGATCGCCGTGACCTTCCAACGGCCGCCACTGTGCATCTTCCACGGGCACCGCGACGCTTGCGTCGTGCACCCGAACGTGTTGTTGATCACGCTGCAACCGGATGAGGGATTCATGCTCCAGTTCAACGTCAAAGCGCCGGGCGAGGCAATGATGCTCGACACCCAGGAGCTCAGTTTCAGCCACGACGACGTATACGGGCGTCTCCCCGACGCCTACCAGACGTTGATTCTCGACGTTATCGAGGGCGACCAGACGCTCTTCGTGCGATCGGACGAAGTCGAGGCTTCCTGGCGCCTGTTCGACCCCCTCCTCGGCTACCGCCCGGAACCGCACCGCTACGAAGCCGGCACGTGGGGGCCCGCCGAGTCGGATCACAGCCTGGCACTGGGAGGCAAAGCGTGGACGGGTGACGACGCATTGGAGTAGACCGAGCGGCGGAGTGGCGAACGGTGGGCCGGCGTGGCTTCACAGCGACTCCCGCTGGACTTGCTGTCAGTCATGCCGGGGCGGGGCGTGGATCGCAGGTCTCAGGAACCGTCGGCGTTGGGGTGGCGATGATGGGTCGATGGTGTATCCGCGGCAGTGGATGACGACGTGGTGGTGGAACCAACACAAGGTCGTCAGATTTGCCGCGTCGGTGACGCCACCTTCACTCCAGGGGGTGATGTGGTGGGGTTGGAGCCGGTACCGGCTGGCACAGCCCTCTACCGTGCAGGCACCTCCGTCGCGGTGCAGAATGAACCGGCGGAGCCTGGGTGGGATGGTGCGACTCCTGCGTCCCATGTTGACCGGGATGCCGTCTTGCGTGCGGCCGGTGACTTCGATCACACCGTTACACAGGATCGCTTCAACCGCCGAAGGTCCGACCCTCGGACCCGACTCGATGATGACACCGGCCTCGCCGTCAGTTGCGGCTGCATCATTGGCGTCCATGAACACGGTCAGCAGCGGTGTCGCGTTCTCTATGCTGGCGCCGTCGTTCCCTGCGAGCGAGTCGAGGCTGATCGCCCACAGAGCGTCGGCCCATCTCGTACCCCGACTGTGGTTCCCGTCAGGATCGGCCGGGAGTTGGTCGGCTTTGGCGTCGAGAGCGTCAACAAACGTCTGTCCCGCCATCCCGGGGAGTTCTCCGTGGACTCGCCACGATGACTCATCGAGGTTCGGCTGTGCCGTCATGTAGCGGTGTTCGAACGCTTCACGTTCCATGTTGCGGCTGGTGCGGTGCCGCTTGGACCTGAGACGTCGTATCCCTGCCACGTCATAGACCGCCAACTCGTCGATGATCGTGGCGTCCTCTGACGGTTCGGCGATACGAGCCACAGCGGTGGTGCGATCGAAGCTGATCATCCCTTCTTCAATGGTGTGTTGGACGGTGGGGAGGGCTTCGAGACGCCGAGCCGTCGTCACCAGGCTCTTCGCTGTTTCGGGTGCAACGTCGAGGCGTCCGGTGACCCATTCGGCCATCGAGCGGCAGCCGTCAGCGAGTGGGGCTTGGCGGCGGTCTGCTTCACGGATCAAGACCATCTGCGATCGGCGGATCTTCGCGATCGCGGCTTCGCCCTCGGCGAGTCGCTGTTCGATCGTATCCGTCGTGAGCGTGGCGGTCGTTTCCATACACGCAACGTATCAACCCGGTGGGACAGAAAACGGCCCGGGGAGCAGCATTTCCAAGAAATCCTGGGGTTTCTTCTTGGGCCGTTTGGGGGGTATGGATGAGTCTTCGATCGTTGCTCCTTGACCCCCTCCGTCAGCTCCTTCGTCGCTGCCACCTCCCCCTGATGGGGAGGAAGAAGACCACCTCTCACACGCTCCGTAGGAGAGGACGAAAGAATCGCTATGTGAGACGGAGAATCTCACTCTGAGCGAAGATTGGACCTACCTCGATGCCGAGGAATCTGCTGTACAGAGCCGGCGGGACGCTGATGTCGGCGAGGTAGAGCTCACCGACGTGGTCTTCGACGCCGGGGGCACGCAGGCCCTCCTTCGGGAGGGCAAGTGTCATCGTTACAGTCGCTCGGATCGCAGGGTCGTAGACAGTCCCGGTCGTCGTGTCGACACCGGATGGCGCGTCGAGTGAGAGGACCGGAGCCGCCTGTTCGTTCGCCCAGCGGATCAACACACCCGCCTCGCCGCGGGGTGCACCCCGCAGGCTGTAGCCGATCACACCGTCGAGGACGACGTCCAGTGTTCCGAGCGACTCCACACCCTCAGCGGATCCGATGGTGAGCCCCATGCGGCGCAAGAGATCGAGCTGTTGGCCGGGCACGGGCGTGAACTCATCGTCGGGTTTGGTGACGAAGACACTGACGATCGCCCCGTAGTTGTGGAGTCGGCGGGCCGCGACGAGGGCGCCTCCGCCGTTTCCGCCGGTCCCGGCGAGCACAACAACCCGATGTCCACGTGGGTCGCCACCAAGGAAGCGTTCCCGTGCGAGGTGGGCCAGGTTCCTTCCGGCATTCTCCATCATGCGGACCAGATCGATCCGGTAGTCCTCCATCATGGCCCGATCGACTTCGATCATCTGGTCTGTTGTGAGGTATGGCACCTCGGCGGCGGTGGTAGGAATCATTGTTCTTCTCCTTGGTCTTGAAGCAGCGTGGCAACGAGGCCCGTCCAACCTGTCTGGTGGCTGGCCCCCAGTCCGGCTCCGGTGTCTCCGGAGAAGTACTCGTAGAACAGCACGAGGTCGCTCCAATGCGGATCGTCTCGGTACCGGTCGACACCGCCGTGGGCGGGTCGGTCTCCCTCGGCATCGGGGAGGAACAGCTTGATGAGGCGCCGCGACAGGTCGTCCGCGACTTGGTCG
>CAXMQO010000017.1:0-10524 GCA_964195515.1 uncultured Saprospiraceae bacterium | reverse complement strand
CCCGCGAAGTGCTGCTGGCCAGGATCGCCGGTGCGTTCGAAGCACCGATGGCGAAGATGGCCGGCCTGCTTGCAGCCCTGCCGCGCAACGCGGCGACGATGATGCAACAGCTGCTCGAGAAGAAGCAAGAGGAGAGCTCCGAGCTGCCAGCTGCCAGCGACCAGCCCGAAGCCTCTCCCAGCTCCGCGGAAGAGTCTGCCGATGAGGCCGTCGAAGAGGCGGTCGTTGCCGAGGTCGAGGTTGCCGAAGTCGAGATTTCCGAAGTCGAGGAAGCCGCCGCTGAGGAGGTTGTCGTCGAAGAGGTTGTCGTCGAAGAGGTCGCTGAGGTCGAGGCCGAAGTCGAGGCGGAAGCTGCCGTAGAGGAGAGCGACGAGCAGGAAGCTCAGCCAACCGAAAGCAATGATGAAGTGATGGCTGCTGAAGCATCCGATGAGGATGCCGGTAGCGAGTCCAATAACCCCAATAGTGCGGCCGATGATGCCGCCGAGGAGGAATAGAACATGGCCAAGATGACGAGCGAAGAGCTGCTCGCTGTCTTCGAGGAGATGAGTGTCCTCGAGCTGTCCGAGTTCCTCAAGGAATTTGAGGAGAAATTCGACGTGACCGCAGCGGCCCCGATGGCCATCGCTGCCATGTCGGCCTCAGGTGGCGAAGCCGCCGCCGAGGAAGAGCAGGACGAGTTCGACGTCGTCCTCGTCGCCGTAGGCGACAAAAAGATCCAGGTCATCAAAGAGGTACGTAGCCTTACAAGCCTCGGTCTCAAGGAGGCCAAGGCCCTCGTTGATGGCGCACCGGCTGCCGTCCTGGAAGGCGTCGACAAGGATGCCGCCGAGAAGGCAAAGGAAATCCTCGAAGGTGCCGGCGCCAACGTCGAACTCAAGTAGCAGATCAGTAGATCAGTAGGAGAGAAGGGGGGGAGTGGCTTCGGCTGCTCCCCCCTTCTCGCGTCCATGAGGCTGACAGCGGACAGGCAACAGCCAACAGCAAGCGGATCAGCCTGATGCCTGTTGTCCGCCAAACCCAAGACCTTGACGCGCTCTACCAATTCGCGGTATGTTGCACCCTCGAATCGAACGTATTCTTGCGACGCTCTTCAAACAGGGCCGTTTTAGTTGTGCGCTAACTCGGGTTTGTGCTATTCTCCGTCGTTCCGTAGCCCTGCCCACAGCTCCCGCTGACCGCATCCAAACGAGGAGGATCCTCCCTTGGCCCGTGCGCGCTCGACCCGACTTTCCTTTGCCAAGCTGCCCGAAGTCCTGCCACTCCCCGATCTCCTCGCCGTTCAACGTGACTCCTTCGCGAGTTTCCTCGAGAGCGGCCTGCGGCAGATCTTCGAAGGGGTCTCCCCGATCGAAGACTTCACCGGCAACCTCGCCCTCGAACTGACTGATCATCGCTTCGGCGATCCGACCGAGTCGATCGAAGAGGCGAAGAACCGTGACGCCAACTACTCGAAACCGCTCTTCGTGACCGCTCGTTTCCTCAACCGCGAAACCGGCGAGATCAAAGAGCAGCAGGTCTTCCTCGGTGACTTTCCGATGATGACCGACAACGGCACATTCATCATCAACGGCACAGAGCGTGTCGTCGTCAGCCAGCTCGTCCGAAGCCCCGGCGTCTACTTTGACGTCACACTCGACAAGATATCTGACAAGGATCTCTACTCCGCGAAGGTGATTCCCGGCCGCGGTGCATGGCTTGAATTCGACGTCGACAAGAAGGGCACCGTTGGTGTGCGGGTCGACCGCAAACGCCGGCAGTTCGTCACCACATTCATCCGGGCACTCGGTCTCGCCGAAACAGACGAGGACATCCTTGCTCTCTTCGACGGCTCCGAACTGATCAGAGAGACCCTCGAGAAGGACCCGACGTCCACGAAGGACGAGGCGCTGCTCGATCTCTACCGGAAGCTGCGTCCGGGCGAGCTGACAACGGTCGAGTCCGCTCGCGGGCTCATCAACACACTCTTCAACAATCCGAAGCGCTACGACCTCACCAGAGTCGGCCGCTACAAGTTGAACCAGAAGCTGTCGCGTCCCCAGATCGACGTCGATGCCTATGACCAGAATGTGGATGGTCTCCTCTCCGATGAGGACATGCTCGATGCGATCCGCTACCTCATGGCCCTCCACAACGGTGTGGACGGGTATCACACGGACGACATCGACAACTTCCAGAACCGTCGCATCCGCACCGTCGGCGAGCTGATCCAGAACCAGATCAGGGTCGGGTTGAGCCGTCTTGAGCGTGTCGTTCGAGAGCGGATGACCACCCAGGATCCCGAGGCGATCACACCGCAGACGCTGATCAACATTCGGCCGGTCGTGGCCTCGATCAAAGAGTTCTTCGGAACGAGTCAGCTCAGCCAGTTCATGGACCAACCGAACCCGTTGGCCAGCCTGACGCACCGGCGCCGTCTTTCGGCGCTCGGCCCCGGCGGCTTATCCCGTGAACGGGCTGGATTCGAGGTTCGAGACGTTCACCCGTCCCACTACGGGCGGATGTGCCCGATCGAGACGCCTGAGGGTCCGAACATCGGCCTAATCGGCTCGCTCGCTTCATATGCGAAGGTGAACCGGTTCGGGTTCATCGAAACGCCCTACCGGCGGGTCAACGACAGCAAGGTCACGATGAAGATCGACTACCTGACCGCTTCCGAGGAGGAGGGTCACGTCATCGCCCAGGCGAACGCACCGCTCAATGATGACGGTTCGTTCGTCAACGATCGTGTCCTCGTCCGCAAGACCGGCGGTGAGGTCGACTCGGTTGACCCCGCAGACGTCGACTACATGGACGTCTCTCCGAAGCAGCTCGTCTCCGTTTCGACGGCGCTCATCCCCTTCCTCGAGCACGACGATGCGAACCGTGCCTTGATGGGATCGAACATGCAGCGCCAGGCGGTTCCGCTCGTCACGACCGACGCACCGCTCGTGGGGACCGGGATGGAAGCACGTGCCGCGGTCGACTCCGGCGACGTCATCATCTCACCGGTCGACGGCGAGGTCGTGGAAGTGACCGGCAACGAGATTGTCGTGAAGGAGAAGGGCACGAACAAGAAGTATCGGCTCCCGCTGCTGAAGTTCGAACGCTCGAACCAGGGCACGTCGATCAACCAGAAGCCGATCGTCGCCGAGGGTGACCTGGTCAAGGTCGGCACCGTGCTGGCAGACGGACCCTCGACGGAGGACGGCGAGTTGGCGCTCGGACGGAACCTGCTCGTCGCGTTCATGCCGTGGAACGGCTACAACTACGAGGACGCCATCATCCTCTCGCAACGCCTCGTGAAGGACGACGTGCTCACCTCGATTCACATCGAAGAACACGAGATTGAGGCTCGTGACACGAAGCTGGGCGCTGAGGAGATCACACGAGACATCCCGAACGTTGCGGAAGAGGTGCTCGCAGATCTCGACGACCAGGGCATCATCCGGATCGGCGCAGACGTTGGGCCCGGTGACTATCTCGTCGGCAAGATCACGCCGAAGGGCGAGACCGAGCTGACGCCCGAGGAACGCCTGCTGAGGGCGATCTTCGGCGAGAAGGCCCGCGAAGTTCGCGACGTGTCCCTCAAGGTTCCACACGGTGAGACCGGGAAGGCAATCGCCGTGAAGGAGTTCCGTCGAGACGAGGGCCACGACCTCCCACCCGGCATGAACCAACTCGTGCGGGTCTACGTTGCCAAGCAGCGCAAGATCTCAGAGGGCGACAAGCTCGCAGGACGCCACGGCAACAAGGGGGTCATCGCGAAGATTCTCCCCGAAGAAGACATGCCGTTTCTGCCGGACGGCACACCGGTCGACATCATCTTGTCGCCGCTCGGTGTCCCGTCCCGGATGAACCTCGGTCAAGTCCTCGAAACCCACCTCGGGTGGGCGGCGTCTACCGGATGGGATGCATTCGACGATTTGGAGAGCCCCGCGTCGAAGGGCGCGGGCCCCTGGACGAAGATCGCAACGCCCGTCTTCGACGGCGCGCACGAGACCGAGATTCTCAAGGTACTTGGCGAGACCCTGCCGAATCGCGACGGGGGCGTCATGGTCAACGACGTCGGCAAGGCGACGCTGATCGACGGTCGCACTGGCGAGCCGTTCGATTCGCCGATCACCGTCGGGTACATGTACATCTTGAAGCTGGTGCACCTCGTGGACGACAAAATCCACGCCCGGTCGACCGGCCCATACTCGATGATCACTCAGCAGCCATTGGGCGGCAAGGCACAGTTTGGCGGTCAGCGTTTCGGAGAGATGGAGGTCTGGGCGCTCGAGGCGTACGGCGCCGCCTACGCCCTCCAGGAAGTTCTGACGATCAAATCCGACGACGTGCGAGGTCGCGTCAAGGTCTACGAGGCGATCGTCAAAGGTGAGAACATTCCGGAACCCGGAATCCCCGAGTCGTTCAAGGTCCTTGTCAAAGAGATGCAGAGCCTGTGCCTCAACGTCGAGATGCTCTCGGCGGGGGAGGAAGTCGAGTTCAAGGAAATCGAAGAGGACATGTTCCGCACGGCGGCATCGCTCGGAATCGATATCTCACGGCCCGAGAAGGCCGAAATCAACATCTGAGGCTGACGGGAGCAACTGGTGACACAACTGTTCGATGAACTGAAAATCAGCCTCGCGTCGTCGGATCAAATCCGCGCGTGGTCCTTCGGCGAGGTGAAGAAACCCGAGACGATCAACTACCGGACCCTCAAGCCCGAAAAGGAAGGCCTCTTCGACGAGCGCATCTTCGGGCCGACCAGGGACTGGGAGTGCTATTGCGGCAAGTACAAGCGGGTTCGTTTCCGCGGCATCGTGTGCGAACGGTGCGGCGTTGAGGTGACACGCTCGAAGGTGCGCCGCGAGCGCATGGGGCACATCCAACTGGCCGCCCCGGTGACGCACATCTGGTACTTCAAGGGCGTCCCGAGCCGGCTCGGCTACCTCCTCGACATGTCGCCGAAGGAACTCGAGAAGGTCATCTACTTCGCTGCCTACCTCATTACACACATCGACGAGGACAAGCGCCACGCCGACCTCTCGAAGCTCGAAGACGAAACCCGACACGAGCTCGAGCTCATCGGGGAAGAGGCCGCTGAGTGGAAGGATGCTCGGCTGCAGCGACTTGAGCAGGAGCTCACCCAGATGGAGGAAGCCGGCGCCAAGACCCAGGAGATCAACGCCCGCCGCCGCGAGGTCGAGCGCGAGATCAGGGACCGCGATGAGCGGGCAACCGTCGAAGAGGAGCTCCTCCAAGAGGCGTTCGATCGGTTCAAATCGATGAAGACCAAGGATCTGATCGAGTCCGAGCAGCTCTGGCGCGAGATCAAGGCCCGATACGAGGACTACTTCGTCGGCGGCATGGGTGCAGAGTCGGTCAAGGATCTCATCAGCCGGCTCGACTTCGATGCGGAGATGGATCGGCTTCGTGAGGATCTCGATGCCAGGTCACAGCAGCGCCGCCAGCGTGCGATGAAGCGGATGAAGGTCATCAAACCATTCGCCGAGGGAACGAACGATCCGAAGAGCATGATCCTCGACGTTGTTCCTGTGATCCCGCCGGACCTCCGGCCGATGGTCCAGCTCGACGGTGGCCGCTTCGCCACCTCCGACCTCAACGACCTGTATCGCCGGGTCATCAACCGGAATAACCGCCTGAAGCGATTGATCGACCTCGGTGCCCCCGAGATCATCGTCAACAACGAGAAGCGGATGCTCCAGGAAGCTGTTGACGCCCTCTTTGACAACGGCCGTCGCGGTCGCGCGGTCACGGGTCCGGGCAACCGGCCGTTGAAGTCGCTGTCCGACATGCTGAAGGGCAAGCAGGGCCGGTTCCGTCAGAACCTGCTCGGCAAACGCGTCGACTACTCGGGTCGTTCGGTCATCATCGTCGGACCACAATTGCGCCTTCACCAGTGTGGTCTGCCGAAGATCATGGCGCTCGAACTCTTCAAGCCGTTCGTGATGAAACGTCTCGTCGACATCGGCGAGGCCCAGAACATCAAAGCGGCCAAGCGTATGGTGGAGCGCAGGCGCTATCAGGTGTGGAACGTGCTCGGCGATGTCATCGAAGAACACCCGGTGCTTCTGAACCGGGCGCCGACGCTTCACCGTCTCGGGATCCAGGCGTTCGAACCCGTCCTCGTCGAGGGTAAGGCTATCCAGTTGCATCCCCTCGTGTGTGAGGCGTTCAACGCCGACTTCGACGGTGAT
The DNA here is from genome assembly GCA_964195515.1 of uncultured Saprospiraceae bacterium. Classification (GTDB taxonomy): domain Bacteria; phylum Actinomycetota; class Acidimicrobiia; order Spongiisociales; family UBA5794; genus JAHEEL01. The sequence continues at coordinate 4,336 of CAXMQO010000017.1, read as the reverse complement.
CAGATGGCGGTGCACCTTCCGCTCTCGGCCGAAGCTCAAGCGGAGGCCCGGGTCCTGATGCTGTCGACGAACAACGTCCTCTCCCCGGCGTCGGGGCGTCCGATCGTGACGCCCTCACAGGACATGATCATCGGAATCTTCTATCTCTCTGAGATGACCGAAGAAGGGAAGGGTGCCGGTCGCGCCTTCTCGACCATCGACGAGGCGAGGATGGCGTACGAGGTCGGCGACCTCTCGCTCCATGTCCCGATCAAGCTCCGTGTGGGTTGGCTCGCCGGCGATCCGGCGATCCATGCGGCAATGAAGCGGTCACTCGGCTCGCTGATTGCGGACAAGACCGTCGATCCGGACGGGCTCACGGAGACTTCGCTCGGGCGCGCTCTGTTGAACGAAGCATTCCCTCCCGGGTTCCCATATGTGAACGCTCCCGTTCTCAAATCCGACGTTCGGACGTTGATCGATGAGCTCATCCGACACTACGACAAGCCGGTCGTCGCGAACACACTCGATGCCATCAAGACGTTGGGCTTCACGTTCGCGACGAAGGCAGGGCTGACGATCGGCCTCGAGGATGTGAAGACTCCGCCGGAGAAGGCCGAGATCATCGCGAGCTTCGAAGCCCGTGCTGACAAGATGGAGGGCCTCTACCAGAAGGGTGTGATCACAGACGCCGAGCGCCAGCAGGAGCTCATTGAGATCTGGACCGAGGCGACCGAGCAGGTCAAGAACGCGATGTCTGCGACGCTCATGGCCGAGAAGTTCAACCCCATGGACATGATGGTCCGATCGGGTGCTCGAGGGAACATCATGCAGCTCCGCCAGATTGCCGGCATGCGTGGTCTCGTGGCCAACCCGAAGGGTGACATCATTCCGCAGCCGATCAAGTCGAACTTCCGTGAGGGGCTGTCGGTGCTGGAGTACTTCATCTCGACACACGGCGCCAGGAAGGGTCTTGCCGACACGGCGTTGAGAACCGCCGACTCGGGCTACCTCACCCGTCGTCTCGTCGATGTCTCCCAGGAGATCATCATCCACGACGAGCCGACCGAGGATGCGGGCATCCTGATCAAGACACGTCGGGACGACGGCGGTCCGGTGCGTCATCTCCAGAACCATGTGTTCGGCCGGATGCTCGCCGAGACCGTCAAGGACGGCAGGAAGGTTGTCGAACTCCCAGACGGCCGGAAGATGAAGAAGGGTTTCGTCATCGATCGCGACGCGGTCATCGGTCTCGCGGAGCTCAACGACGTGACCGAAATCCGGGTCCGCTCGCCGCTTACCGACGAGTCCCGCTACGGGATCAGCCGTGATTCGTACGGCATTGACCTTGCGACCGGCGTGATGGTCGAAACGGGAACCGCGGTGGGCATCATGGCGGCGCAGTCGATCGGTGAGCCGGGAACGCAGTTGACGATGCGGACCTTCCACACCGGCGGTGTCGCCGGTGAGGACATCACTCACGGACTGCCCCGCGTGGTCGAGCTGTTCGAGGCCCGTACCCCGAAGGGGAAGGCGATCCTCGCGGACGTCGGCGGCGTCATCAAGTTCGAGACCGATGAAGAGTCGAGGACCCGCTACGTGGTGGTCGTCAACGGTGACGAGGAAGTGCGGCATGCAATGCCCCGCCGGGCGCGCCCTCGCGTTTCGGAGGGTGACATCATCGAGCCGGGGATGCAGCTGACCGAAGGTCCGCTCGATCCGAAAGAGGTGCTCGAGGTCCAGGGAATCCGTGCCTGCCAGCGCTACCTCGTGGATCAGGTCCAGGAGGTGTACCGCTCGCAGGGTGTCGACATCCACGACAAACACATCGAACTTATCGTGCGTCAGATGCTTCGCAGGGTTCGCATCGCCAACCCCGGGGACTCGCAGTATCTCCCAAATGAACTCGCTGATCAGAAGGAGTTCCTCCAGGCCAACCGTGAGCTCGTCGAGGACGGCAAGGCCCCGGCAGAGGGACGCCCTGAGTTGATGGGTATCACAAAGGCATCACTCGCAACGGACTCGTGGCTGTCGGCTGCGTCCTTCCAGGAGACGACCCGTGTTCTCACTGAGGCGGCACTTCAATCGAAGTCGGACTTCATGAGGGGTCTCAAGGAGAACGTCATCATCGGCAAGCTGATCCCGTCCGGGACCGGTTCCGAGCACTACCAAGCGATCGAGCCGATGCTTCCGGATGCGAACGTCGTCACGGCGCTCGGTCTCTTCGGAGACGACATTCCGGAGTCCGCCGACGCGGGTTTGCCTGCCGACCCGGCCGAATGGCTCGCCTCCCTCGGCGGGACGACGGATCTCGAGGAGGAGAAGGGCGACGACGAGTAGTCGCTCAATCGGTTGTGAACACACGGAGGCGGTCCGCAAGGGCCGCTTCCGTCGCGTACGCCCCGTCGTTTGTGCCTACGTACACAAAGAGTGTGATCGTACGCACAAACGATCCGAGACGGGGCGAGGAACCCTGTCGTCTGTGTCTAGATACACAACTGCTGTGATCGTAGGCACAGACGATCCGACCGCGCCCGGCCTATCGTTCACCCGTGTTCCGGTTCCCTCTTCTCGGCATCCCCGTCTCCGTCCACTGGTCGTTCTTGCTTGTTGCGATGTTTGGGCTCGGTGTCTACTCGGGATGGGAGATCGCCGCATGGACCGGTGCGGTCTTCATCGCCGTTCTCCTCCACGAGTCCGGACACGCGTTCACGGCGAGGGCTTTCGGCGCCTCCCCAGTGTCGATCACGCTGTTCGCCCTCGGGGGCTTCACGTCGTGGGCCGCGTCTCGAGATCTCGGCCCCGGCCGGCGATTCATCGTTTCGGCAGCCGGGTCGGCGGTCGGCATCACCGCCGGTTTGGGCGTGATCGCACTCAGCAGATCGGGAGCGATTGACGGTGTGTCCGACCTGGTCATCGTCTTCCTGCAGAGCTTCGTTTGGGCTGGACTCGTGTGGGGGATCCTCAACTGGATACCGATCCTGCCGCTCGATGGTGGGCACATGCTCAAACACGCCCTCGAGATCATCACACCGACGAAAGCAGCACCGGTTGCCCGCGTGGTCTCAGTTGTAACCGGCGTTGCGGTCGTGGCCGCCGCCTTCTACTACGGGGAGACCTTCCTAGCCATCTTCGTAGCCATGATCACGTTTATGGGGTTCAGAGAGGGTGGGAGTGACCACCCCCGTGTGCGGCGGGAGCCGGAGCCTTCAGTCGAAGAGCCCCCGGGGACAGATCCGCCGGTGTTCCCTATATGAGTAGCTGGGTAGCTGGGTAGCCGAGTAGCTGAGGAAGGCCGGAACAGTCGGCTACTCCGCTACTCCGCTACTGCTCAACCAGGCCGTCTTGCGCACTAGGGCGGGGGGCCGATATACTCCCGTATCCGGTTTCCCGCCGGAGTCCGCGCTTACCCTGAGGCGTTCGCAAGAACGTTGTTGTGAGCGGAGTGACTCACAGAAGGGATCGGCGAAGTCACCGCGCGTGACGACGCCGGTTTTCGTTCGTTAGAGCCCACGTTCCGAACTCATCGGGCTGGGGTGCATCGAGAAGAGAGAGACGGTACCGACGTGCCGACCGTACAGCAGCTGGTCCGACAAGGCCGGACGCCGAAGCCGAAGAAATCGAAGACCGTTGGTCTCGCAGGATCGCCGCAGCGTCGCGGCGTCTGCACCCGTGTCTACACCGTGACACCGAAGAAGCCGAACTCTGCGCTTCGCAAGGTCGCCCGTGTGCGACTCACCTCCGGCGCCGAAATCACCGCCTACATCCCTGGCGAGGGCCACAACCTCCAGGAGCACTCGATCGTCCTCGTTCGCGGTGGCCGTGTGAAAGACCTTCCGGGTGTTCGCTACAAGGTCATTCGTGGTGCCCTCGACGCCGCTGGTGTCGACGGGCGTAAGCAAGCCCGTTCCCGCTACGGAACGAAGAAGGAGTCCTAGGCATGCGTCGCGCACCAGCCGAGATTCGCAAACTCGAACCAGATTCGATCTACCGGTCCGTTCTCGTTTCCCAGCTCATCAACAAAGTGCTCTGGCGGGGCAAGAAGGGTGCCGCTCGCCGCATCGTATACGGCGCCATGGACACCGTTGAGCAGCGCACCGGTTCGGACCCGCTGCCCGTCCTCAAGCGGGCCATCGACAACATTCGGCCGGCCCTCGAGGTTCGATCCCGGCGCGTTGGGGGTTCGTCGTACCAGGTCCCCGTCGAGGTTCGCCCGCGGCGCGGTCAGACACTCGCCGTTCGCTGGCTCGTGGAATTCGCACGCAGGCGCAAGGAGCCCACGATGGCGGCGCGCCTTGCGAACGAGATTCTGGACGCCGCCAACCGCACGGGAGCGGCCGTGAAGCGCCGCGAAGAC
>CAXMQO010000016.1:0-8848 GCA_964195515.1 uncultured Saprospiraceae bacterium | reverse complement strand
CCGTCGCCGGCCAGGCCGGCCTTGGCGTCTACGCGGAACGCCAGGGGTATTCGGCTGCCTACGTAGTCGGAGGGGCCATCACACTCGTAGCCGCGCCCATCGTGTGGGCGGCCCGCCGGCTGAAGACCCCGGCCGACTACTTCGAGGGCACGGCATCGACCGAACCGGGATCGTGCGTTCCGAAGGGTCTGCCGGCTGTTGCCGGTGTGGAGACGTCGACACGAGGCGATTGATGCATCGCCGCATGCTTGCCCATTGACGCCGGCCGCCCCGTCGGTACGGTTGCCACCATGGATGATCACACCCGACAGACTGAACTTCGGCACCTCTTCGGTGCCACCGGCCGAGCCCACCATGCCGTCTACGGTGGACCGAACGGGGGCTGGGCTCGGTGGTACGCCGAATGGATGTACGGGCAGAGCCTGCCTCTGCTCACATCCGATCCGTCGGTTGACACCGTTGAGGCGTGGCTCGCCCGCGCCGACGAGCGCTACCGATCCGAGGGACCCGAGGGATCATGGCCCGGCCACTACGCCGACTGGTTCCTCGAATGGGACGGGGCTGCAATGCAGGACTGAGCTGCGCACTGCTGCAGCATGTTCTCTGCGTCGCTTCGCTCCGCCCCCCCCCACGGGTCTTTGGATGGACGGAATGGAGATGCCGGCTTCGAGTCCCTTCTCCCCGGGGATGGTTCAGATACGGTGGATACGCTGATCACTCTTCGTGAGTCTGGAGATCGAACCGTGCAGGTAGGTCACAAGCAGAAGCGCAATACGAGCGCCATGGCAACTATTCAGGTGAGGAACACCCCCGAAGACGTTCATCGGGTCTATCGGGTGCGAGCGGCTGAGGTGGGACAGAGCCTCCAGGAGTATCTCCGATCGCATCTGATCGAGTTCGCGGCGACCGTGACTCCCGCGGAGATCGTCGTCGAGGTCGAGCGCGAGATCGTGAGAGAGGGGACCGAAGGTTTCTCGACGACCTCAGCCGCTGACGTGATCCGCCGGGATCGGGATGCGCATTGAGCGTTCTCGACGCCCCGCTCGTCGTTGAGGCGCTCGTTGGCGTCGGCGATCTGGGAGACGCAGAGCGGGATCGGCTCCGTCAAGAGCGAGTGCCCGCTGCACCGCAGATCATGAAGGCCGAGGCCCTTTCGGCGCTCCGCTCGATGACACTCCGTGGTGACGTTGCTGAGCACCGAGCGCGGGCTGCGATCGATCGGCTGCGCCGGTTCTCCGTGACCCCGTACCCGATCGAACCGATGATGGGGCGGATCTGGGAGCTGCGCTCAGCGGTGTCGATCTACGACGCCTGGTACGTCGCCCTCGCTGAGCGACTCTCAACGGTACTTGTCACGACCGACCATCGTCTCGCCGTAGCGAATGGGCCAAGATGCGAGATTGAGGTCGTTGGCTGAGAGCGTCGCCCTGCGTTGCTTCGCGTGGAGCCCCCTGACCCCCTCCGCCGCCTGCGGCGACACCTCCCCCTGAGGGGGAGGAAGAGGAGTCTGCGGCGGAGCGAGAGGCCAACGAAGGTGAGGTCAGGAGGATGCGGGAGGGGCGATCGGGAGGGTGACCGTGAAGATCGTTCGCTCCTCGGTTGAGTCGACTTCGATCGTGCCGTGGTGCTGGTTTGCTACTACGTCGTAGACGGTGTCGAGGCCGAGGCCGGTTCCCTTACCGGGTTCCTTCGTGGTGAAGAACGCTTCGAAGATGCGGTCCTTGGTCTTCGGGGGGATCTCGGGACCGTTGTTCTCGACCTGGACCACGATGTAGTCGTCCTGAAGGCCTGTTGTCACAGTGATTCGCCCGTCGTCGACACCCGCGTCGCGAATCGCGTCCGCAGCGTTGTCGATCAGGTTGGTCCAGACCTGGTTGAGGCGGCTGCCGTGGGCGGTGATCCGGGGAAGACCGGGGTCGTAGGCACGAATCACAGCGATGCCGGACGTCTTCGACTTCAAGATGAGGAGGGTGTCTTCAATGCCTCTCGCCACGTCGACGTCTTGCACCGGGGCCTGATCGAGATAGGAGTACGACTTGAGTGCACCTACGAGTTCGCTGAGCCGCTTCGATCCTTCGGAAACTTCGGCCACAAGATCATCCACTTCAGCGCGGGCGGCGAGGGCGTCGACGACGAGGCTGGCGGTGGAGCGATTGACATTGGCGAGATCACCGGTCTTGTAGCCGGCGTCGGCGAGCACCGCAGTCACACGCCATGCATCAGCCACGCCGAGTCGGTCGAGGACCGATTCCAGATCGTCTTCGACCTCGGCTCGCTCGATCGGGCTGAGGACATCGCCGCGAGCCGACGCCGTCGGGAGTTCGATCTCTGAGGGAAGGGCGGCATCGGCTGCTGCTCGGCGCTCAATCGCCGCGGGGAGGAGGGTCGAGCCTCGTGTCACGGCCGCGGCCGGGTTGTTCATCTCGTGGGCAAGACCTGCGGTAAGCACACCGATCTGGGCCATGCGTTCGGACTGACGGAGCCGGGACTGCTGCTCCCGCCAGCGGGAGATGAACACGTCGAAGAGCGCACGCACGGCCCGTACGTCTGATTCGAGGAGAGCGTCGAGAGACGCCTTCGGGATTGACACGAGCTCGACATCGACGATTGCACGGGCGGTGGCATTGCGGGGTTCCCCCGTCAGCAATGACATCTCGCCGACGATGACCCCGGGTCCGGAGACGGCGATGCGGACAGATTGATCGGCCGAGACCTTGAGGATTTCGATCTCTCCGGATGTCACGATGTACGCGGTGTCGCCGGGGTCACCCTCGTTGAACAGCGTGTCTCCCTGCGCGAAGGAGCACGTCGATACGGTCTCCGCCAGCCGATCGATAGCGTCGTCATCGAGCCCCGAGAGCAGTTCGACCGAGCGGAGATCGAAGGAGCTCACACCGTATCGAGGTATCGGTGGACCAATGTGACTGCGACCGAACCTTCGCCGACGGCGGACGCCACGCGGCGTACGGCACCTTCGCGGACGTCGCCCGAGGCAAACACGCCCGGTGCGGAGGTCTCCAGTGGATACGGGTCTCGGCTCAGCGGCCAATCAGCTGTGAAGGTCGTGACGTCGGACCCCGTGTAGATGAAGCCGCGATCGTTCATGGCCACCGTGCCTTCGAGGAACGCCGAGTGCGGTACGGCTCCTACGAAGATGAACAATGCGGACGCAGCCCTTGTCTCCACTTGGCCGGTTTCGACATTCTCGAGTCGGATCTCCTCGACACGTTCGGAGCCGGCTACCTCGATCACCCGCCGGTTCAGCAGCACCTCGATGTTCTCGATCGCTGCGATCTGGTCGACGAGGTACTGCGACATCTTCTGCCCGAGATCATCCGACCGCACGACCATGGTTACCTTTGAGGAGGTCTTCGAGAACATCACCGCCGCCTGTCCCGCCGAGTTCGCGCCGCCGATGACGTAGACATGGCGGTCCCGGTAGGTCGAGGCTTCGGTGGCGGCGGCTCCGTAGTAGACGCCGGCGCCTTCGAACCGTGCGTAGCCGGGGACGTCGAGTCGGCGAACCGTCATGCCGCTGGCGATCAGCAGCGCCCGGCACTTCAACTCGACGCCGTCCGTCAGGACCAGCGTCTTCACAGTGGGTCCGGAGCGGACCGCGGCCACCTCTGCCGCTGTGATCAACTCTGCGCCAAGTCGGATCGCCTGTGCGATGGCCCTCCTGGCCAAGTCAGCACCGCTGACACCCTTCGGGAAGCCGAGGTAGTTCTCAATTCTCGAACTCGTTCCCGCCTGGCCGCCCGGAGCCTCGCGCTCGATCAGAACCGTCGAGAGACCCTCCGACGCTCCGTAGACCGCCGCGGCAAGACCGGCCGGCCCGCCGCCGACGATCGCAAGGTCATAGAACGGCGCCTCGGGGGTCGAGTGGATCCCCGCCGCCTCGGCGAGTTCGTGCTTTGAAGGATTGATCAGGACTGTGTCGTCCTGTAGGAACACCACGGGGAGATCGCTTGTCACCCCGGTAGCCGACGCGACGGCGGCAGCCGCATCGGAGTCCCGTTCAATATCGATGAACCGATAGGGCACTTCGTTGCGGGCGAGGAACGCCTTGGCCTCGTACGTTGTCGGCGACCATGTGGTACCGAGCACCCTGATCCCGTCGAACGGCACGTCGGCGTTCGCCTGCCAGTCGTCGAGGACGTCGTCGAGGATCGGGTACAGGCGCTCCTCGGGTGGGCTCCACGGCTTGAGGAGGTAGTGGTCGAGGCCGACGTCGTTGATGGCCTGGATCGCCGCTTCCGTATCGGCATACGCTGTGAGGAGGAGCCGCTTGGCCTGTGGGAAGATCTGATCGGCAGCCATGAGGAACTCGGTGCCGCTCATCTCGGGCATTCGCTGGTCGACGACGAACGCCGCGATCGTCTTCGATCGACTCTTGAGTTCGTGCACTGCCTCGAGGGCTTCGGCACCCGACGAGGCCGATATGACCTGATAGGTCGATCCGTAGTGACTGCGTAGATCGCGGCGGACGGCGGCCAGCACCTGCGGGTCGTCGTCGACGGCGAGAATCACTGGTCTGCTCATGGGGTCCCCGGGTTCGTTGCTGGCGTCGAGCCTATCGACCACGAACTCCCCACGTCGGGGATTTGTTCCACTACGCTCGAAAGCCAGCGCGAGAGGGACAGAATGGTGGAGAACAACGTGCGGCTCGTCGTGCTGGGCAGTCGCGGATCCGTTCCGGTGTCCGGTGCGGACTTCGTCGTGTATGGAGGGGGCACGACGTCATTCGCCCTTGTGGTGGATGATCGGCTGGTTGGGTGCATCGACGCCGGAACCGGTGTCGTCGCCTGGCGCGAGTTCGGCCTGTCTGCTGCTCCATCCATCCACGTGTTCCTCACGCACTACCACTGGGATCACACCCAGGGTCTCTCCATGCTCGATCTCGTGTGGTCCGACGATCACTACATCACGATCCACGGTCCGGGGGACCCGCAGGAGACGCTGACATCGGTCATTGCTCCGCCGTGGTTCCCCGTGTCGCTGGCCGATGCGCCGTCCGTTCGCTTCGAGCCAATCGTGCGACCCCTTGAGATCTCGGGGTTGACGATCACGCCGTTCGGTGTCGAACACCCGCAGGGTGCCGTCGGCTATCGCATCGATGGGCCGTCGTCCAGTGTGGCGATCGTCACCGACCACGAGGCCGGTTCTGAGATGGATGAAACCATCGTCGATGCGATCCGGGGTGTCGAAGCGCTCATCCACGACGGCCAGTATCAACCGGAGGAGGCCGCAGCCCATCGAGGGTGGGGCCACTCGACATGGGAGGACGCTGTCGCGGCAGCCCTTTCATCAGGAGCAAACCGGCTGATCCTGACGAGCTTGAACCCGCGACGCACGGACGAAGATGTCGACGTGATCGTCCACACCGCCCGGCGACGGTTCCACGCCACCGAGGCCGCCTATCCGGGCCTGTCGGTGTCGTTGTGAGGTTCGCCGCGGTCGCTCCGCCGCGGCTGCGGACGATGCAGGAATCGGACCGCACCGCGACGTGGCTCGAACTCTTCTACGACCTCGTGTTCGTCGCAGCAGTCGCGATGATGGGAACGCGTCTTGTCCACGACACGACCTGGACGGGTGTTGCCTCGTATCTCGCCTACTTCGCCTTGGTGTGGTGGCTGTGGGCCAGCCACACGTTCTACGCCGATCGATACGACACCGATGACCTCACATACCGGCTCCTCGCGGGAGCGCAGATGGTGGCCGTGGCGCTGATCGCCGTATCCCTTTCGCTCGGAGAAGCGGGATCCACACAGGTATTCGCGATCGGCTACACGGCGGCCCGGTTGATCCTCCTCGTCCTGTACGGTCGGGCATACCGACACGTGCCGGAGACCAGGGATCTGGTCCGGGGCTACTTGGTCGGTTTTGGAGCGGCGTCGGTGGTGTGGTTCGCGTCCATCATCGTGCCCGAGCCGGCGCGTTTCTGGTTGTGGGCCGCCGCCCTTGTCGTCGATCTGGCAACCCCGTTCGTCATGCGCAAGAAACAAGCGGCCGTACCCCTCGGCGTCTCGCATCTCCCAGAGCGATTCGGGCTCTTCACGATCCTCGTCCTCGGTGAGGCGATCGTGGCCGTCACCGTTGGATTGAGTCATGTCTCGTGGCAGCCGTCGACCACGCTCGTCGGGGTGTTCGGATTGGGGGCCGCGACCTGTCTCTGGTGGATCAACTTCGATAACCACGAGGGCTCGGTCGTACGCAGGAGGGGGGATCAGAAGAACTGGCGCCCGACCGTGTGGATCTACAGTCACCTGCCGCTGGCCATCGCTCTGGCCATGTTCGGGGTCTCGGTGGAACTCGCCATCATTGCCGCCGATGCCGGACACGACTACCTCGGTGCAGATAGGTGGCTTCTTGTGGGGTCGGTTGCTCTGGCATTCGCAGCGATGGCCGCGATCCAGACCGCCTCTGTTCGAAGCGATCAAGAGCAACTCCGTCGATCCGTCATCATCAACCGACTCCTCGGCATTCCACTCCTGTTGCTCGTTGGCCTCATCCCCGGGCTTGGCGCAGCCTGGACGATGGTGCTGGTGACCGCTGTGTGTAGCGGTGAGATCGTTGCTGACCTTGTCGCTGCGAACACCTGATCCGTGAGCCGTCGTTTGTGCTTACGTTCTCCATTGGTGTGTTCGTAAGCAGAACCGATGCGAAATGGGCTCGGATCGGCGTGTCCCAGTTAGCGGTCGACGCGCACGGTCATCGCTGCGGTGTCTCTCGCAAAGCGCTTGAGGACGACCCTATTGAGACAATGCCAAGTGCGGGGTCCGTCACATTCGGTGCGGAGGATGTTGGCGTCTCTCAGGATGCGAAGGTGTTCAGAGACCGTGGATTGTGCCAACGTCAGCTGTGCGGCGATCTCCCCGACGGTATGGGGTTTGCACTCCATGAAGTACTCGACGATTTGAACTCGAGAAGGATGGCCCATCGCCTTGGCGATCGAGGCCATCTCTTCTCCACTGAGCCGTTCCGAATCGACCGGAGGATCGTCGTCGAGGCAGGCAGGCGGTGGCTTGGACTCCATGCTGGTCAGCGTATCAAGCGATGTCCTTCCCGTCTTGGGGCCGAAAGACCGTACATCGCCGATGGGCGATTGCGGGGTCTGCGGTTCGTCTGTGAGCCGGCCGGGTCATAGGTCCCTGTGGTTCGGGACTGATGACTCTATCGCTATTCGTCGAATGACGATTAAATACCGATCGTGAATCCGTTCACAAGTAACCAGGAGGAAGAAATGGCAAAACGACTCCGATCCCTCGGAATCGTCCTTTCAGTAATCGGGCTGATCTTCGTGATCGCCGGTGGCGTCGCCTACACCCAGGTGCAGGCTGGATACGGCTCGCTCCAGGCGTTCAGCGAAGCACAGAACGTGGAGCTCAGCTACAACGATGCCGGACAACTCGTCGATCGAGGCACCACGGAAGGCGGCGATGCAATCATGGCGCTGCTGACCGATGACTGGGGCTATCCGGTCGTGCAGTCGGACCTGGATCCCAACGATCCGCTCGTCAACACGGCGTCCGAGTACATGTTCCAGATGGCGACGATCACGTTCCACACTCTCCACGGGACCCAAACGGTGGTTCTCACCGAGGATGCCGAGTACAACGGCGAGACGTTCCTGGCAGGGACCTATGACGTTCCGGTCGAAGGTAGGTACTGGACCGGTTTTGATCGGGGGCATCCGCTTGAAGGCCTCGCACGTGACCAGGCATGGAACGGAACGGCGCACGCCCTGATCGCCGAACTCGGTGTCGGCACCGTCACCCACTCGGCGCTCCAGCTCGGTTTGGCGATCGCAGGAACGCTTGCAGCGATCGGCCTGACGGTGCTCGTCGCCGGTCTCGGCCTGTTCTGGGTCGGGAAAGAAGAGAAGGCCACCAAGCCACGGCGTTCCGCTGCCGAGCCAGAACAGAAGAAGGAACTCGAGCCGGTCGGCTGAACTAGAGAACAAGTAGGGGATACAGAAGGGGCCCCGCCGGTGGCGGGGCCCCTTCGATTCTTGCCTCGGCTCGTCAGCTGGCGGCTTCGCCCGGTCCGAGGAGGGGGCAGAGGAAGAACGAATCCCAGGCGTCCATTACTCCCACTTCGCCTTTGTCGGGTTCAGGCGTCGGATTGTCGAGCCACCAGCGTCCGCCGACGTAGCCGTGATCGCCGGGGCCGTATGCTGTGGTCAGGCCCGTGTCGGTCGGGATCAGTTGCTGGAAGCGGCCCTTCATCGGCAGGTCGGCCTTGACGATCGAGTCGTAGACGACGTCGTTGGCGGGGTCGTCGTCGGTACCCGTGACGGTGACCTTCACGTCCGAACCAGGCCGCCCATGGCTGTCGGCCGACTTGCCATTCGACGCCAGGGCCGGGACGGCCATGACGATCGTCAGGAGACCGACCACCAGGCCGGTCAGAAGTGTCTTGCGCATTGCTGCTCCTTACATTCGCGTGCCGCCGATCTGGCGACAGTTGGAAGGATGCATGACTCATCTGAACGGGCCCGAAACGGGTGGTGAACAAACGGTGAACTCAACGAGGAGCGCGAGACGAGCGTCCGCGTTGCCCGTACGATGACCGTTATGGAAGACACCGCAGGCACCGTTCTGGTCGTCGACGACGAAGACATCGTTCGCGAGGTCGTGTGCACCTATCTCGAACGCGAGGGGTATTCGACCTGCCAGGCGTCGGCCGGGCGGTCGGCCATGGAACGCATCGACTCCGAGCGCCCTGATCTGATCATCCTTGATGTGATGCTCCCCGAGATCGACGGCTTCAGCATCCTGAGCGAACTCCGGAAGCACGCCGACATCCCCGTCATCCTGCTCACCGCACGCACTGAGGAGACGGACCG
>CAXMQO010000015.1:0-11862 GCA_964195515.1 uncultured Saprospiraceae bacterium | reverse complement strand
GTATCGGAGCGGCTATCACCCGATCGTCCCATCGGTGTTTGTCACTCCGTTCCCCCATCCGTATCGGTGGGGCATGTCGCAGGAGGACGCCAACGCGTACGCCCTCAATGAACTGCGGCTCATGTTCAAACATGAAGTGATGCCCGACGAAATCGCTGCATTCCTCTTCGAGCCGCTTCAGGGCGAGGGTGGCTACTACCCGGCGAGCCAGGAGTTCGTCAACGCTATCCGTGAGATTGCCGATGAACACGGGATCCTCCTGATCATGGACGAAGTACAGACCGGCTTTGGCCGGACCGGCGAGTTCTTCACAAGCCAGGTCTACGGTGTCGACCCCGACATCCTCGTGATGGGAAAAGCCATCGCCAACGGCCTACCGCTGTCGGCCGTCGGTGCATCCAAGGAGTTGTTCGCCAAGTGGGGCCCGGGATCGCACGGCACGACGTTCGGCGGGAATCCCGTCTCGTGTGCGGCGGCGGCAGCGGGTGTCGACGAGTTGAAGAAGGTCATCCCCGGCGTCGCCGAGCGATCAGACCTCGCATTCACCCGTCTTGGCGATCTTCAGGAGCGGCACCGTTCGATCGGCGACGTTCGCGGCCTCGGGCTCATGATCGGGATCGAGCTCGTCAAGGACGGGCGTGAACCCGATACCGAGGCCTTCGCCTCAATCGCAAGGGCGGCTGCAGAGGAAGGACTGTTCATCCTCGGTTGCAGCCCGGACTACAACGTTATCCGATTCGTCCCGCCGTTGAACGTATCGCTCGATGACCTCGAGACCGGCATCGACATTCTCGACAGGGCGATCACCGCCTACGAGTCCTAGGCGGAAGTGACCCAACCAAGAAGAGAGCCGGCGCCATTGGCGCCGGCTCTCTTCTTGCGACTTGCTGCTTGTTACTAGTTCTGAGTCAGGACACCGCGGAGACGCGGGTACTTCACGGGCTTGTGGGTGTGGCAGAACTCTGCACGGTTGTAGCGAGAGAGAATGGTCATGCAATCGTCGGTACCGCACACGCGGCCTTCGTCATAGGTCTTCGGCCGGCGGGACCGGCCTTGGGGGCGAGATGCTTTCATGATGTCGGACATAGATAACCTCCGAGGAGAATGATTGGACTCTGCCCGCTCAGTCGATGGTGAACGACGTCGACGGGAGGATCGGGATTTGTTGGTCCCATCCTATTTGCACTATCACGACATTGCAAAACTGATTTGCGGAGGACCCGTCAATCCGGTCGATGACGACCGGCAATGGCCTTGAGTCCGCCCTCTCCAGGCCAGAGCAATCCACCGGCCAACCCGAGCATCGCCAGCAATGTCAGCCAGTTGGGAAACCGCGTGAACAGCGTGGGTCCCGCGCTCCGCATCGCAACGTCACCGTAGAGCACACCCTCTGTGAACACATCGGTAGTTGCACCCACAACCCCGGCCGCGCTGATGAACGTCGACTTACCCGTGATCGCCGCATGGACGAGATCCTGACCGATGGCCGCAGCGTTCACCCTCGTCATGTCGATCAGTTGGTCGGAGGCCGCGGTCTCTCCAAACGAACTCTCATTCGTGGCGACAACCATAAGTTGTGATCCCGCATCGGATATCGCGTGGATGGATCTGGCGAAAGCACCCTCGAACGAGATCACCGAGCCCAGCTGCCCCTGGGTCTGCTCCCCATCCGCCGAGAACGTCATCGGGAACACGACAGGTTCGCTGCCCCGAACCATGTCCCTCGGCACCTGATCGAGTTGGGGAATGAAACCCAGCAGCGAACGCAGTGGAACGTACTCACCGAACGGCACCGGGTGTTGCTTGGCGTACTCACCGATCTTGACGCCTTCCGGCGAGTAGAACATGTTGACATTGAGGAACCCGTTGGGTTCAACACTCCGGGTTCCCGATACAAGGAAGTAGGCGCCGATCCTTCCCGCCTGAGCGATGATCGCTGCCTTCACGGTGTCGTTGCTCTCGGGGTCAAATGGGGTTCCGGTTGAGTTCTCTGCCCATACGACGAGGTCCGCTCCACCGTCCTGGATCGTCTCCGTCCACTTCAGATGTGACTCGAAGATCCGCTGGTTCTCGTTCTGGCAATGCACCATCGGGCAAGGAGAGCCCCCCTGCACGATCGCAACGTGGAGGGCTTGACCGTCCGCCCTCGGTGGGAACAGCATTCCGAAGACGCCGAGCAACACGATCACAACCGACACGTCGACGAACTGCCTCCAATGGTCTCGTGATTCCAGGATCAGCGTGGCCGCCGCTGCGAACGCCACCGCCACCACGGTCCACCCTGCCGGACCGATCCATTGCACGGTGCCGAGCAGTGGGGGCATCCCCGACGCCGCATAGCCGATGTTGCCCCAAGGGAAGCCGCCGAACGGGAATCGGGCGCGGACAAATTCGATCGCAGCCCATGCCCCGATGACGATCAGCCACCACCGCCACGCGGGCCACAGCCGGAAGAGCCAAACGACGAAGGAGTAGACCGCGAAGTAGGACGCCATCAGGAGAACCAGCGGCACCCACGCGACGAAGCCCAGGACGCTGATCCAGAACAGCAGGGTTCCGAAGAAGACGGTTCCCCAAAGGAAACCGATCGTGATCGCCTCAAACCCCTGCTCGACTCGACGCAACGCCCAGAACAACGGGATCGGAGCAATAAACGCGAGCGGCCCGATGTCGAGGGGCGGAAACGCTGCCCACATGAGCAGAGCGCTAACAAACGCAGCGAGATACGGAAGGAGCATTGACCAGGAAGAGTAGTGAGACGAGAAGAATGAGGCGCCCCGGACAAGTAGCGGAGTAGCTGAGTAGCTGAGTATTGGTTTGGAGTGCGGCATGCGCGTTCGATGGATTCGCGCAGTGCCAACAGGAACGGAGTGGTCTCTGCTACTCGGCAACTCGGCTACTCAGCTACTCATCCCCCGTAGGCTGCCGCCCATGGACGATCTTCAACTGGCAATCAACGCTGCACGGGCTGGTGGGGCGATTCTTCGTGAGGGCTTCGATCGTGGGGTGACGGCGCAGTACAAGCGTCGATTCGATCCGGTGACCGAGATCGATCACGCTTCTGAAGCCGTGGTGCTGTCGATCATCTCGGAGCATCGGCCGGATGACGCGATCCTTGCTGAAGAGAGCGGCGGCACGATTCCCGGCGGTCGCCTCTGGATCGTCGATCCGCTCGACGGGACGGTGAACTTCGTGCACGGTATTCCCCAGATCGCCGTCAGCATCGGGTTGTGGGAAGACGACCGGCCGCTCATCGGCGTCATCTACGACCCGCTTCGTGACGAATGCTTCTCCGCTGCCGTGGGACGAGGAGCGCATCTCAACGGACGTCGAATCAACGTTTCCGAAACGGACGACCTCGATCGATCAGTGACCGCGACTGGGTTTCCATACGATCACGGGGACTACCCCGACGAGTACGCCGGCGTGCTTGGAGCAGTCCTGGGTTCTGTCAACGGTATTCGTCGGTTCGGTTCGGCAGCACTCGACCTCGCGTGGGTCGCCGCGGGTCGGTATGAGGCGTATTGGGAACTCGGCCTCGCACCGTGGGATCAGGCAGCCGGAATCCTCATCGTGAGAGAGGCCGGCGGTCGCGTGACCGATTTCAGTGGTATCGACTCCGTGCCGACGACACCCATGGTGCTGTCCAGCAACGGACTGGTTCACGATGCACTTCGGAATATCCTCGAGCCTGCTCTTCCGAACCGTCTGAGATGACCGCCGATCGAAGGCTGCTCGTCGCCGAGACCGTACGAACCGCTCGCGGCATCCCCGGCAATGCGATCCTGATCGAGGACGGCCGCGTCGTTGCCGTGGGTGACCATCGGACCCTCGGTGGTCCCGGCGTCACCGTTGAGGAGTATGCCGGTGCCCACCTGATCCCCGGTCTGCGGGATGCGCACATGCACCCGGTGACATACGCTGCTTCGCTCTCCGGGCCATCGCTCACAACCGTCACGAACATCGGAGAGCTCCAGGACGCGATCAGGATTGCTGCCACAGACCTTGCCTCCGATGAGCCGCTGATTGCACTCCGACTCGACGACGAGGCGCTCGCCGAGAAGAGACTTCCCACCCGGATCGATCTCGACGAGGCCGTGCCGAACCGTCCGGTGCTCATCCACCGCTACTGCGGGCACATTGCCATCGCGAATACGGCCGCTCTCCGTCACGCCGACGTCGACGGCTCCACCCCGGACCCCGCTGATGGCTCGATCGACCGGGATAGCGAGGGCACACCGACCGGTGTCCTGAGGGAGACCGCCATCGAACTTGTCTCGACCCGTCTCGACGCGTCGGGGTCGGTGACCGAACGGTCGCTGCTCGACGCATTAACCGGCCTGGCCGGTCTCGGAATCACGTCAATCGGCGCGATGCTCGGGCTCGGAGACGGACCGTGGGCCAGTCTCGGAGATGAGGTCACGTTGATCGTCGCCGTCGCCGATCGACTCCCAATCAATGTTCACGGGTTCGTCATCGCTCGCAGCGTCCACGATCTCGATGCAGCGGCTCGCCGCCTGGATACGGCAGGAGATCGTCTCCGATGGGCCGGCTACAAGGGCTTCGCCGATGGCAGCCTCGGCGGTCACACGGCGGCCATGCATGCCCCCTTCACCGATCGTCCAGACGAGTTCGGCACCATGCGCCTCGACGATTCGGATCGTCTTCTCGCCGAAGCGTCGCTCAGGATGGGCGGGATGGTCGCGCTCCACGCGATCGGCGATCGGGCCAACGGGGCGGTCGTCGATCTCTACGAGGAACTGGTTGCAACCGGCGCCTCTCCCCGGAGGCTCCGCATCGAACACGCCTCCGTCCTTGAGCGGGCCGACATCGACCGGATCGCACGCCTCAGAGTGGTTGCATCGGTTCAACCCGCATTCCTTGGATCCGAATTCGAGTGGATCGTTGATCGCGTCGGGCCTGAACGCCTCGTGTCGACCTACCCGTTCGCATCACTGGACCATGCAGGCGTTCCGATGTGCGCCGGATCGGACAGCCCGGTCGAGTCACCCGATCCGTGGGCCGGAATGGCGCTTGCCAGGGACCGTGCAGGAGTCATGAAGAGTGAGGGTCTCTTGCCCGATCGCGCACTGTCACTCTTCACGGACGGGGCAGCGGCCGCACTCGGCGAGCCAATGCCGCTCTCTCCCGGCAGCCCTGCGGACATCGTCGCTATCGACCGGGACCCGGTCGCGAGTGATCCTGATCAGGTGAGAGGAACCGTCGTTCACGAGACCTGGGTCCACGGCAAACGGATCGTGGTGGACAGAACGCGTCCTATCTGGGGCAGTTGAGGCACGTGTACTCCGGTGACGCGGCGTGTCAGTGGACGATGCCGGCGGCTAGCTGCCAACAGTCGGTACAAAGATAGCCGGCATCATGGAAGCGGGCGTCCTGCTCGAGAACGGCGATACGACAGACGCTGCAGGTTCCAGCGACGAAATCTCGGGCTGCATCTTGAAACGGTCCGTCGGACACGGCAATGTCCGAGACGAGGACGGTTCTACTGGTTCCTTGCTTCACCCGAGGAAGGCTATCGGGGATTCCACCTCATCGATCAAGAGTTGCCTGATCTGGCGCTACGTCAGGATATCCCTCAAGGGTCCGGCAATGTCCTCATACTCGGCATGACGACCGGTCTCCTCTTTCGAGTAGATGAGACGGTCGTCGAGCATGACCTCAAATCTCCCACCGCTGGACGGGATCAGGATGAGGCGGTCAATGGTTCGCTCGAACTCGTCGAGCAGCTGATCGGCCGTGCGCACGGCACGGTTCCGATAGCCTCAAACGGCGCAGTATTCGATGCTGAGATTCATAGTGACGAGCGTAGTCGGCATCGGGAGCGAAATCACCCGCTCAGCCCCGGAATACGTGGGTGACCCAGAGTTTGCCATCGGTGTCGGCCCACACGCCCGAACCGATCTCCGCGAAATCCGGGTTGACCATGTTGGCGTAGTGACCGCTGCTGGAGACGAGTCCGTTGAAGGCGTTCTGAACGGAGGTGCTCGCCGCGATGTTCTCGGCTACTGACTGCCACGGACCTGGAATGTCGTACAAGTTCGAGTGCTCGAAGATTCCACTCTCCGACATGTGCTGGGACCAGTTTCGAGCGTGCGACCGCAACTCCCCCACAGGGACGAGAGCAGGAACACCAACGGATGCCCGCAGATTGTTGATCAACGAGACGAACTGGGACTCTGCCGACGGCTCGTAGCCGGCGACCCGCTGTGGTGCGGTGGTCGTCGTCTGAGTTGGTGCAACGGTCGTGGTGGTCACCGTCGGGGACGTCGTTGTGGTCGTCGCGGAGGCCTTGGTCGTAGTTGTGGGAGCAGCCGTCGTGGTGGTCGCCGTCGGGGACGTCGTCGTCGTGGTCGTCGCGGGGGCCGCCGTCGTAGTTGTGGGAGCAACCGTCGTGGCGGTCACCGTCGGGGACGTCGTCGTCGTGGTCGTCGACGGGATCGGCGCCGCAGCGAGGACTACCGGAGCAGCGTCGGGGGGCGTGGTCCCGGGGTCGCCGATCGCAGGGGCAATAATGAGAATTGAAAGCATCGCAATAGACGCGATAGCGACGAGGGACAACGATCGGGGTTTCATGAGGGCCTTGGCTCGCTAGCAGGGGATGTCGAACCGGGACCCCAAGTGCACGCGGCACATCCCTTATCCGATCCGGTGGGGAAGTGTACGACGCGAGCCTCCCAACCCACTGTCGCCGGTTCGACTGCCCTGTGCTCAGTCGCAGACGGCCCCAAGCTCCGCCGAGCCGACGAGCTTGGCGTACTTCCCGAGGGCGCCGGTTGGGTAGCGGGCTTCCGGCGCCTTCCACACGGCGCGTCGGGCATCCATCTCCTCCTCGCCGACGAGCAGATCGAGGCGTCGAGCCGGCAGGTCGACCCGGATGCGATCGCCCTCGTGGACGAGACCCATCGGACCGCCCTTCGCGGCTTCCGGGGCTACGTGACCGATGCAGAGACCCGTGGTCCCACCCGAGAACCGACCGTCGGTGATCAACAGGACGTCCTTGCCGAGGCCTGCGCCCTTGATCGCCGCAGTGATCGCAAGCATCTCTCTCATCCCCGGACCTCCGGACGGGCCCTCGTAGCGAATCACCACCACGTCTCCGGGGTACAGATCATGCGCCCACAGCGCCTCGAGCGCATGCTGTTCGTCGTCGAAGACCCTTGCGGTCCCTTCGAAGACGTCGAGGTCGATCCCCGCGATCTTCACGACCGCGCCGCCGGGAGCAAGCGAGCCGCGCAGGATGGCGATACCGCCCTCCTCGGCAACAGGCTCAGCGAATGGCCGCACCACGTCCTGGCCCTCAGGGAATGAAACCCCTTCGAGGTTCTCCGCCATGGTGCTACCGGTGACGGTGAGCGCGTCTCCGTTGATGAACCCCTCGTCGTAGAGCGCACGAAGGACAACCGGCACGCCGCCGATCCGGTCGAGATCCACCATGTGGTAACGACCGAACGGCTTGAGATCCCCAACGTGTGGTGTCCGTCGGCTGATCCGGTCAAAATCCTCAAGGGAGAGGTCGACACGGGCCTCGTGGGCGAGAGCGAGGAGGTGAAGCACCGCATTGGTGGACCCTCCGAGCGCCATCACCACGGTGACGGCGTTCTCGAACGCTTCCCTCGTCATGATGTCCCTCGGACGGATGCCGGACCGTAGAAGCTGCATGACTGCTTCACCCGATTGACGGGCGTACTCGTCGAGTCGCTTGGAAACCGCAGGGACCGAGGCACTGCCGGGGAGTGACATGCCGAGTGCCTCACCGACAGATGCCATGGTGTTCGCCGTGAACATTCCTGCGCATGATCCGACACCGGGACAAGCCGCCTGCTCGATGCGGAGCAGTTGGGATTCGTCGATGCGTCCCTCCGAGTGGGCGCCGATACCTTCGAAGACGTCCACGATCGAGATGTCGACACCGTCGAGCTTGCCTGGGAGCGACGACCCCCCGTAGAGGAACACGGATGGGAGGTTGTGCCGGGCTGCGGCCATGAGCATCCCGGGGAGCGACTTGTCGCAGCCGGCGATCGAGACCATTGCGTCGAAACGCTCGGCGTGCATGACAAGCTCAACCGAATCTGCGATGACTTCTCGAGAGACGAGTGAGGCACGCATGCCCTCGTGCCCCATCGAGATGCCGTCGGAGACGGCGATCGTGGTGAAGACGAGTCCCACGCCGCCCGCCTCGTTCACGCCTTCCCTTGCTCGGGCGGAGAGCTTCGGTCCGGTCAGGTTGCATGGTGTCACTTCGTTTCCGGCGCTCACGACGCCGACCTGGGCTTTCGCGAAGTCGGACTCGCCGAGTCCGACGGCGCGAAGCATGGCTCTGGCGCCCGCCTTGGCTGGTCCGTCGGTGACATCCTGGGAGTGAATCTTGATGGGGGTCTCGCTAGGCATCACGAGAGCGTACCCCGTCGGGGGGCTCCGCCGTCGGAGTACGCGGTACCGGAACTCTGGACTGGGGAGGCGCCTATTCGGCAACCATTCCTAGGATTCGAGGACATCACTACCGGTTTGGATTCCATGACGACCGACACATACCCCGTGATCCCCCAGACGCCGCCTCCGCCCCCACCCGCTCCGACGAAAAGGAAGGGCGGATTCGCGAAGAAGGCGTTCTTCGCTCTCCTCGTCCTCGCCGTCATCGGCGTATTCGGAACAATCGGGTATGTCATGTGGACCGAGGGCAAGATCGACCGAATCCCTTCGGAGGAGTTGGTCAGCCTCGCAACCGTGGCACCCGGGTCTTCGGAGCCGATCAATTTCCTCATCATCGGCACCGACGACCGCTCGAATCTCCCCGACGACTGGGAGGACAAGTTCGGTGACTTCGCGGGCCGAAGGACCGACGTGATGATGCTCGCTCACCTGGTCCCGGGTGAGCGCATCCAGTTGCTCAGCCTCCCCCGCGATCTCAAGACCAACATCGAGGGCCACGGGACGAACCGTCTGAACACCGCGTTCGTATTCGGCGGACCCGACCTCCTCATCAAAACGGTTCAACAGGAGACCGGTATCCCGGTCCACCACTACGTCGAGGTGGATTTTGGTGGGTTCGGCCGGATCGTCGACTCACTCGGCGGCGTGAAGATCGACTTCCCCCTTCCTGCCCGCGACAACAAGTCCGGGTTCCAGGTCGAGGCCGGAACGCACACCCTCGACGGTGAGATGGCCGTCGCCTACGCCCGATCCCGGACCTACGAGGTCTATGACAACGGATCGTGGACCGGAACCGGGGGAGGCGACATCGCTCGAACGCAGCGCCAGCAAGAAATCATGGTGCAACTCTTCGAACAGGTTGCCTCTCCGTCGAGTGCCTTCAACCTCCCCACGTTCCTACCCACGTTCGCCGACAACATCACCGCCGACGAGGCGCTGGGCCTTGCGCTCATGACCGACCTCGCACGATCGGCTCTCGGTCTGCAATCCTCGAGCATCGATCGGGTCACGCTTCCGGTCAAGGGCCAACAGGGCAGCGACGGTCGCTCCTACGTGGTCCCAACCGATGAAGCACCGGCCGTCATCGCCGCCTTCAAAGCCGGCGACCCCTACCCCTGACCGAGTCAACGCCACCACATCCCTTCGTTTGTATCTAGGACACGGACAATCCTGGTCCTAGGAGGATCAGCGGATGGGCGTCCCTGGGAGAGTGGTTCCCCTTTCGGAGCCGCCCAGCGTGCAGCGTCCTCTTCCCTCCCCCTCAGGGGAGGGTGGCAGCGCCGCCGGGCGCTGACGGGAGGGGTCAGACGGTTCCCTTCACCTGCGACCCTTGACCCTCTCCGCCGCCCCACGGGCGGCACCTCCCCCTGAGAGGGAGGAAGAGAACCGGTCACCGCCGTGTCCAATCCACGCATCTTCTAGGCACAAACGTCCGGTTAGAGAGTGGTGACGGCGGCGACCAGTCGGTCGATCTCGTCTTCTGTGTTGAAGTAGTGGACCGAAGCTCGCACGAGATTCGGCAGATCCCTGGCCTCCATGTCGATCCGCGCTGAGTAGGTGGTCACGACCGAGACGTTGATCGACTGTGCATGGAGCGCCGCCCTGACCATCTCTGCTTCGCGGTCGTGCACCGTGAACGTCACGATGGCCCCTTGCACGGTACCGATGTCGTGCAGCGTCACCCCGCGTACCCCGGACAGCTTCGCTCTGAGATTCTTGCTGAGCGTCGACACCCGTTCCCAGATCTCGTCGAGTCCGATCTCCATCGCATAGTCGGCAGCGCGCCCCAGACCCAGCATGAGGGCAGGAGACCGTTCCCACAGTTCGAATCGTCCGGCACCCGGCCTCACGTCGTATCGAGCGGATGCCTCCCACGTCGCTCCGTGCAGATCCAACACAGCTGGCTCGACCCGATCGAGCATCTCGTGTGCGACGTAGAGAAATCCTGCACCACGAGGACCGCGGAGGAACTTTCGGGACGTCCCCGAAAGAAAGTCGCACCCGATCTCTCCAACGTTGATCGGCATCTGTCCAACCGACTGGCAACCATCGAGTAGGTAGGGGATCCCGTGAGCGTTCGCCACACGTCCGACGTCGGCTGCGGGATTGACCAAACCGCTGTTCGTCGGGACGTGGTTGATGGCGATGAGTTGAACGCGGTCGTCGATCATGGCATCGAGGGCGTCGACGTCGATCTCCCCGCTCGGACGGTTCGGTACGACCTCGACGATGGCGCCGCTCCGCTCTGCGATCTGGAGGAACGCGATCACGTTCGAGGCGTACTCGCTGGTCGTCGTCAGGATGCGGTCACCTCCCGAGAAGCGCATCGCTGTGAATGCCAGGTCCCACGCCCGGGTAGCGCTATCGGTGAGAGCAATCTCAGAGCGATCGGATCCGATCAGTCGGGCAAGCGAGTCGTAGACCGCCGACAGGTCATCGAAACGGGCCTCAGCCGTCTCGTATCCACCACATCGAGATTCCTCTTCGAGATACCCGATGACCGTGTCGAGCACGGCTTGCGGCATCAGCGAAGCTCCTGCGTTGTTGAAGTGCGTAACAAACTCGGTACCCGGCGTCTCTGCTCGTACAGCAGCACTATCGATCATGCTCATCGACCCTAGCAAGGAACCAGTCGGCCTCACCGATCGCTTCGGCCACGAACCACACCACATGTGGTCGTAGACACGAACGACGGTCTGGGCCGGAGATTTAGAGGCCGAGTTGGTCGAGGAGGTCCACCATCGTCGGGGTCAAGAGCAGCGCTCGCACCTCGGATACCGGTACCCACCGAGCCTCGGCTGCGTCATCGCCTGCCGACAGCTCTCCTCCGACCACGGTGGCGAGGAAGTCGACGACCGTGTAGTGGTACGCCGGCGGATCGGCGTCGTCGAGGATGTCGCCCACCCACACCGGATCACCAACCTCGACCATCAGGCCGGTCTCTTCGAGAACCTCCCGGGCGGCCGCCTCTCGCATAGTCTCACCTCGTCGCTGGCCTCCGCCGGGGACGGCCCAGTGATCAACGTAGGCCCCGCGCGCCCGGCGAATGAGCAGCATCCGGCCATCGTGGATGACCACGGCACCGACGCCCGGCGTTGGATGGGTCTCAGACATGGTCGGTACGGTACATCGACCACACCGGCTCCACATCGCACGCGGTATTTGGCACGAACGACCGGGAAGATGCAGGGCGTCAGGCGGCCCCAACTCCCGCCGTGTCGTCGACTTTCCGGTCACGGAGGCCGGCAGCCACGTTCTTCACCGTCAGCACCAGGAAGAACAGAACGATCGGAATGACTGCCATCGTCGCGGAACCGGAGGTGTTGGCGTGATACGAGAGAAACCAACGGATGCCCGCCCCGTCGTCGCTTTCGACGGGAGCATCCTCGACGGCGGTCCGATCACAGGCGT
>CAXMQO010000014.1:0-25738 GCA_964195515.1 uncultured Saprospiraceae bacterium | reverse complement strand
AGAACGTAGTCGTTACTGCGCAGAACTGATCGCAGCAGCACATGCAGCCTGCTACTCGATGGCGTTCAGCAACATTCTCGCCGGCGCCGGTCACGTTGCAACGCAGCTTGATACATCAGGTGTGGCAACCTTCGCAAAGACCGACGCTGGGATGCGCATCACGACGATGGCGCTGTCGGTGATCGGCCAGGTCCCCGGTATCGCTGCGGAGACCTTCGCCGAACTCGCCGAAGAAGCCAAGCACGGCTGTCCAGTCAGCAACGCGTTGGTCGGCAACGTCGAGATCACGCTAGACGCACAACTCGTGTGACCGCGACTCGGGCTGCGATCGAGGCTCAGCAATGCAGAGTTCGACACGACTCGCGTCGGTCGTTGGTCCGGCCTCCATGGGTGTGCCGGCTGGTATTGATGGCTGAAACTCCGCTGGGTATTCCCAACGCATTGCTGAGTACACTGCTCAGCAATGCGACTCGAGCTGAACAAACGAACCGATCTCGCCCTGCGAGCCATGCAGGCGCTCTGCTCGTGCGGAGACCGGCTGCCCGGCACCGCGCTCGCCGAGACGCTCGCGACGACACACCAATACCTTCCACAGGTCATGTCTCCCCTGGTTCGAAAACGTTGGGTTTTGTCAACACCGGGTCCACGCGGCGGGTACGAACTCGTTGCCCAACTCGACTCGATCTCGGTGCTCGACCTGATTGAGGCCATGGAGGGCCAGACCGACACCAGCACGTGCGTTCTCAGCGGCGAGACCTGCGATGCTTCCGCCCCGTGCGCCCTCCACGGGGCGTGGTCACAGGCTCGCGATGCCCTGCTCCGTGAGCTGTCGTCGATGTCCCTCGCCAACACATGGGATGTGTGTTGACGGCGAGGAACACCAACTCGAGCGCTTCTCTCAGTAGATGTCGTTCGCGGTGTTGTAGACGTTGAACTTCCCGGTCGGTGTGATGAGCCAGTCGCCCGTAATCCGCTCCTTCTCTGTCAGGGTCTCATCGTCGTAGATGACGATTTCTCCGTCCCTGTCCCACACCGAGACCCACACCTCGTCACCTGCTCTGTTGTACTCGAAGTGAACGACGCGACCGTGGTCCGCGACCTGGAAGCACTTCTCGAGCACCATCGACGCCTTGTTGTACACACACGCCTGGCGAGTCTCTTCGACCACGTTCGACAGTGGAGTGTCCATCCAGACCCAAGGAGACTCGGGATGAGTCTTGAGGAAGAGGCTCCCGGTACCCGGCAACTCAATCTCCCTCACTACCTTCCACGCGTGCTCGGGGCTGCCCTCCGGATCTGCGCCGATCATGGTGAGCTTCCCCTCACCGATGTGGGTGGTGGCATACACCCATCCGAACTCTGGATCCACCCAGTTGGCACCGCGGCCCGGGTGTGGCGTGTCCCCCGTCTCAATCCCCGCGACGAGCTCTTGCGTCTTGACGTCGACAACCATCAGCTTGTTTTGCGCGTTCGCCGCCGTGATGAAGTAGCGACCCGTGTGATCCCATCCGCCATCGTGGAGGAAGAGATCGGCTGGGATCTTCTTCACGAGAGGAAAATCCGGCAGCGAGTAGTCCACGATGCCGACATAACCCGACTCCTTCAATCCCATGACCCAGACGGGGTCGAAGTGCGACGCAACAATCGCGGCGACCCGCACCTCTTCGAGCTCCTTGCCGTTGATATCCGGGCTCAAGACGTCGTGGACGACCAGCGGTTCGAGCGTTTGGCCATCGAAGACGACATATTGCGGCGGCCAGTAGCAGCCCTCGATGATGTACTTGTCTTCGTAGCCTTCGAACTTGCTGCCGTCGACGCTACGGGCATCGAAACAACCCTGGACCTGGGCGACAATCTCGGGCGTCTCCGTCCAAAGGTCGATCATCGTGACCCGGCCGTCTCGGCCAACCGCGATGAAATAGCGACCCGTAGCCGAGGACCTGAGGATGTGTACGGCGAATCCGGTTTCGATGATCGCAGCGGACTCCTTTGTGTCGGGATCGATGACGGCGACCTGCCCGGCGTCGCGCAGGATGACCCCGGTGTAGTTCTCCCAGTCATGGGAGGTCTGCGGCTCGGTGGGTCGATCGGCGACGGGAACGACCAGATTCCAGGATTCGGTGATCTCTGCCAGGTCGAGCGGTGGCGGCGTCGGGGGATCAAGTTGGACGAAGTTCGCCATCAACTCGATCTCTTCCTCGGTGAGGATCCCAGCCTGTCCCCACGCCGGCATGCCACCCGGCAGGCCGTTCGTGAGAATTGTCTGGATACCTGCTGTGCCGATCTCAAGTGTCCGATCTTCCGGCTGGATGGCGGGTCCGGTGGCTCCTGCTCGGAGGGTGCCGTGACAACCCGCACAACGGTTGAAGAAGATCCCAGAGGCCTGATCGAACTCCGCGGCGCTGAGCTGTCGCGGCCCCTCCGGTGCGGCGCTTGGGGCTTCAACATCACTTGTGGATTCGAGATAGGTGATCACGTCGTCCACATCCGTGGAAGACAGCCCGAGGGCCGGCATCCCCCCGGTGAGGATCGCGGCCGCATCCGCGTCGATTTCAGCGAAGGCCGCCGGATCAGTGATCCACGCATGCAACCAGGCCGTGTCCCGCCCTTCCGTCGCACCTGCGAGATCAGGTCCGACAAGGGGTCCCCCGCCGATGGTGTGACATGCTGCGCAGCGCTGATCGAAGATCGCCTTCCCTGCGACAGCTTCCTGACTCATCTCCGCGGTCTCGTTCGCCGAATCCTTGTCCCTTGACGGCGAACTGGAGCAGGCGGCGGCCATTAGGACAATGGCGAAGACCGCAGCGATCCAGGTCGCGGTGACTCGGTGCAGTTTCAGCGCACGCATCAGATGTCCTCTCGAACCGTTGTCCCTATTCGGGTTTGAGAACAGCCTATGATCTGATTGCGGAGATGTCCACTCCGCAACTCGATATCCAGACCGGATGGGCCCCCTCAGGCCCCGGGCGGCACCGCATACATTGCGATCGCACCTGCCACCGCTGCGTTCATGCTCTCCACGATGCCGGTCGTCGGAATCGTGACGACCTGTTCACAGGCGTCGATCACACGCGCAGGCAGTCCGTGGGATTCGCTGCCGATGAACAGCGCGATCGGAGACTCGGATTCCACGGTCTCCGGCGCAATCCCACCCGATACGATCGTCGCGACCGTCGCGAATCCGACTGCGGTAACCTCCGAGAGATCGGTGATTCGGACCGGTGTCTCAGCGAAGTGCGCCCCCGCACCCGCACGAAGCACCTTCGGACTCCACGGATCTGCACCCCCGAGGAGCGCTACCTGCCAGCCGAGCGCGGCTGCGCTTCGGATCAGGGTCCCAAGGTTCCCCGGATCGGCGATCTCTACAAGCACGACAATGCGTCGAGCGTCGAGCAGTCGTGCTTCTGGCACTTCGATGACGGCTACCGGATCTTGTGGTTCGACGGTCGTGGCGATCGATTCGAGAACCGTCCGACTGGTGTCGACCACCTCGGTTCCCGCGGCTTCACAGCGGTCGACGATCGGCCCCCGATCGACGGCGTACACCTCCAGGGGTACGACACCAGCGTCAAGGGCTGCGTCGATGAGGTTTGGTCCCTCGAGCAGCGTTCGACCCGTCTGCTGCCGCTCTCGCCCCCTGTGGAGGCGGCGTACTGCCTTGATGCGCTGGTTCGACGTCGACTCGATTCGCATCAGACGCGCGAAGACCCCGCAGATGCGGGGCCTCCATCGGAACGATCAGGTCGTTCGGTTGGACTCACTCTGCGCTCGCGGCTCCGGCGACCTCTACGAGGGCCGAGAACGCGGCCGGGTCGTTGACCGCCATCTCGGCAAGCATCTTGCGGTCGACTTCGAGATCGGCGGACTTGAGCCCGGCCATGAACCTCGAATAGGTCGTCCCGTTGAGGCGGGCAGCTGCATTGATGCGCTGGATCCAGAGGCGGCGGAACTGGCCTTTGCGCGCGCGGCGATCGCGATGCGCATATTGCATCGAGTGCATCACCTGTTCGCGAGCGGTCCTGTACCGACGGCTTCTTGCACCTCCGTACCCGGAGGCGCGATCCATCAACTTGCGGCGTTTCTTCTTCGCGTTGACTGAACGCTTCACACGTGCCATTGCATGACTCCTATTTGCCCAGCAGGCGGTTCATGCGCTTCTCATTGCCGCCGTCGAGGATCTTGTTGCCCTTGACTCGGCGCCAGCGCGAGCTTGACTTCTTATGGCGGTTGTGCCCGCGCCACCCCTTGGTGCCACGAATCTTCCCGCTACCGGTGCGTTTGAAGCGTTTCGCAGCACCTTTGTGTGTCTTCATCTTCGGCACGATTCCACTCTCCTACTCGTCCACATCTTCAACGACGAACTCGTCGGCGTCGGATTCGATATCGTCGTACGGCCGTTCGGATGAGCGCACCGGGGCGAGCACCATCGTCATCTGCCGTCCTTCAAGCCTTGCTGCCGTCTCGACCTCGCCGTAGGCGGCGACGCTGTCGCGCAGGCGGTTGAGAATCTCGTTGCCAATCTCGGGGTGAGTGACCTCACGTCCCCGGAACCGCATCGTGACCTTCACCTTGTCATGCTCTTGCAGGAACCGCTCGACCCGCTTCCGCTTCACCTCGAAGTCACTCGCCCCGATCTTCGGACGGAACTGCACTTCTTTGACCACGGTACGGGTCTGCTTCTTGCGGGACTCTCTTGCCTTCACGGACAATTCGTACTTGAACTTTCCGTAGTCCATGAGACGAACAACCGGTGGCCGGGCGTCGGGAGCAACCTCCACGAGGTCGAGTTCCAACTGCGATGCGAGCCATCGCGCTTCCTCTATCGGCTTGATACCGATCTGTCCACCGTTCGGGTCCACGAGGCGAACCTCTTTGACTCGAATCTTCTCGTTGACCCTGGGCTCCTTGATCGGAGTACCTCCTGCTTGTATGTGTTGACGAAGCAGGCGCCTGGTGCCATAACGAAGGCAGCACGACGCGAGTGCTGCCTGGTAGTGCGACCCGGTCCACCTGAGACGGTGACAGGGTGGGAAGCAGGCGCCTCCGCTTTGTCAGTTGTCGTTGAAAGATTAGGTCGGGGCGTCTCCTACTTCAACCCAGAGCCGAATCTCGGTAGATCAGTAGATCAGCACTGCTCTACGGCTCTACTGCTCTACTCGCTACCTGTCGAAGCAGATTCGCGGTCCTGACCGCGGCTTCCGCTGCTTCGCGGCCCTTGTTTCGATGGTCGGGGGCGCTTCTTGCGTAGGCGTGGGCGGGTTCGCGAACGGTCAGGATGCCGAAGCTGACCGGGACGCCGGTGTCGAGCATGACTCGCATCAGCCCTTCAGAAGCGCGGTGCGCGATGTGCTCGTAGTGGTCGGTCTCTCCTTCTACAACGGCACCGAGGACGATGACCGCGTCGTAGCCGTCCTGGGCCATGTTCTGCGCCACGAGCGGAGCCTCGAAGGCCCCTTCTATGTCGATGACGGTGACGTCGTCCGCTCCCGCTTCGTCGAGGAGGGCAAGCGCCCCGACCAGGAGGCCATCGGTCACCGGCCGATTGAAAAGGGAACGCACCACGCAGACACGAAGATCGGCCGCATCGAGGTCCCCACGACGCTCCTCGGTCATGACGTCGAACCCAGGTGGCCGAGCTTCGTCGCCTTGGTCCGGAGGTAGAAGCTGTTGTGCTGGTTCTCACCGACCCACAGTGGAATCCGTTCGTCGACCTCAACGCCGAACACGCGGAGTTGTTGGATCTTCTCCGGATTGTTCGTGATGAGTCTGACGCTCGACACCTTGAGATCGTGGAGGATCTGCGCGTCGACGCCATAGTGGCGGCTGTCCACGGAATGCCCGATCTGCACGTTCGCCTCCACCGTATCGAGGCCCTGCTCCTGAAGCCGATAAGCGGCCAGCTTGTCGATCAGACCGGTCCCCCGGCCTTCGTGCGTAGGGTTGTAGACGATGATCCCTTCGCCCTCTTCCGCGATCAGGTTCATGGATTCCGCCAACTGGGCTCCACAGTCGCAGCGCAGGCTCCCGAACACGTCACCGGTGAGACAGACCGAATGGAGTCGTGTCAACACACCTTCACGGCCGGCAACGTCGCCGAGCACGAGAGCAATGTGTTCCGATCCGGTGTCCTTGGCCTTGTACCCGATCGCCCGGAAGTCGGCGACGATCGTGGGTATCGAAGCCTCGGATTCCCGCGTCACGAGCGCCTCCTCACGCCACCGGTACGAGACCAGATCTTCGATCGTGATGATCGAGATCCCGTGCTCATCGGCGAACCTCATCAGCGACTCACCCTTGGACATGGTGCCGTCGTCGTTGACCACCTCACAGAGGACGCCTGCGGGGTTGAGTCCTGCGAGGCGAGCAAGGTCGACTGCTGCCTCGGTGTGCCCGGGCCGGACGAGTACCCCGCCCGGTTGATAGCGGAGAGGGAACACATGGCCCGGTCGATTGAACTGCACATTCGTCGTCGACGGGTCAGCGGCGGCGCGAATCGTCCTGGCCCGATCTGACGCCGATATTCCCGTGGTCGTGCCGTCGGCAAGATCGATCGACACGGTGAACGCTGTCTTGTGGGTGTCGGTGTTCTCCAACACCATGAGGGGCAGCCCGAGGTCGTCGAGTCGTTCGCCCGTCATCGGCAGACAGATCAGACCGCTCGTGTATCGGACCATGAACGCGATGTGCTGGGCCGTCACCTTCTCTGCGGCGACGATCAGATCGCCCTCGTTCTCGCGGTCCTCATCGTCGACGACGAGGACCATCTCCCCGCGTGCGATCGCTGCGATCGCTTCCTCGATCGTCGCATGCTTCATCCTCGTGCCTCCATCAATCGCTCCACGTACTTGGCAAGAATGTCCGCTTCGAGATTGACTCGATCACCCACCGTCTTGAGACCCAAAACGGTGACTTCCAGCGTGTGCGGAATCAGGGCGATCTCGAACCAGGGTTCATCGTCTGCGACGGCCGATACCGCCGTGATCGTCAGACTTACGCCGTCGACCGTTACCGAACCCTTCTCGACGAGATATCGTGCGAGCATGGGCGGTGTCGTGATACGGATACGTTTCGATGATCCCTCGGCGTCGATGCGGCGGATGACGCCGACGCCGTCGACGTGCCCTTGCACGACGTGACCGTCGAAGCGCCCGCCGGCGGCTTCCACCGGTCGCTCGAGGTCCACGAAGGATCCGACGTCGAGATCACCGAGAGTGGTGCGCTGAAGCGTTTCTGCGATGGCCTCAACGGTGAATCGAACTCCGTCGACGGAGATCGCGGTGAGGCACACTCCGTTGACTGCAATCGAGTCACCGATGGAGAGCCCATCGCAAGTAGCCGGCGCGTCAACTTCGAACACGGCGCCCCCATCGGTGGCCTCTGCGCCGACCAACCTGCCGAGTTCGCTGACGATTCCGGTGAACATCACATCTCTCTTTCGATCGTCGCTTCGATCCTGATATCTGATCCGACGGCCGTCACCTGTTTGATCGTCACCGCTTGAGCGTCCGCAATCGTTCGGAACATCCCGGTGAACGCCGGCAGACCCGCGCCGACACCGAGTTTCGCGCCGTAGTGGAGAATGATCCGATCGACCAGGCCGGCTCGCAGCGCAGCGCCGGCGATCGTGGGCCCGCCTTCGATGAGCAAGGCAACAACACCTTCCCGACCGAGGTGTTTGATCGCTGCCGTGAGATCCACCCCATCTGGACCAGGGGCAGCGACCTGCTCGATGTCGCCGAGGCCCGGCTGATCGGATCCGCTCGTGAATACGATCGGATCTCGAGCGAGGAGTGCAGCATCCAAAGGGATTGGGCGCCGTCCCGCCACGATAACGGGACGGGGTTGACGACCTTCGTATCCGTCGATGCGGACATCCAGGCGCGGGTTGTCCGAGATCACCGTGCCTACCCCAACCATGACTGCACCACTCTCCGCCCGCAATCGGTGACCGTCCTCCCTGGCCTCCGGTCCGGTGATCCATCGTGAGGTGTTGTCCGCTGCCGCAGCCTGGCCATCGAGCGTCAGGGCGGACTTCAAGGTCACGAACGGCAGTCCGGTGGAGCGATGGTGGTAGTACGCAGGGTCGTTGGCACGCACTGCGGTCTCTTCGATACCGGTGAGTACTTCGATACCGGCTTCCCTGAGTAGCGCGATGCCCCTGCCTGCCACGCGAGGATCAGGATCAAGCGTTCCCACGAGGACTCGTGCGACGCCGGCGTTGATGATCGCATCGACACAAGGAGGCGTATTCCCGTGATGCGCACACGGCTCGAGGGTTACGACAACGGTAGAACCAATTGCCCTTGGCCCGGCATCGGCGAGCGCCGCCGCCTCGGCGTGGACGGTTCCGGCACGGAGGTGAGCGCGTTCAGAGACGACCCCCCCATCCGGGGTAAGCACGATGGCACCGACTCGCGGATTCGGATGCGGCATCGTGCCAACGGTGAGTCCAATGGCACGGCGCATCATCTCATCCGCGCGGTGCGCAGGGAACAGATTGTTCTCAACGCGGCGCGTCACACGCCCTCCTTCTCCCATCCGGACTGTCACCGTCGGTCCCGGAATTTCACCGGGTCAACCCTTGAAAGGGTTCGCGGACTTTCACCGCCGGTCGGGAATCGCACCCTGCCCTGAAGGGGGCATGTGCAAGGGTAGTGGGGATCGCGCCATGGCGAGTCGGAGAAGGAGTAGATCAGTAGCAAGTAGCAGGTAGAGCAGTACTGATCTACTGATCTACTGCTTGCGGGCTACTGCCTGCGATCTACTGAATAGGTCGATCCCGGCTGCCGTTTCGCGAATTCCTTCATCTCGGAGGCGATCGCCGAGGCTTCCCACTCCGAGGCAATGGCTCGTTCCTGGTTCGTCACGACACCCATCGAGAACGATACGATCGGGAAGGCGTGACGTTCGCCCCGCCGATCGGTCACCTCGATGTAGCCCTGAACCGCGTCCGCCGTGTCATAGAAGTCGAGAATCCCATCGTCGAAGTTCTGGATAACCGTGGTGCAGAAGACATCGACGAGTTCCGGATCAATCAGAGCGATGTAGTCGTCACCGCCAACGTGGCCCACGAACGCGTCGGGATCGCCGCACGACGCGGCAGCATCAACCATCATCTTGGCGGTGAACTTGATGACGATGTCGCCCCGCATGAAGCCGTAGTGGTCGTTGAAGGCCTTGAAGTTGTCGAGATCGCCGTAGACGACCGCGATCGGTGTCCGTTCGCCGATCCGCCGTTCGAGTTCCCCCGCAATCCGGAAGTTGCCGGGGAGTCCGGTGAGCGGCGAGACGTCTCGCATCTGCTGCGCACGACGGATCACGGTTCGCACACGAGCAACGAGTTCTTCCACAGCGAAGGGCTTCGTGATGTAGTCATCCGCTCCAAGGTCCAGACCCTTCACGCGATCTTGAGCGAGCGCCCGTGCGGTGAGCATGACGACGGGAACGCTGGCTGTCGGCGGATCGTTGCGGAGGTGGCGCAGCGTGGTGAGTCCGTCCATTCCCGGCATCATCACGTCGAGGAGCACGAGGTCCGGGGGGTTCTCCGAGGCCACCTTGAGCGCGTCGGTTCCGTTCGAGGCGGTCTCGGTCTCGAAACCCTCGAGTTCGAGGTTCATCTTCACGTACTGGAGGATGTCCGGGTCGTCATCGACGACGAGGATCCGATCTCCCATGTTCTCTCTACTGACCGATCGCGGTTCTCAGTTCTCGTACGGCAAGCACCGGGTCGGGGGCTCGGAATACCGAGGTCCCAGCCACGAACACGTCCGCTCCCGCTTCACGCGCGGGTCGGATCGTGCCCGAGTCGATTCCACCGTCGATCTCTATATCGGTCGACAATCCTGCTGAATCAACGAACTTTCTGATCCGTTCCAGTTTTGGCAAGACAGCCTCGATGAACGTCTGCCCACCGAACCCGGGGTGCACCGACATCACGACGACCATGTCGGCCAGTTCGATGAAGGGTTCGATTGCTTCGAACGGTGTCGGCGGGTTGATGACGATCCCGAACCCGAGGCCCACGTCGCGCGCAATCGAAGCGACCTCCGTCGGATCCGGAAACACCTCGATATGAACGGTCGCGAGATCCGCTCCCGCCTCCTTGAGCGGCTCGAGGTAGTGATCAGGATTTAGTGTCATCAGGTGGCAATCGAGCGGGAGATTCGTCACCTTCCTCAGCGAAGCGATCACCGGCATCCCGAGTGTCAAGTTGGGGACGAAGTGGCCGTCCATGACATCGACATGCAGCAGGTCGACATACTGTTCTATCCGCTCGACTTCGTCGGCGAGGTGAGCGAAGTCTGCGGCCAGGATGGATGGGGCGATTCGGGGTGGCTTGATCACGTGAGTCGATTGTATCCGCTTCTCGATCCCGCGAAGCGGAACGGGTCGAGTTTGGTCAGCGGTCGATCACAGCAATGAACATCCCGTCCGACGCGGTGACATGCGGGGCGAGCAGGACGCCTCCCGCGATCTCGACTCCAGGCAGGCTCTCCGGCGCATGGGAGTCGGTGCCTGCGACGACGTCGACTGTTTCTTCCTGCGTAACCGTGCAGACGGAATAGACGAGCCGGCCTCCTGGGCGCAGGAGCGACGTTGCCGCATCGAGCATCTGTCGCTGAACACGACCCGACTCCGCAGCGCTGCCGGAGTGGATCCGATGGCGGATCTCGGGGCGACGGCGGAGTGTCCCCAGACCCGTGCAGGGCGCATCGAGAAGGATCCGGTCGAAACTGCTCGGTCCGAACGGCGGCGACGTCGCATCGCCGATAACCCAGGGCACGTCAGCGCCCAGCCCGAGAAGCCTTCGCCGTGCGGTTGCCGCACGCCCTGCGTGTCGGTCCATCGCGACGATCGGACCCTCTCCCCCAAGGATATCCCAGAGATGGAGGGTCTTTCCACCCGGCGCTGCGGCAAGGTCCAGGACTCGATCTCCAGGCTGGGGATCGAGTGCAGCGGCAACGGCCGTCGACGAGGGATCGGCCACCACGAGATCGCCGGACGCGATAGCCTCACGGTGAGCGGTGACGTCGTCGACCAGATACGCATCCTCGATTCCAACGATCGCCTCGCCCGGCGCCTCCCCGCGCCGTCTGCGCACACCGACCTGCGTCGGCTGGTTGGACGACTCGAGGAACGAAATGGCGGTATCCGCCCCATACGTCCCGACAAGATCTTCGTAGAGCCAGAAAGGAACGCCGAGCCGCAGCGCTTCCCCCTCTGGGCCGCTCGGAAGAGGCAGCTCACGATCCCTGACCACGTTCCTGAGGACGCCGTTTACGAAGCCTGACGCACGAGGGCTGCCGCCGACACGCACTGCCTCTACGGCGCTATCGACCGCAGCGTACGCGTCGGCGTCGGTGAACAGGATCTCGGCGAGGCCGACTCTCAGAACGGCCCGTACGTTGTCGTCGACCGGTCGCGAGATCCTCGCGTCGATGGTTCGGTCGATCCGATCGAGGTACCGGATGGCCGTATACAGGAGGCGTTGAACGAACAGAGCGTCTCTTCGTTGCAGGTCCGGTGTCGCGGTCCGAACGACGATGTTCGAGTAGGCCCCATCTTCGAGGATTCGCCGCAGGAGCGTGGCAGCGATAACGCGCGCCTCGACACCCTGCTTCATTCGTTCGATGGGTCGATACGACCGCCGGCACCGCGCCGTCCATTGAGCCAGGCGGTCCCGGTCATGGTCGGCTTCCCGGCGGGTTGGACCAGCTCAAGAGCGATGCCGCCGCCTTCGAGACCGAGCACCGCAACACCATTGAAGGGCGCGATTGCTCCGGGCGTAACGGCTTCGTTCGCGTGAGACGCCCGGTGGACACGACATGGCGCTCCCTCGATCGAGAACCACGCACCCGGACGGGGGTTAAACGCTCGGATCGCGCGCTCCGCATACTCTGCAGTCCACGACGGTTCGATTCTTCCTTCAGAGCGATCGAGCCGCTTGGCGATGGTTACCCCCGCGCTCAGCTGTGGCGCCGTGTCGAGCCGACCTGCAAGCAGTTCCGACATGGCGTCGTCGATCAGCATGCCCCCGAGATAGGCGAGCCGACCGGTCAGCGATCCCCCGGTCTCGTCGGCAGCGATCGGCGTCTCGACCGCCGCGATCACCGGACCGGTGTCGAGTCCCTCGTCGATCTGCATCAAGGTCACTCCGGTCGAATCATCACCCTCGAGGATCGCTCGCTCCACCGGCGCAGCGCCTCGCCACCGGGGAAGGAGCGAGAAGTGAACGTTGACGAAGCCAGCCGGCGCCGACGCCAGAGCGGCGGGCGTGATTATCCGCCCATAGGCGACGACAACACCGACGTCGATCGAAGCCTCGTGCAAGATACGATCGAGTTCGCCACGGGTCTCGGGCTGGACGACGGGCAGCCCCCACTCCATCGCTGCGACTTTGACGGGCGGCGGGGTCGGTTTCCCCGAACGGCCTTTGGCTCGGTCCGGTCGTGTCACGACCACGTCGACGTCGGTTACGTCGATCAGCGCGGCGAGACTCGGAACCGCCGCCGAAGGTGTACCGAGAAAGGCTGCACGCATCAGGATCCTCCGAGTGGCGTGGAATTGCGCATTTCGCTGAGCGCTTCCGTTCGCAGGCGTTTCGGAAGGCGCTCGAGGATGAGCATGCCGTGCAGGTGATCGATTTCGTGCTGAAGCAGGCGACCCATGAGCTCATCCCCCGCGTATTCGACCGGCTCCCCGTCGATATCGAGACCGCGTGCTCGCGCGAACGCCGAACGATTGAATTCCCACCAGCGTCCCGGAACTGACAGACAGCCTTCTTCGAATTTCCACTTCCCCGATGTCTCGACAATCTCGGGGTTCACCATCACGAACGGACCGTCGCCGACATCGGCAACGAACAGCTGCTTCGAGATCCCGACTTGTGGTCCCGCGAGACCAACGCCTGGGGCTTCGTACATCGTTTCCAGCATGTCATCCACCAACCGCGCAAGGTCGGACCCGAATTCGGTAACGGGTGTCGTCGGAGCGCGCAGCACCGGGTCGGGGAAGACACGGATGGGGTAGATCGGCATGAGGACGCAGGCTACCGGTTCGACTGCCGGGAAACCAGATGGAGCCCCACTACAAGTCCACAGGATCAGCGTCGACGCGCACGCGAGCGCCCCCGTCTCTCAGATGCTGCACAGCCGATCGGAGCCTGAGACGCACCGTGGACAGGTCTCGACCCTGGATGAGCCAGCGTTCTCGATCTCCTTCCTTGGCAGGGCCCAGGAGAGATGCATCCCCGACAGCTTCTGAGAGGACCGCTCCCGCGTCGGTTGCGTCTGTCTCGAGAGCGATGAGATCTCCAACGGGCGGAAAACCGCTTCCCTCCCGTCTTCGCAGAGTCTCGTCCATGAACCCGATCGGGTCGCCACTGCGAAGGGTCTCGAATACCCGGTGTTCCGACATCGACGTCTGCGCCAGGGCGCGCCGCCCGCGGCCCGGCCGTGCCGCCAACACGGCACGTGCCAGAAGACGCAACGCGTCTTCATCGGCTCGATAGTTCGGTGCGAGTATCCCGGGATCCGGATCGACGACGACAACGAGATCCACGGGAGGAAGACCCACGAGATCCCGCTCGGTTCCGACGACGATTCGACGACCCGAACCGGCCGCACCCACGTCGCTTCCGAAGATCCGCCCAAGATCGTCGCCAACGCGAGACACTCCGCCTCCGAGTGCCTCGAAGCGCACTCCTCCGCATGCGACGCACTCCGGAAATGACCGGCCGCATCGGGCACACGTTCCGGATCGTTCGAGCATCGCATCACAGTCCGGGCACTTCCGAAGTCCGCGGCAGCGAGAACAGCGGAAGCTGGCACCCCTCCTGGCCACGAGCACGAACACCGTTGCCCGGTCTCCGAGCGCGGTGATGGCGTTGCGTGCACGATCCCCCACCGACCCATACCCACCTTCCTCGTCAGATCGGTCGACGACCTCCACGAGCGGCCAGACCCGCCTTGATATCTCGATGACCTCCACGCCGGCGGAGAGAGCCTCCGACGTTGGGACGGGCCCGGTCAGCAGCAGCGAGAAGCGCTCGATGGTCGAGCGTCTCCTGAGCACGTCCCGGACGTGAAAGGTCGGCGTCTGAGGCGACTTATAACCCCTCCGCCCTTCGTCGAGGACAACGGCGAGTCCGAGACCATCCACACCCCAGAACGCGACCTCCCGGGTTCCAACAACAAGCGAGCCGGTGCTGGACGCGATCTGGCTCCATGCCGTCGTTCGGACCGCGGGGGACTCGTCGCTCGTCGCCAACAGGACGCGATCGCCGAACACCAGGCGCAGCGTGTCGGCTGCGGCGTGTGCTTCGACTACGGTCGGTGCCGTCACGATTACGTTCTTTCCGCCACGGAGAACGGGCGCAATCGCGGAGGTCACCGCTGGCAGTGGATCCCCCGTGAGCAAATACGCTGGACGGGTTCGGCCCCGGCCTGCTTGGCGTTCTCCCCATGCCGTCAGCACGCCGCCCACTTCGCGAACGGCGTCCTCGTGAATGTGCGGCTTCCTGCGAGGAAGGTTGGGAGGTGCACATCGGGCAAGAACGGTGGAGAGAGGAGCGACGTAGTGTGTGGCAGCCCAACGCAACGATCGAAGCATGGCTGCATCGAAGGTGCCGCGATTCCCCGACCGGCTGGCGATCGGCCGGAGCGACCGTTCGGGTGTGCCGTCGGAAACATCGGTCACGTATCCCCGGACCTTTCGACCGCCGAGTGGGACCCTAACCATGTCACCAATATCGATCTCCGGCAGCGCCTCCGGCACCTCGTATGCAAAACCGTCGTCAACGGCGAAGGACGGGACGTCGGGAACGACCTGTGCGATTCGTGTCAGGTCGACGTTCCTTCGCCTTTGCGCAACTCGGCGATTCGGTCCCAGAGCCGTTCCGCTACTTCAGACTTGGGCATGAGACTCCATGGTTCGGTCGATCCGTCAGGGAGAACGATGGTCACCTGGTTGGTCTCCGTGCCGAAGCCTGAGCCGGGCGCCGTGACGTCGTTGGCAACGAGTAGGTCGACGCCCTTCCGTCGTGCCTTCGCCACGGCCTCGTCGAACGCACCGGTCTCCGCTGCAAAACCGACAAGGAACGGGCGAGGGGTCATCTCGGCGATGCCGCCGAGCACGTCGGGTGTCGGCTCGAGATCGATGGTCGGTGGTCCCGCGCTGCGTCGCAACTTGCCGTCGAACGCTGCGGCGGGCCGGAAGTCCGCAACCGCTGCGGCCATCACGGCGATGTCGACCTCCTGAGCGATTCGCCATACGGCCTCCGCCATGTCGGCGGCGGTCTCGACCGGAATCACGGTCACACGGGGATGTTCGATGGCCGGACCGGCGGTAACCAGGGTTACGTTTGCTCCGCGGCGCGCCGCTGCTGCAGCGATGGCGTTCCCCATCTTCCCCGACGAACGATTCCCGAGGTAGCGGACTCGGTCGATTGGCTCTCGGGTGCCTCCGGCGGTGATCAGTACCTCGACGTTGGTCAAGGGGCCTCCGGGCAGAACGCCCGCTACGGCGTCGGCGATTCGTTCCGGATCGGCGAGGCGTCCCAGACCGGTGTCGCCGCCCGCTAGAACTCCGGCCTCAGGTGACACGATGTGGTACCCGAAGGATTCGAGCCGCTCAACGTTCGCGACCGTCGCCGGGTGCTGCCACATCTCGGTGTGCATCGCAGGAGCGATCACCACGGGTGCAGCGGTGGCGAGGACCGTGGCCGATACCGAGTCGTCCGAAAGGCCGTTCGCCAACCGTGCGAGCGTCGCTGCAGTCGCCGGGGCCACGACAACTGCGTCGGCCCAACGGCCGAGCGTCGTGTGAGGGCTGACGTCGTCGGCGTCGAACAAATCGACCACCGGTCGAGTTCCGGTGATGGCCGCAAATGTATGTGGACCGATGAACTCCTTCGCCGCGACCGTCATCACGACGCGGACCGCTGCGCCGCGCTCGATCAATCGACGGGCGAGGTAGGCAGCCTTGTAGGCGGCAACCCCACCGGTAACACCGAGCACAACGCGTCGCCCGGCGAGCATCGCCTACTCCTCGGTGGGTGCGACGACGACCTTATCTTCAAAGATCTCCTCGAACGCAATAGAGAGCGGTTTGCGGGAGAGGCTGTGGACCTGTGGCGGTACGTAGCCGCCAAGCCCCTCACCAAGTTGATTGAAGTAGGCATTGATCTGCCGTGCGCGGCGAGCCGAGAGCACGACGAGTCCGAAACGGGACTGGGTCTTCTCGACAAGGGCGCCAATCGGCGGCTCGGTCATCATTCGGTGTCACTCCTGGTGGTTGCGGTATCCCCGGCGGCTCGGAACGCGTCCGAATCCTCGTCCGAGGTGACCGGTGCCTGGAGTATAGAGACTATTTGCGAGATCGCGGCCTCCAATTCGTCGTTCACCACGAGGTGGTCATAATGCTCGCGGGCATCGAGGATCTGCGCGTCTGCGACTCCCAGACGCCTTTCGATGTCGCGCTCCGCGGTGTCGCCTCGGCTCCGGAGTCTCCGTTCGAGTTCGTCGCGTGATGGCGGCATGAGGAAGACGAGCACTGCCGACGGATATGCTCGTTTGACCTGGTGAGCGCCGTCGTTCTCGATATCTAGGACAACATGGATGCCGCCATCGAGCACCTCAAGCACGGGCGCTCTCGGCGTTCCGTAGCGGTATCCGCCGTACTCGGCCCATTCCAGCATGTCGCCGGCTCGGACCAGTTCGGAGAACGTGTCCTGGTCAACGAATCGATAGTCCTGCCCATCGATCTCTCCTGGGCGGGGTGCTCGCGTGGTTGCTGAGACCGAGAATCGTGCACCGGACCGCTCGAGAACGGTGTCGATCACACTCGATTTGCCGACCCCGGAAGGGCCGGAAACAACGAGGAGTCTCCCTTCAGGCAAATGTCTTGAGGAGGTTTTCACGCTGGCGCGCTCCAAGGCCGCGGATCTTGCGATTCTCCGCGATGCTCAGATCCTCCATGAGACGCTTCGCCTTGATCTTGCCCATGCGGGGCATCGAGGAGAGGAGGGGATACACCTTGGTGCCGGCAACGATGTCGTCAGTCTCCGCTTGTTCGAACACTTCGGCGAGTGTCAGGGAACCGGTTTTGAGTAGCGCCTTGATCTCGGCACGCTTCCGGCGGGCCGCGGCGGCCTTCTCGAGCGCCCGGGCTCTCTGTTCATCGCTCATCGGCGGGAGGTTGTTGGTGGAAGCCATGAGGGGACTCTATCAATCCGGGGAGCGAGTGGCTTCGACCTGGGACGCGATCGCAGCCGCGGCTTCTCGCGGATCTTCCGCTGCAGTGATGGGGCGGCCTACGACGAGTAGGTCTGCGCCTCTTTCGACGGCCTCGGCAGGTGTCATGGTCCGAGCCTGGTCGTCGTCGCGATCAACCGGCCGAATCCCCGGTGTGACCCGAATCAGGCTCGGTGCGACATCGGTAACGATCGACAGCTCCTTCGGGGAGGACACGACTCCTTCGCACCCGGCCGCTTCGGCGACCCTTGCCATGCGAGCAACGAGCTTGCCCGGAGTCCGATTGATGCCAACCCGCGCCAGTGACGCTTCATCCAGCGATGTCAGCACCGTCACCCCGAGAATGCCCGCCGGGGCCGCGCCGGCGCCAGCCTTGAGTCCTCGAACCGCGGCTTCGAGCATCACCTGTCCGCCACCAACGTGCGCCGTCACCCATCGGGCACCATGCTCACCGAGGCGCCGGGCCGCGACCTCTACTTGCGAAGGGATGTCGTGGAGCTTCGCGTCGGCAAAGACAGGTCTTCCCAGAGCGACCAGAGCCGAGATCAACAGCGGGCCCGGTCCGTGGAGAAGACCCAGGCCAATCTTGAAGCCGACGACATGATCAGCGACGTCCTCAGCCATTGCAACCGCGGCCTCGGCGTTGGGGAGATCCAGCGCGACGATGACTCCCCTCACCACGGTTCGGCCGCTCCGACGAGTTCCTCGATGCTGCTGATGCCTTTGCGTGTCATGTATCTCTCCAGTTGTTTGATGATCCGTCCGCCGATCCGCGGCTCGGCGAAGTGCGCGGTGCCCACAGCGACCGCCGATGCACCGGCCAGGAGATACTCCACTACGTCGTCTCCCGAGCGCACCCCTCCGCAGCCGAGGATCGGGAATTGAGGAAGCGCTTGGGCCACCTCCCAAACACAACGTATGGCGATCGCCTTCATGGGGGCTCCGGAGTAGCCGCCGACGACTGTTCTCAGTTTCGGGCGGCGTGTGTTGACGTCAAATCCGGCTCCCCAGACGGTGTTGGTGAGCACAACCCAGTCCGCACCGGCTTCCTTCACCGACGCGGCGATCTCGACGATGTCGACCACATTTGGAGACAATTTCGCACCGATCGGCAGATTGGTCGATGAGCGGACGGCACCCACGACCTCTGCCGATGCGTGCGGGTCAAGGGCGAAGAGATGACCGTCGTCGAGATTCGGACATGACAGGTTCACTTCGATGGCAGCCACCCCTGCCGACTCGAGGCCGGTCGCGACCTCTGCGAATCCCTCCGCATCGTGACCGACCGCCGATCCCCACACCGGCACGGGGACGTTGTTGATGCGCGGGCCGATCTGTCGAATCCATTCCTCAATGCCCGGATTCTGGATCCCAATGGCGTTCAGCATGCCCTCTCCCGATGACGCCAATCGGGGGGTGTCACGTCC
The DNA here is from genome assembly GCA_964195515.1 of uncultured Saprospiraceae bacterium. Classification (GTDB taxonomy): domain Bacteria; phylum Actinomycetota; class Acidimicrobiia; order Spongiisociales; family UBA5794; genus JAHEEL01. The sequence goes on along the minus strand of CAXMQO010000014.1, from coordinate 7,059 downwards.
GGGCCACGGATCAGAGGACACGGACTTCGCTACCGCGGCGCCGTACACACTGAAGTCGCCTGCGCCCGCGAAATCGACCACCGAACCCACAGTCCCGGAAGCGGCCACGACCGGACTCCTCAACCTGACGGGTCCGAGAGTGGCAGCAAGGCCCGCGTTCAATCGGCTCACCGTCGTCCCGCCATCAACGCCACAGGGGTCTTCATGAGCATCAATCCACGGGGATGCCGTCGCGGGAGGTGACTCTGCCTCGGTAGACCGTGGCAACAACCTTGCCCCGCAGTGGCAGACCGAAATACGGGCTGTTCTCGGATTTGGAGACCGTCGTCGACGGCGCCCATTCGACCGTCGGATCGAACACCGTGAGGTTCGCCGGTCCGCCTTCGGCCAGCAGCATCCCTTGACCGTTGATCTGCCCGATGCGGGCCGGAGCGACCGAGAGCCGGTCGTAGAAGGCAGCCTGATCGAGATCCGTGAACGTGTTCACGGCCGCGGCCGCCCATTCGAGACCGAGCACACCGTTCGGCGCGTGTTCCCACGGAACCTCCTTTTCGTGGGCGGCGTGTGGTGCATGGTCGGTTCCCACGATGTCGACGGTTCCGTCCTCCAGACCCCGTCGCAGTGCGTCACGATCGTCCGTCGACCGCAGCGGCGGCATCATCTTGTACGCCGGATCGGTGGTTTCGGCTGCCGTGTGATCGAAGGCAAGGTGATGCGGGGTCACTTCAGCCGTCACCGGCAGACCCTTCGCCTTCGCCGCAGCGATCAGGCCGACTGCTGTCGCGGTCGACAGATGCTGGACGTGGTACCGAGCACCGGTCATCTCGACGAGTCGGATATCGCGGGCGATGATCACATCGTCAGCCGCCGATGGAATGCCATAGATGCCAAGGAGCGATGAGACACTCCCTTCGTGCATGAATCCGCCGCTCGACAACCCGACATCGATGGCATGCTGCGAGATCACGCCGCCGCGTGCTGCGAGATAGTCCATCGCCTGGCGGAGCAGTCCTGCGTCGGCAACAACGTCGCCGTCGTCCGAGAAGACCCGCACGCCCGCGGCCCACAGTTCATCGAGATGCGCCAGTTCCTTGCCCGCACGTCCTCTGGTCACTGCTCCGACCGGTACGACCTCCACCACTCCGACCTCGGCGCCTCGATCCGAGACGAACCGAGCTACGTGGCCGGCGTCGATCGCGGGTTCGGTGTTCGGCATCGCGAAGACGGCGGTGTATCCGCCGGCCGCGGCGGCTCTCGAACCGGATTCGATATCTTCTTTCCACTCCTGGCCGGGCTCGCGGAAGTGGGCATGGAGATCGACCAGACCGGGCCCAACCCAGGCACCGTGGCAATCGATCGTCTCGTCGCCTTCGAGGCCGGGGCCGATCTCGGCGATCAGACCATCGCGGATCCGAACGTCCGCTTCTTCGGTGCCGTTCGCGGTGAGAACGCTGCCTCCCGCAAGGATCAGATCACCCATGATGCTCACCTCCGAGCAGTCGGAATAGAACGGCCATCCGCACGGCAACTCCGTTGAACACCTGATCGAGGATCAAAGCCCTCGGATCGTCGGCGACTGCGCCTTCGATCTCGACGCCCCGATTCATCGGACCGGGATGGAGAACAATCGCTTCCGGTTTGAGACGAGCGAACCTCCCTTTCGTGATGCCGTACCGGCCGGTGTACTCAGACAGCGAGGGGAACACGGATGCACCGCCCCGCTCTGCCTGGACGCGCAATACGTAGACAACGTCGAAGTCTGTCAGGACTTCGTCGAGATCTTCGGTCGCGGCAGCACGGAAGTCCAGGCTGTCGACGGGAAGGAGTGTTCGCGGAGCAACCATCGTCACTTCGGCACCCAGCGTCGCGAACGCTTGAATGTCGGAGCGGGCAACTCGTGAGTGACGGATGTCGCCGACAATCCCGATCTTGAGTCCGTTGAGCGTCCCAAAATGCTGCCGTATGGTGAGCGCATCGAGGAGCGCCTGGGTTGGGTGCTGATGCGCACCGTCACCGGCGTTGAGTACAGGCTGTTGGATCCACTCGGCGATCCGCCACGGAGCACCGGTCGCCTTGTGGCGTACGACCATGGCGTCTGTCCCCATCGCCTTCACGGTGAGAACAGTGTCCTTCAGGCTCTCACCCTTCGAAAGCGACGAGGTCCCAGGAGAGAACGACATCGTGTCGGCGCTCAGTGCCTTCGCTGCCTTCTCGAACGACATCTTCGTCCGGGTCGACGGTTCGAAGAACATGGTCGCAACGGTCTTGCCGCGCAGAGCGGGGACCTTGGGAATGGGCCGGTGCAGTACTTCGACGAACTCGTCTGCGTCGTCGAGCAGTCCATTGAGATCATCGGCCGTGAGGCCATCGATGGTCAGAAAGTGATTCATGTCTCTTCCCTCGGCTCGATGACGACTCCGTCGTCGCCGTCCCTCTCGACGAGTCGAACGGAGACGCGTTCTTCTCGCGACGTCGGCACGTTCTTCCCGATGTAGTCCGGCCGAATGGGAAGCTCGCGGTGTCCGCGGTCGACGAGAACAGCAAGCTGGACGCGGCTCGGACGTCCGATGTCGGCCAGAGCATCGAGCGCCGCCCTGATCGTTCGGCCCGTGTACAACACATCGTCGACGAGGATCACGGTCTTCCCACCGATCGGGACCGGAACGGCGGTGGCACCGAGTTCTGTCTTCGGTCGCTGATCGAGGTCGTCGCGGTACAGCCCGATGTCCAGACTGCCCGCCGGTACCGCCGATCCTTCGATGGCTTCGAGCGCCGTAGCGAGTCGCTTCGCAAGGGGCACTCCCCTCGTTTGAATCCCGAGGAGTACGAGATCATCAGAGCCGCGGTTCTTCTCAAGGACCTCGTGAGCGATCCGCCGGATGGCCCGGTCCACGTCCCCCGCATCCATTACGCGCGCCATGAGTCGAACCTCCGAACATGAGAAAAGCGGCTGACGGTTCCTACGAACTCGTCGCCGCTTTGGGCGTCGCACATGCTGTCTCCTTCCTTCCCGGCCTCGCTGGACCGGTTTAAAGGTTGGCGTCGATTTGCGAGCACGACGCTAGCGCGTTCACAAGCACAGATGCAAGGAACCCGAGTTCAACCCCGAGACGGCTCCGTGCGGACCGGACACGACAACCGATGGGGGAGCGGGTACGCGCCGTTGAGAGACCGATGATGACGTTGTGTGGCGCCGATCACGGGCGGGCAGAGACGCGGGGGCGAAGCACGCCCGGGCACACCTATCAGGGCACCGCCCATATCGAAGCACCCATGGGCGCCTGGGCTCGCGCGCCCCGTTGGTATCCTCAGTGCGTGATCGGATTCATCGTGCTCGGCGTTCTGGCGACATTTCTGGTACTCGGTTTCGTCCTGAATTCACGCTGGGCTGCGAAGAGGGGCTGGGTCTTCAACAAGCACAATCCGCGGCCGCGCGGAAGCGGCACACCCATGTCGCTCGACCAGATCTACCAACCGAGCATTGAGCACATGATCGAGGAACAGACCTCCGAGTCGATACGGGCCGACCAGGACGAGTCCGGCGACAAGCCCAACATTGGCCAAGGGGACTAGCGGATAGGTGAGCTGCGAGCGGACTCTGGGCTGGGGAGACACCCATACGCATCCACGAGCCAGGGTTCGCAGTCAGAGCGGTTGTGGGTGTTCGGTGGCGGCAGAGTGATCACGGATGGTCTCGTCGCTGGGGTGATCGATACACTCGACGTGACGGTCATGCCGGAGGCGATCAGCGGCGGGATCCCGCTATTTGCAGGGCATGCGCGGAGCAGATGGATCTCATCGAATCAACCGTGTTCTCCGATGGAGCCGTTCGGCTGATCTACCAAACGGTATACGAAGGGATACGCTGAACTTGGAAACAGGGGTTAGATCCCGAGACTGAGCCGATTCGAATCGCCACCGGCGATCTGCCGACCCAGGTCACGCCGATGTGACAAGATGGGACCGACCGCCGTTGCGGTTGGTCCGAGAGGAGACACGATGGCAAACAAGGACAAGGGCGGGAAGAGCACCAAGAAGGTTGCGTCCAGGAGCCTGAAGGAGAAACGCCAGGCCAAGAAGGCCAAGAAGGTCTAGGCCGGTGGGCCGGCGCCGCAGTGAGGCCGCTCAACGGCTAAACGGCGGGGAGCCGCGTCTCCGACAACAACCTGCTGCCTCACCGCAGCGGGGTTCGCCGATGGATTGGGCATGACCGAAGAGAGCGGAACGATACGGTACCTGCCAATGCCTCGCGGGTGGCCGACCGTTCAGCTGCGGGCCGCGGCCACGCTTGCCAGGACTCCGTTGACGAAGCTTCCCGACTTCGCCGTCGAGTATCGCTTGGCTAGCTCGACGGCTTCGGAAACGACGACGCCGATGGGTGTGTCCGTGTACTGAAGTTCGTAGACACCGATACGCAGGATCGTCCTGTCCACAGCAGGCATGCGGGCGATCCGCCAACCCGTGGAGTGGGCATCGATAGAGGCATCGATCTCCTTGAGGTGTTCCTGGACACCGGCAGCGAGACGGCCCGCCCGCCCGGTTGGCTCACCCTGAGCGGTGTCTGGGGCGAGGTCGGCGGCATACAGCAAGCCGAGGGCTTGCTCTCGTGCGTCCTGTTTGCTCACGACACCCGCGTGATGTAGTTCCCGGTTCGGGTGTCGATCTTCAGCACGTCACCCACGTCGATGAACAGCGGTACCTGAACGACAAGCCCGGTCGAAAGGGTCACCGGCTTGGTCGCACCCGATACGCGGTCGCCCTTGACACCCGGTTCGGCATGTGTGACGTCGAGCTCCACCGCCGCACCAAGCTCGATTCCGATCGGCTTCTCTTCGTACATGGAGAGACGAACCGTCATCCCGTCGGCGATGTACGACGCAGCATCCCCTACGGCCTCCTCCGAAAGGGCGATCTGCTCGAATGTCTCACCGTCCATGAAGGTGAAACCCATGTCGTCTCGGAACAGGTACTGAAAGTCACGACGGTCGATGACGGCCTTCTGGAGATTCTCGCCGGCCCGGAACGTGCGGTCGATCACGGCGCCGGAGATCTGGTTCTTGAGTTTCATCCGAACGAAGGCCTTGCCCTTGCCCGGCTTCACGTGCTGGTATTCGACAACCTGGAACAGCCCCTCTGGGAGGTTCAGGGACATGCCGGGTTTGACGTCATTCGTCGAGATCATCGGTGGGGGCTCCTCGTCTTCAATCGACGCCGATCGCATGCAGCGCGGCCCGAACGGTAGCGTCGTCGGGGTGTACGACCCGGGGAACCCCGAAGTCCTCCAGGACGACGAATCGGATGCCTCCGGTGTCCCGCTTCTTGTCGAGCGCCATGAGCCGCTCGATCTCGAGCACATCCACATCCGGCGATCGTGTGGGGAGGCCGAGTGAAGCAATCAGTTGCTCCTGTTCGACGCGAAGGCTGAACCCGACCGTGCGCTCGCCCACCACACCTGCAGCCACCATCCCGATCGCTACCGCTTCGCCGTGGCTGGTCCCGGCAGCGACCTCTACTGCATGGCCGATCGTGTGCCCGTAGTTGAGAACAGCGCGAAGCCCGCCCTCGCGGAAGTCTTGAGAGACCACCCGAGCCTTGACCCCGATTGCGCGTGTAACGACCTCATCCAACGGTGCATCGATGCCATGCTCGCGGTACAACTCGACGAGCTCAGGGTCTCCGACAAACCCGGTCTTGAGCGCCTCGGCGGTCCCTTGCCTGCGCAGATCCGCAGGGAGTGCGTCGAGCACATCGACATCGACGAGGACGCGTGAGGGATGACGGAACACGCCGACGAGATTCTTTCCTCCAACATTCACTCCAGTCTTCCCTCCCACTGCGGCATCCACAGCACCGAGGAGTGTGGTCGGTGCGAGCACACACTCGACGCCGCGCAGGTACGTGGCGGCGACGAACCCTGCTGCGTCGGTAACGGCTCCTCCTCCGATACCGAAGACGGTGTCGTCGCGTGTCAAACCAAGCCGGTTCAAATCGCGGGCAACGTCCTCAATGACCGAAAGGGTCTTCGCGGCTTCTCCGTCCGGCAGCGAGATCACCGATGCACCGATGCCGTGATCGAGCATCGATCTAGCGACAGCATCGGCATGCGCTCGAACGGTCGCTTGGGTCAGAATCGCAGCCTGTCGGCGGTCCTCTCTCTGCGGCAGATAACTCGCCGCATCCAATAGGAGGCCACGCTCGATCAGGATCTCGGAGACAGCGTTGTCCCCCTCGGTGATCACGACACGTTGCATGCCGCCTCCACACGATCAACAACCTCTTCAACCGAGCCGACCCCATCAACAACGATGTCTGCTGCCCGTCGATAGCTCTCTGCTCGAGCGCTCGCGATCTCACGCACGAGCCGTTCGGGATCCCCCGATACCATCGGTCGGTCGGCGGCGTCGGCGACCCGAGCCACGAGCATGTCGACATCGACATCGAGCAACACGGTCGTCCCGCTGCCACGCATGAGTTCGACGTTTAACGGATCGAGCACGACCCCTCCCCCGGTCGAGATGACACCGTCATCCTGCGGCGCAATGGCCCGCACGGCCCGGCTCTCCATGCCGCGGAATAGCGGTTCTCCAGAGTGCTCGAAGATCTCAACGATCGGCATGCCGGCGTTGGCCGACACGGTTGCGTCCGTGTCGTAAAAGGGCAGTGCCAGGCGTTCGGCGAGCGCTCGGCCGACACTCGTCTTCCCGGTCCCCATCATGCCGATCAGCCAGACATGTCCCATCAGAACTCAGCGAGGCGTCGTCGATGTGCGACGTCGGCATCAGCGAAAGCATCAACAGTGTCGCCTCCGTACACGCGCTGCATTTCACGAGCGATCACGATGGCCGTCATCTGTTCGGCCACGACGCCGGCTGCGGGAACCGCACACACGTCACTCCGCTCACGGAAGGCTACGGACACTTCTCCCGTGATCACGTCAACGGTCGCCAGTGGGCGCATCAAGGTCGAGATCGGCTTCATGGCCGCGCGCGCTCTGACCACGTCGCCGTTGCTGATCCCACCTTCAATCACCTTCATCATCTATGGCTGGATGACCGGTTC
>CAXMQO010000013.1:0-3580 GCA_964195515.1 uncultured Saprospiraceae bacterium | reverse complement strand
AGCACAAAATCCAGGCTGCCCATTACCGCGACGAGGTCGGGGATGAGGGCGCCTTTGAGGACCCATGGGAGGATGGACAGGTTGGAGAATGAGGTGGAACGGATCTTCAACCGGTACGGCTTCTGGCCGCCTTCGGAGATGAGGTAGTAGCCGAACTCGCCCTTCGGGTTCTCTCCCCTCACATAGACCTGACCCTTCGGCACCTTGAGGACCCGCGGTGCCTTGGACCGCAGTGGACCTTCCGGGATCCGGTCGATGGCCTGGAGAACGATCTTCACCGACTCGCGGATCTCCTGGAGCCGCACCCAGTAGCGGTCGTAGCAGTCGCCGTTCGTGGCGCTGATCACGTTGAAATCGACCTGATCGTAGGGAAGGTGGTATTCGTGCTTCCGCAGGTCGTAGGCGACCCCGGATGCGCGCAGGTTTGGACCCGACATCCCGTATTCGACGGCCTTGTCGCCTGGGATGTTGCCGACGCCGACCGTCCTGGCTTTGAAGAGTTCGTTGCCGGTAACGAGGGTGTCGCTCTCGTCGGTCGAAGTGAGGACACGGTCCATCGCCGCCCTGGTGGCATCGAACCATCCGGCGGGGATGTCCATCGAGACGTTCTTCTGGGTCTTGCCACCGCCGGCTGCCGGTTTGATCCCGCCGACGCGATTGAAGTTCGGATGGAAGCGCCCGCCGGTCATCGCCTCGATGAGCTCCAGGACTCGCTCGCGTTCTCTGAGTGCATGGAACAGCGGTGTCGTCGCTCCGAGCTCGAGCGGATACGAGGAGGTGAAGACCATGTGAGAGGAGATCCGGAACAACTCGGTGAGGATGAGCCGGATCCACTGCGCCCGCTCGGGGGCTTCGATCCCCGTGAGCTTCTCGACGGCGACGATGAACGGAACCTCGCTCGCGAACCCGGAGACCCAGTCGATGCGGTTGACCAGCGCCGTGATCTGCGCGTACGTTCGAACCTCTGAGAGCTTCTCGTACCCCCGATGCATGTAGCCGATCACCGGTTCAACACTCGTGATCCGCTCACCGTCGACCTGTGCCACGAGCCGAAGCACCCCATGCGTCGACGGATGCTGCGGCCCGATGTTGAGCGTCATGTCCTGAGTCTGCAATTCAACAGAAACGGCAACCTCAGACCGGTGCATGAGTTCCCGGTAGCCGGTCATGACGGACCGCCGTCCCCGGCGGAGCAGACAGCAGACAGCAGACAGCAGACAGCGAGGCCACCAAGCCCAGGCGTCCGGCTGTTTGCTGTCGACTGTTGGCTGTCGGCGACTGCGACGCGGCCGAATCTCACGCGTCCTCCCCGCCGTCCGACACATCCGGCATGTCCTCTACATCCACGTCTCCCGGCCACGGCTTGATCTCGCGCGCCAGCAGCGGATAGGACTTCAGCAGCGGATGCCCAAGGAACCCTTCCGGCAGGTAGATCGGCGAGAGATTCGGGTTCCCGGTGAACTCGATCCCGAACATGTCGTGTGTCTCGCGCTCGTGCCACTCGGCGCCGCCGAACAGGCCGGTGATCGAGTCGATCACCGCGTCGTCCTTCGGCAGCATGGTGATGAACTGCGCACCGTCGGCGTTCTCCATTGACGACAGCCGACACATAACCTCGAAGCGTTCCTCCAACTCGTCCGGTTCCGCGACCGTGTCACCCACCTCGACGTCCTTCGACCAGTCGATGCCGGCCAGCCAGGAGAAGAAGGTCAACCCTTCTTCGTCACGGGCACGACGGAGCGTCTCGACCCAGGCATTCCGATTGACGTAGATCCGGACCGTGTCGAATTCGACGACGGCTTCACCCCCGAGACGCTCGGCAAGGCCGGCGCCGTATTCGTCGAGAGCGGTGGTGGTGTCAGGCTGGTCGTTCATCGACCTTGCTCCATACCACTCTCGGATCTTCGTTCGTGATCTGCTGTTGCAGCATCACGATGCCTTCGAGGAGAGCCTCGGGGCGAGGCGGACATCCCGGCACGTAGACGTCGACTGGCATCACTTGGTCGACGCCCTTCAGAACCGAGTACGAATCCCAGTAGGGGCCGCCGGTGTTGGCGCACGATCCCATCGAGATGATGTACTTGGGTTCGGGCATCTGTTCGTAGAGGCGTTTGATTGCAGGGGCCATCTTGTCGGTGACGGTGCCGGCAACGACCATGAGATCGGCCTGGCGGGGCGAGGCGGGGAGCGGCACGATCCCGAAGCGCATGAAGTCGTAGCGGGGGCTGGAGACGGCCATGACTTCGATGGCGCAGCAGGCGAGTCCGAATTGGAAGTACCAGAGCGAGTACTTCCGCGACCAGTTGAGCAGCCACGAGACGGGCTTGATCCCGCCAAACTTCTCGACTACTCCCATCGCAGCACACCCTTACGGATCGCGTAAACGAGGCCGAGGACGAGGATCAGCACGAATGCGAACATCTCGAAGAAGACGAGGCCCCCGTTTCCAATGCTCTTGAAGTAGTCGGTCGAGACGGCCCATGGGAAGATGAAGATGGCCTCGACGTCGAAGACGAGGAACAGCAGGGCAAAGACGTAGTAGCGGATGTGGCTCTGGTTCCACCCGCCGCCGATTGGTTCGATGCCCGACTCGTAGGCGGTTCCCTTGAGGAGGCTGGGACGCCGAGGAGCGACGAGCCTGGCGGTGAAGATGGCGGCCGCAACGAGGAGTAGCCCGGCGAGGAGAAAGATGGCGACGGTCACGTAGTCGCCAAAGTATTCGTTGCGCACGTGTCGACGCCCTCTCGGTGGATCCGCCTGGCCCCGTCCTCGGGCCTCTCGACCGCTGAAGTCTATCCACTTGGTGGGACCGTCCAAATCAGGAACGGAGCAGTCTTCGACTGACCCATCCGCGCACCAAGTACCGAGGAGGCCCGCGACATGCGAGAGCCACATGCCTCTCGAGAGGGGGTCCCGCCGAAGCAGCGGCCTCTGTAATCTACGAGTGTGTCCGGCGATCGGTCTTAGATACGGTCACATCCGAGTTCATTCCACGTGGCATACGTGGAGTGGAAGCTCTCATGGCCCGAAGCGTCCGAAGCGCCGCACGCAGTCGCATATGCGGCATAGACCCCAGCAGAATCGTCCGGGCAGTTGATCTCAGGATCTGCCGCGTTCAACAGCGTACAGATGAAGTCATGTGCTGCCGTCCCCGCCCTCACTTCACCTCCGCCGCTGTCGACGAAGCCGGGCATCGTCACTTCAACGACGAAGATCCTTGAGAACTCGGCGTAGAAGTCGTTCCACCCTCGGTCCGCAGAGAACCCAACGATGCCGGCGATCCTACCTCCGCCCTCATCTCAGAGCGGGAGACCCGCTCAACCGAGCCAGAACCCGACGGTGTAGACATCACCAGACTGGTAGTTGAGTCACTCGTCCTCTGAGTTGGTCGTACGATCGACGAGCGGGTCCCCGACGTTGAGCACGAACGGACCACGGACGGTGTCGTCGTGCGTGTACCGCGGAGACGCAACGGTTTCCCGAAGCGTCCAGCTGCCGAGCTCGAATTTGAACAAGTTGGAATCGCCATCCATTCCGTTGGCAGCTTCGACGTCTTGTCAGTCAGGGTGAAGCACGACCC
>CAXMQO010000012.1:0-25387 GCA_964195515.1 uncultured Saprospiraceae bacterium | reverse complement strand
GGGTTCCCCGGTCTTCAACACCGGTGTCGGGTTGCATTGCGGCCCGAGGGGTTCGATTCCCTGCATCTCCGCCAGCGTGCGAGTCTTGCTTCGGTCGAGTCCTCCCCGGCCTCGACCTTGCTCCGTGCATCGTGGTGGTTCCTGCCTCGTGATCTCGCTCGCTGTTGTTCTGTGGGTGTGTCCGGGTGTGGCTTCGGCGAGTGGAGAAGGGTCGATTCCCAGCATCTCCGCCAGCGTGCGAGTCTTGCTTCGGTCGAGTCCTCCTCGGCCTCGACCCTGCTCTGCGGACTCGCCCCACGAATCCCAAGGGGGGCTTCCTCCTTACCGCAGAAGGACTCCACACGGACAATCACCGAGATCTGGGGTGTCACACAATGCCCCCCTGCGGCGTCGCTGGCGCTCCTCCGCGTCCCCCCGTCCTCCGGCCGAGGGGACAGAACACGAGCACCCGCTGGGCAGCGAATCAGACCTCGAGCCGGTCCGCGCCTTCTTCGAGGGGACTGACGAACGTCGCTTGACCATCGCGTCATCCGGCCGATCCGCTGAGTCTCTCAGTACATCTCACGAGGACTCAGTGCCTCGTGACTTGTCGGGCCGTTTGTCTCTGCCGATCGGTACCGACGGTCGATACGATGTCTGGATGCGATCCGACTCTTGGTGGGACATCGACTGGGCAGTGAGGCGGAGGCGCGCGGGGTGGGGTGGTTCAATGTGACGCCCGTCGCAGGATCGACGAGCGGTGGGTTGCCCCCACCCTGGCCGGACGGCTACCCCGAAGCTATTCCGACCGGATCTCCTCGTGGCTGGAAGCGCGCCCGACTCGCCGCCGACGCCGACGGCGCTGTCTATGTCGCTGCGTTGTACTCCGACGAAACCGCCGATCTGTGGTCAGTCACCGGCGTGGCCTTCTGTCACATGGGGGGCGATCCGTTCGAACCCGGCCATCTCCAGCACTGCAAATGCGGTCTGCGCGTCTGGGACTCGCGAACGAAGCTCGATCGCGACCTGTCCTGTGGAGTCGGTGCGTCGATCATGCCCGTCTCCGTGCTGTGCGCCGTGGAGTGGAGGCCACCGAGTGTCCAAGAACCGCGCTGTCGCCGGGTTGCTTCGACGTCACTGATCGGGGTGTCGGTCAGGGAGTACTGCATGCGGTGTGCAAAACGAGGCGTCCACGGATTCGTACACGGTCGCCCGCTGAGCAGAACGACATTTGAACTATGGGCGGCATGCGAAGACTGCGCCGACGAGTCGTGGATATCGATCGCAGAAGCTTCAGCGAGCCTCGGCGTCCCAATCATCGTGGACCCCTGGCTGCCGTGATGATGAGTAGCGGAGTAGCTGAGTAGCGGAGTAGCTGAGGAAATCCGGCGCCAGCCCCCATGGCCGCGCTTCGATCGCTCTGGAGGAGAGTTCGGTTACTCGGTTACTCGGCTACACCGCCACTCGGCTACTCAATTACTTCTGATACAGCTTCTCGATGTCTGCGCCGTACTTCTCCATGACGGCGCGACGCTTGACCTTCAGGCTCGGGGTGAGCATGCCGTTCTCAGGAGCGAATTCCTCATCCTCGAGAACGAAGCCCCGCACCTTCTCGTAGCCCTTGATCTCACTCGAAAGACGATCGATCTCTCGCTGGTACAGGTCGTTGACTTCTTCGCTTTTGATGAGCGCATCCTCGCCGAGATCACTGAGGCCGTGCTTCTCTGCCCACTTCGTCAATGCAGCCATGTCGGGAACGATCACCGCCACGTTGAAGGGGCGTTGTTCGCCGTACACCATGATGTTGGTGATGTACCCGGACAGTTGGAGCTGTTCCTCGATCGGTGAGGGAACGACGTACTTGCCATTCTCGAGCTTGTACTGCTCTTTGATACGGCCGCGGATGAAGATGAAGCCATCCTCGTCCTTGTAGCCGAGATCGCCGGAACGGAACCCATGATCGGCTGTGAGGACCTTCGCGTTCTCGTCGGGCAGGTTGTGGTAGCCCATCATCACATTGGGTCCGTGGATGACGATCTCCCCGATCACGGAGTCGCCGGTGACGTCGGTATCGATCTCGATCCGAACACCGGGAAGCTCCCTGCCCACCGATCCGAGACGCCGGCTGCCCGGCCAGTTGCCACTCGAGACGGGCGACGTCTCGGTGAGGCCGTACCCCTCGTACACGGTCATCCCGAGGGAGGAGATGAACTGGGCCACCTCGACGTTGATCGCTGCACCACCCGAGATCGAGTACTTCAGTCGACCACCGAATCCTTCGCGAACCTTGGAGAAGACCAACTTGTCGTAGAGGCCATGTTGGATCTCGACCCACCTGGTGGTCTTACCCTGCGCGGCCAGATCGGCACGCTTCTTCTCGTTCACAAGCGCCCGGTCAAAGATCGTCTTCGTGACTCCACCCTTGGCGGCCATCATCTTTTGGAGCCCGTCGTACACCCGGTTGTAGACCGCAGGGACCGATACCAGGATCGTCGGCTTGATCGCAGGCAGATCATCCATGAGGGTTCGCGCACTCGTGAGCCCGGCGGATGCGCCGGCGGCAATCAGGAAGTGCAACTCGACGGTCTGTCCGAACGAATGAGCCCACGGGAGGAACGACGCGAAACGATCCTCGTGGGTGATGGGGAAGAGGTCAGGGAACCCGTTGACGTTGCTGGTGATGTTGCCGTGTGACAGCATCACACCCTTCGGATTACCCGTCGTTCCCGATGTGTAGATCAATCCCGCGAGGTCTCCAGAGCCGGGGTGGACCGTGTTGACGGGAGCCTCGGCGCCGCGGGAGAGGAGCTCGGCCCACGTGATGGCGCTCCCGCCCGCTTCGCCGTTGATCACGATGACGTGCTCCAGGGCAGGAAGCTTCTCCCGGTGGTGTTCGAGCTGCGCGCGTATTCCGTCATCCGCTACGACGGCGATTCTTGCCCCGGAGTCAGCGATGATGAACTCCCACTCCTTGGAGAGTTGCGCCTCGTACATGGGTACCCATGCAGCGCCGAGGCCGTAGGTCGCGTATGCGCCCACCGCCCACGCAATCCGATTGTCGGAGATCACGGCGACGCGGTCGCCCTGTTCGAGACCGAGTCCGGAGAACCCGGCTCGTGCGAAGTCGACCTGTTCGCCGAAGTCGTGGTACGACATCCAGGACCATCCGTCTGCATGACTCATGCCGAAGAGGGGATTCTCTGCGAAACGACCAACACTCGCTTCGTAGAGCTCGACCAGATTGCGGTACTCGGTTCCCACGCTGCCTCCAGGATCGCTTGGAACCCAACGATAGCGTGGCGAATACGCGCAAGACCGAGCGGAACCCCGGTCTGCGGATATCCTGTCCCGATGAGTGACCGCAGAACCTTTGGACAGACCGTGCGTGAGGCCAGACTCGCCAAGGGAATGTCGATGGGTCAGCTCGCCGCCGCGGTCGAACGGTCGACCGCCTCGGTCCGCCGCTGGGAACGTGATCAGGGTGTACCGACCGAAACCGTCGTCCAAGAACTCATTGCCGTTCTCAATCTCGACGAAGCCGACACGGCGGCATTGGCCGCTGCCCCCTTGCCCGCAGTAGCGGCCCCCCCGCTCCCGAGCGAGCCGTCGGATGCAACGCGAGCTACGTCTGCTTCAGCGACACACACAACCCGGCAGGCCGCCCCGCCCTCGGATGGAATCAGCGGATGGCTGGCCTCACTGAGAGATCCGGAGAAGCCGTGGCTTGGCTATCTGCGCGCCGCGCTCACCGTGGTCGTTCTCCTGGTGCTGGCGTGGGTGCTGATCTGGGCACTCGGTGGATTCCTCAATGCCTTCGGCGACGTGTGGGAGTCGCTGTGGGAGGAGAGCGCCTGATCCATTCCGAGGCTTCCTAGGCAAGCGCCCGGATGATCAGCCCGACGGCGCCGAGGAGCGAGAGCACGAGGATGGCATTGCGAACGATCGGCTGTGAGACCCGATTCTTGAAGCGATAGCTCACCACGTAGCCGGCGGCGAGCGCCGGAAACAGGATCGCTGCGACACGAATATCAGACAGGGTGATGTTCCCCGTCAACGCTCGCGCCGAGATCGTGATCATGAGACCGATTGTGAAGATCGCCGCAAGATTGGACCGCACGGTCGGGCCGTCGTCTCTCGTGTAGAGGAGAGCCAAGGGAGGGCCACCGATCGAGGCGACGAGACCGGAGACCCCGGAGGCCAGACCGGCACCGAACTCCGAGAATGGCGTTCGCTTCACGTGGAAGCCCGACGCGATGATGGCAACCGCTCCGAGCACGATCAACGCAATCGCGATATCGAGGGTCTGCTGGGTCGCGACACCGAGGAGCCCAATACCGATGACCGCCCCCGGGATCCGCCCACCGATGATCCACCCGACACCGGAAAGTTGGATGTGACGACGTTCGCGCCATGCCATCGAGACCGTCAGCGGGAGTGTGATCAACAGCTGCGGGACGGGTGCCAGGGACGGGTCGATGAGCGCGAGAATCGGCACCGACACCATCGCGAAACCCATGCCCACCACGCCCTGGATCGCTGCAGCGACGAAGGTCACGACCAGAGCGGTGATCAGTGCAGCGGCTGACATGTCCGTGAACGATAGGTGTGGTTGGCGATCCCGCCGACTCACGGTGCGATAGCCGCAATGGCTGGGACGTTGTTGGATGATCGGTGCGGGTAGGTCTTCGGTGGTTCAGAGATAGCAGAGCCGCAGGATGAGAAGCGCAGGAATGTCAAGCCGATACGTCAAACGGCTCGGCGGAGGGCGGGGTGATGAGACCCGACAAGGCGCCACTATGGATTGCTTCACAGCATCCTCTGGGGATCGTGGCGAGCACCGGCCTCGACGTCATGTTGCGACCCATCCGGTGGCACGCGGCGCTAGCGAACTCCGAACCGTCGAGCCGGTTGATTGATCGCGGTTCGGTGAAAGACCATTGAAGTGGGCGCCAGGGTCGTTTACAATCCCGCCCACTTCGGTCGTCTTCCCGGGGAACCGCGTGAATCAGTCCATTGCAGACGACGGCGCCCGTCGCCGTCGGTCGATGCTCCGCATCGCCATCCCGATCCTCGTGTTCGGCGCGCTGTTTGCGGCGTCTTGCTCGAGCGACCTCCCTCAGTCGTCGTTGAATCCGAGATCGGTCGAGGCCGAGCAGATCGATCAACTGTGGTCTCTCGTGCTGTGGATCTCCATCGCCGTCTTCGTTGTCGTCGAGACAGCGTTGGTCTACGCGATCGTTCGCTTCAGGAAGAGGCCGGGCGACGAAGATGAACCGAAGCAGGTCCACGGGAACACGCGTCTCGAGATCGCGTGGACGATCATCCCTGCTCTGATACTCGCCTTCGTCGCAGTCCCGACGATAGTGACACTCTTCGAGTTGCGGAGTCCTGCTGAGGGCGACTTCCTCCGGGTCGAGGTCATCGGCCACCAGTGGTGGTGGGAGTTCCGCTATCCCGACATCATCGACAGTGAGGGACGACCGCTCACGACCGCGAACGAGATGCACATTCCGGCCGGCATGACGACCGAGCTCCAGATGACTTCGGTCGATGTGATCCACAGCTTCTGGGTTCCCAGCCTCTCCGGGAAGAGAGATGTTGTCCCCGGCCGCGAGACATTCTTGAAGATCACACCGGATCCCGACGTGGCAGGGCAGATGATTCCCGGCCAGTGTGCCGAATACTGCGGACTCGCCCACGCCGACATGCGCTTTCGCGTGTATGTCGATTCGAACGACACCTTCGACACATGGACCGCCGCGCAGCTCGAACCGTCATCGATTCCGTCGAGCGACCCGGCCGCTGCGGGCTACGAGACGTTCACCCAATTGTGCACGACCTGCCATCAGGCGAACGTCGTGGGCCCTGGCGGCGGTTCTGAGGTCATCGGAGCGGCACTGGGTCCGGATCTAACCCACATCGGTAGCCGCTCGACCATCGGCGCCGGGATCGAAGAGAACACAGCCGAGCACCTGGCGGAATGGATCGCGGACCCGGCCTCGGTGAAGCCGATGACGCCGGAGCTCAACGACATCGGCGCCGGCCGGATTCTCGGCATGCCCGACTACGGCCTCGATGAGCGGCAGATCGCCGAGCTTGTCTCACTGTTGGAGGGATGGAAGTGACCGAACACAGCATCAGGGGAGACGGCTCGTGACGATGACCGCATCAAACGAGGATCTCGGTTACACACCCTCGACGAAGGGCCTGTGGAGCTGGATCACGACGATCGACCACAAGCGCATCGGGATCCTCTACGCGGTCTCGTCCCTCGTATTCTTCATCGTCGGTGGCCTCGAGGCGCTCCTGATCCGCACCCAACTGGCGACACCCAACGGGACCGTATTGTCGGCCGACGCCTACAACCAACTGTTCACGATGCACGGGCTCACAATGGTGTTCGCCGTTGTCATGCCGATCGCCGCCGCATTCCAGAATTACTTCGTGCCACTGATGGTTGGGGCCCGTGACGTTGCGTTCCCTCGGCTTAACGCGTTCGCGTACTGGCTCTTTCTCATGAGCGTAATCCTCCTCACGTCCTCGTTCTTTCTCGGCGGATCGCCCGACGGCGCTTGGACGGGATACGCACCGTTGTCGACCGAGATCCAGGAGTACGTCCGGATGGACTACTACTCAATCGGTGCACAGCTCCTCGGAATCGCATCGCTCGCCTCGTCGGTCAATTTCGTCGCGACCATCTTCACGATGAGGGCTCCCGGGATGACGCTGATGCGGGTCCCGGTTTTCGTGTGCATGACCGTCGTCACCTCGTTCCTTCTGATCTTCAGCCTCCCCGTGATCGGCGTCGGCCTCTGGCAGATCTTCTTCGACCGCAACTTCGGCGCCCTCTTCTACGAGGCCCAGGCCGCGGGTGATCCTCTGTTGTGGCAGCACCTGTTCTGGATCTTCGGTCACCCCGAGGTATACGTGTTGATCCTCCCAGCGATGGGGATCGTCTCCGAGATCCTCCCCGTGTTCTCACGCAAACCGCTCTTCGGGTACAGCTTCGTCGTGTTCTCCGGAATCGCCATCGGATTCCTCGGCTTCGGTGTGTGGGCACACCACATGTTCACGGCCGGGATGGGACCGGTCGCCGAGGCGGGATTCGGGTTGGCGACGATGCTGATCGCCATCCCAACCGGCGTGAAGATCTTCAATTGGATCGGGACGATGTGGGGAGGGCGCATCACCTTCGCTACACCCATGCTGTTCTCGATCGGATTCATCGCGATGTTCGTGATCGGTGGCCTGTCCGGTGTGACACACGCCATCATCCCTGCCGATACGCAGCAGCACGACAGCTACTACGTCGTCGCTCACTTCCACTACGTGCTCTTCGGCGGTGCCGTCTTCGGTTACGTGGCGGCCGCCTACTACTGGTTCCCGAAGTGGACCGGGAAGATGCTGAGTGAGACGATCGGGAAATGGCACTTCTGGCTCATGTTCGCCGGCTTCAACCTTACGTTTGCCCCGCAACACATTCTTGGTCTCGACGGCATGCCGCGCAGGACCTACCGCTACGGCGAGGGGATGGGGTGGGACGTCTGGAACATGATGTCGACAATCGGCTCGTATCTGATTGCCATCTCGTTCCTGTTCTTCATCTGGAACGTTATCGTCAGCTACCGAAAGGGGAAGGTTGCAGGCAACGACCCCTGGGACGGTCGCACATTGGAGTGGACGACGACCTCACCTCCGCCGGTTCACAACTTCGACCAGATCCCGGTTGTGCATCACCTGGACGACTTCTGGTACCGCAAGTACGGCGTTGACGAAGAGGGGAGATCCGTCAAGCTACCGCCCGAACTGGTTCCACCGCCTGATGTGGTTGTGGAAGAGCACGGGATCCACATGCCCTCACCTTCGTTCTACCCCATCGTTTCCGCGATCGGAATCGCGATCCTCGGTGCGGGTCTCGTGTTCATCTCATCCGGACCGATCGGTATCGCCATTCTGGCCGTGGGTGCCGTCATCGCCCTGTGGGGCCTCGTTGGGTGGGCGGCCGAACCGGTCACGAGAGGAGGGCACTGATGACGACCACTACCGACGGTGTCTTCGAGCGTCAAGATGATTTCGAATCGACCGGTGATCCGATTCACCGCACTCGCAAGACGGCGATGTGGGTATGGCTGGGATCCGAGGCATTCTTCTTCGGAGCGATGATCTCCACGTTCCTGCTCTACCGGCACGCCACCAACGGCGGACCCGGGGCTGAGATCTTCAACATCCCGTTCACGTCGGCGAGCTCTTTCGTGCTCCTGATGAGCTCCCTGACGATGGTGCTTGCCGACCACGCTTTTCAGCGTTCAGACCAGCGTCAGGGGCGTATCTGGCTGATCGGGACGGCCTTGCTCGGTCTCACGTTCATCGCGGGCCAGATCTTCGAATTCAGCGAGTTCGTCCACGAAGGACTCAAGATCAGTACGAGCCCGTTCGGGTCGTCGTTCTACATGCTCACCGGATTCCACGGTCTCCACGTCGCCGGAGGCGTGTTGATGCTCACCATGCTGATCGCCTTCTCGCTGCGCGGCCGGCTCTCCTCGGATCACGGCATGAACGTCGAATTGGTGGCGCTCTACTGGCACTTCGTCGACATCGTCTGGATCGTCATCTTCACCGTCGTCTATCTGCTGCAGATCTGACCATGTCAACTGCTTCGCACGCACACCCGACGCCGAAGACGTACTGGCTGATCGCGCTCGCGCTCGCCGTGGCCACGGCTTTCGAGATTGCCGTGCCATACATCGACGCCCTCGACCCGGTACGTGCGCCGCTGCTGATCGCGTTCGGCATCGCGAAGTTCGTGACGGTCGTGGCGGTGTTCATGCACCTCAAGTACGACCTCAAGGGCTACCGCTACCTGTTCGCCATCGGAGTCGTCGGCGCACTCGTCGTGTTCGGGGTCGTGCTCGTGGTGTTCCAGGCCCTCTGATCGTGGACCTCACCTTTCACCCGCACCTCGATGTGTTCGGGATAGCGATCGCACTGATCGTCGGTTACGAGTACGGCGTACAGAGGCTGGCGGGCAGGTTCGCTCCGGCCGATGGGGCGGTGGTGACGACCCTGCAGCGGGTCATGTTCTATGCGGGCGTGATCCTGATGGTGGTCTCGTCGTCGTGGCCGGTGCATGACATCGGAGAGCAGCGTCTCTTCATGTTCCACATGATTGAACACCTCTCCCTCACGCTCATTGTGCCGCCGCTCCTACTTGCAGGCACGCCGTCATGGCTCATGCGCGCTGTGGTCGGCCCGATCCTTCCGATCCTCAAGGTTGTGACTCGGCCACTGTTCACCCTGTTGTTCTTCAACGCCTGGCTGGCGTTCATCCACGTCCCGGCAGTGGTGGACCTCATGTTGAGGGACCAGCAGTTCCATTTCTTCGCTCACGCCGTCCTGTTCGTGTCGGCGATCTTGATGTGGTGGCCGGTGATCGATCCCATTCCCGAGACGAAGCGCCTTGCCCCGTTCGGGAAGATGGGCTACCTGTTCCTTCAGTCGCTCGTGCCGACGATTCCGGCCTCGTTCATGACGCTCGGTGAGAGTCCGCTCTACCCGATCTACACGACCTTCCCGAGGCTCTGGGGCATCGACGTAATGACCGACCAGATCGTCGCTGGCCTGATCATGAAGATCGGAGGCGGGCTGATCCTGTGGGTGGCGATCGGATGGGTCTTCTTCTCGTGGTACGCCGAAGAGCAGAAGACGGAGACGGGACCGGTCGTTGTGATTAGCGGAGTAGCGGAGTAAGAGCTGCCAGCTTCCAGCTACCGGTTTGCCAGGAATGGGCGATGAGCCCGAATGCGGGCTACTTGTTGTCCCAAGGTCTGAGGGCCAGGAGCGCCGTGCCTCCGAGGACCAATGCTCCTGCGGCGGCGAAGACTCCGACCGTCACCACGGTGGATTCGACGTTGAGAAGGATCTGAGCGAGGCCAATCGCCAGCAGGGCACCGACGGCGATTGCTAGCGCCGGGACACCGACGGCTCGTCCGAGGTCAAGCCAGAACGCGGTTGCTGACGCAGGAGTTGCCTCGTTGGTGTCTCCGATGGCGGAATGCCGAGCCAGCCCATCGACGATCGGCACCGTGACCATCCCGGCAATGAGGCCGGCGATCGCTGCGACCACGACGAACGACACGACCGGCACCACGACCACGCCGTCCGCCGATGTGCCGAAGAGCGTGATACCGAGACTCACGACAGCGAATGAGAGCACGGCCGGCAGGAGAATTCCAACAGGAGCGATCACCGCGAACGACAGACGCGGAGTGTCCGGATCCTGTGTCCGGCCCATGGCGTAAGTCACGGCGCTGACGAGGAACCCTCCGACAGCCCCGGCGAGAAAGACCACAAGACCCAATAGCGAACCGGTCGCCGTCAACTCGGATGCGGAATGGCTCGCTGATGCGGAGCCGATCGTCACCGTTGCGATCGATGTGCCGCCCGCAACAGCAGCGAACATCGCCACCGCGACGGAGAGTCCGGCGAAGGAGCCGGAGAGATATGGAGCGGCCGGATTGCGGTTCGTCACGTCGCCGAGACTAGTGGACGGTCGGCGTCAAAACCGGAGGATCAGCCTCGGTCGCACACGTCCGGGGCGAAGATTCCCACGACAAGAGAATCCGGATCGGTACCGCGGACCGGACCCCACAGCAGGAGCGTGCCCGTGTCTGAGCCGCGGAGCTCAAAGATCTCACCGACCGTCGGATGCACTGCAAACGTGACATCCTCGGTCGCGTAGATGGTCTGCAGCCGTTCAACGGTGTCTCCAGCCTTCAACCCGCTCAGTGTCGTCAACTGGGTGGCGTCGGAGTCGAGCTCGCCAAAGCTGAGGTCCTGGCGATAGCCGTTGAACACTTCGGTCGTACCGTCTGTCGTGACGACCGAAGCGAACGGCCCGAACCGGATGACTCGCTCCAACTCGCCGGTGCAGACACCCCATTGGCCGGTTGAGACCTGCCAGCCGGTGTCCTGATCAGGGTCGCCGAAGCTTGATGCCAGTCGACCGATCGAGATATCTGCCGGATCGCCGAACTTCAGGTCCGGAACGTCGTTGATCTGGATGCCGACACGATCGCTCTTGAGTTTCATGTTGTCGACAGCGATCGGGGTGCCGACCGGCGGATACGGCTCGGATGGGGGTGTTGACGTGCCGACGGTCGACGACGTGGTCGAGGTATCTCCGGGCACCGTGGTCTCTGAGCCGTCGGCTGGAGCCGTTGTGGTGGTGCCTCCGGCTTCGACGCTGTCATCGCTCTTGAGCAGCTGGAATACAGCGACCGAGAGCGCAACCAGTAGGAGACCGACGACAAGGCCGGTCAACAGAGGAGAGCCGGGTGGCGTCGCAGCAGGCGTACGCGGATCTTCGAGCGGCGGAATCGGGTCGTTCCCGGAGATGTTGGTCAGGTCCGAGTATGGATCCGTCCATCCCGGTGGATTGCCGTATGGGTCTTTCGGGTCGCTCACGGTATTTCGGTCCTCCCGGCGGTTGCCCACATCTTACGGACAACCGAGCGGTGCGTCGTATCAGAACTGATTGGGGGAGACCGGAGCCGACGCTTCGCCGGCCGGATTCGGTTCCTCGAGCAGCGATGGATAGAACTCGGAAAGCAATTCGTCGAAGGGTTGCGTCGCCCGGAGGATCGATTGCCCAGTTGTGGTTCTCCCGAGCTTCACCGGAATTGCGAGGCGTTGGATGGCGGTGACGTCGATGTCGCGGAGACTCCACGCCAGTCTGAGTGCATCAGAGATCCCCAACCTCTCGTCCACGGTAAACGCCTTCGAGAGTTCTTCGATCTTGGACGAGAGATTGGTCGGTGACTCGAAGGTCCTGAGCTTCTTCGCCAGCTCGACGATCACATCTTGCTGGTGCTCGTTTCGCATGAGATCGCCGGCCCCCGGTACGGAGCGCCATTGTCCGTCGACGAACTCCTCCGTGTGCCGGGAGCGGACCCAGGCGAGTGTCGTCGCCCCGTCTGCATTGACACATCCACCGGGGAAGTCGAGCTCAGCCCTCCAATCCCGCATCGGGTAGTCGGCGCAGATCTCGACGCCGCCAACCCCGTCGATGACTTCTGCGAATCCATCGAAATCGAAGACGGCGAAGTTGTTGACCTTGATCCCGGTGAAGTCCTCGACCGTCAAGGCGAGCATTGTGGGTGCGTTGACGTCACCACACTCCCGGAGCGTGGCGTTGATGCGGCTGTAGCTGTTCGTGCACCGGTTCGGCACGTAGAGATCCCGGGGGAGGGACACCATGAACGGATCGAGTTCCTTGTCGGCAGGGAGGACGGTGAGAAGAATGACGTCTGCGAGGTCGGCGGCCTCATCGCTGCCGATCAGGAGGAGCGACCGATAGGAGCCTTCGATCGTCGGTGCGCCGACGACGATCTCTTCGAGAGACGTTGCTTCGGGATCGTCCTCGACGACATCGGCCACCGGCGGGACACTGGTAGACGGGAGCAGAACCTCCGCTTCGGATGTATCGAGGGCTTGTCGGTCGACACCAGACCACGAGTCGTAGATCTGAATCCCGGTGTAACCGGTATAGACCAGAGCGATCGCGACGAACGCCCCCGCGGATCTCTTGAGCATGCGGACGACGGGGAGACGCCAGAACGACGGCGGCTTCGTCCGATTCTCGACGTAGCCGATCACCGGCGCACCCGCGACAGCGAGGCGGTCGCGAGTATCCACCACGGTTGCGTCGGTGGCAGCATCGGTGACCACGAGGATCGTTCCGTCGGCGTGTGCGGCGAGTGGGGCGGTCGCTCCGTCCCACGCGATGGGTGGCGCGTCGATGAGCACCGCATCGGCACGCTCCGCGATCCGGTCGATCGATGCCGCAAGACCGGGTCCGGCGAGTGCGACTTCGGACGCGGCACCCGGCGATCCAGACGGCACAATCGGCAGTGCGGAATCCGGGCCGATCTCCCACATCCTGGCGGTCTCGGCGAGGGTCGACGAGCCGTCGGCAAGATCGGTCAGCCCCGGTTCGGATCCCGTGGACAGAAAGCGAGAGACACCATGGCCGGCGGTGTCGCTGTCGATCAAGGCAATCCGGCGCCCTCGCTGCGTCGCCGCGACGGCGAGATTGAGAGCAACGGTCGATGCTCCTTGTCCCGGTCCGGGGGAGGAGACGAGAAGGACTTTTCCGTTTGTGTGTCCCTCGATCTCACCGAGGAGGTCCTCATAGGCGGCCCTTGTGGCGGAGTGGCCATCGGCGAGCGTCGGTGCCGGGCTCGAATCGTCGTTGGGGATAGAACCGAGACGCGGCACACCGAGAATTCGAGCGAAGTCCGGAGGACCGGATACCGACCACCAGATCAGCCATACGATCCCGGTGACGAGGGCGGCGACGATTGCAGACACGAGAACGCCTCGGTGGGTATCCCACGCGACGAGTCCGAGGATGAAGACGACGACGCCGGCTACGACGGAAGAGACGTTCGCCGGTGAAAAGAGGCGGCGCCACCAGGGTATGTCTGCAGAACTCAACGGTCCCCCTGTGATCGGATGCGGGTCGTGTGGATGCTACTTCGTGAGGCAGGTATTGGCTTACGGGGAACAGACGTCGGGGGCGTAGATGCCATCCACCCGGCCCGAGTCCTCGATCGATGACACGGGCCCCCACAGGAGCAGGCCGTCGGCATCCGATAGCCGGAACAGGTCGGTGCCTTCCGATGACACGTAGTCGATCTGATACGAGGCATAGAGTCGGTTGAACATCGAGACCGGATCGCCGACGCGGAGTCCTGAAGGTGTGGCGAGATCGAGATGCATCGTCGGCACTGTCTCGTCTTCGTAGCGATAGCCGGCGAAGGTCCCGTCTGCAAAGGTCCCGGAGACAACGACGGTCAGGCCGGCCCAGCGAACGAAACGTCCGTCGTCGTTGGCGCAGAGGCCCAGATCTTCTCCTGCGGCCCCGGTCTCCTTCGGGTGCCCGAGACTGGCGACCAGGCGCCCGATGGCATTCGGGGCGGCGGCGTCGAAGGCGATCGGGCCGATGCCGCTCGCCTTGAGTGTCAGTGAGGACATGGGAATCGCCTCCCCCACGGCCGGGAACGAAGACGGCTCGGGGATCGTGGTGGTGGTGGTGCTGGTCGTGGTGGGAGCGACCGTGGTGGTGGGCACAGGGGGAACGGTTGTCGGGACGGCGGTGGTGGGAGCCGCAGGAACCGTCGTTGCCGAAGCTGCGGTCTCGTCAGTCCCGTCGTTCGGACTGTCGAGGACGCCGAACGCGAAGAGAGCGATCACGGCGACGGCGACGGCAGCGATGAGCGCAGGGATGAGCCACATGAATCGTCTGCTCGAGTCTGTCTGACGTTCCTCTTCGTCCGGAGGGAGATTGGCGTCACCGGCCTCGGGCGCTGGCGACACTGAGAGCGGTACCGCCGCCGCGTCGGCAGCCGCTTGCCCACCGATGGCGGACACACCTGCCATGGCCGGGACACGGTCCTGGCCATGAGCGCCCACTCGGACGTCGATCCACGGGCGACCGCACTGCGGGCACCTCGTCTGGTCCGCCGGTCGAGCGGTTCCGCAATACACACACAGTGGGAGGTGGGTCGAGGTGGACATCGAGGATGAGGATACGAACGGACTCGGGGAATCCATGGATTTCGGACTCACCCCCGTTCCAGTCGCCGGGGTTGGCTCGCGATGGTCGGTGCCGTGGCCGATTCGTGGCTCAGTGCTTTCCGGTACCCGAGACGGCCGCGGCCGTGCCGAGGGCGAGATAGATGGCCCCCGCTCCGCAGCGGGACCCGGCTTCCAACCGTGGCTTCGTTGAGAGCCGGTCGCCCAACGTGCCGGCGGCGATGGCGTAGATGCCGTCCGAGATGACTCCTGCCGCTACGAAGACCATGCCGAACACCCGACAGACGACGCGGCGACAACTGCCGACAGACCGACTGCGGCGGTAATCACATGGACGATGCTGCCGACATGGATACCGGCCACCGACACGAGGTCTGCCGTGCGACCCTGGCTCAGCGAGCTCGTGATGATGTGGAGCACAGCCGGTTCGGCAAGATGAACAGAAGCATCGCCGCGGCCGCGAAGGTGAGGAGCGTGGTCCACTCGGGCATCGGCGTACCCTAACGACCGAGTCTGACGTAGCTTCGATGGGCCGTAGCGGTCCGACCGAAAGGAGCCGACATGAACGAACGCCGAACAACCCCGGCAGATTGGGCGGTCCCAGCGATCCTTGCGGGGGTCGGTGTCGTCTTCAGCCTCGTGATCGGTCTGGTCATCGCCCTGACTGCGGACGATCGGGCCGAGCCTTCGGGGCTGGCCCAAGAACTCGAGGTGTACACGTCGTGTCTGGCCGACCACGGTGCAGACGTTCCGCTCGTCGAGACCCGCTCGGACGGGGGATTCTCCGTGACGGTGCCCGGTTCCCTGGTCGACGGCGAAATCGACACTACGGCGTGGCGTGAGGCTCACGATCAATGCAGCGACGTGGCCCCGGATCTCTTCGGTGGGCTTCTCGGGGGCCTCCCCGGCGGTCTTCTCGGTGGGTTCCCCGGCAGTCTGATGGATGGCTTCCCTGAAGGAATCCTCCACGGCGTCTGATTCTCGGGCGGCTACGCCGATCGTCTCTCCGCCCCCAGTGCATCCCACAAGGCGCACGCGTCGGAGCCACCAAACGCCGCCGTCGCGCTATCCGCCACGGCTCCGTACGCTTCAAGGGCGGAGACGCCGGGCGAGCCTCCGAAGATTCGGGGTTCACAAATCGGCCCAGATGTGTGATATTGAACTGTTCCCCGCCCTGTGGTGTGTTTGACAGGGTCGGGACGGGTGTACTGGATGACGTTGGTGGAGGATCACGCGATGACAAACGGCTCGAACATGAGCAAGTCCGTCCTGAACCGAGCGACGCAGGAGCGCGAGGAGGCGAAGGAGCGCGTCGACCGCGACACGCTCACACGCACACGTCGCGATCGCGATCGTTCCAAGCTCACCGACGAGCGCGGACGGCTGACGACGGATCTCGTGAGTCAGTACCTGACGGCAATCGGCGAGTACGAGTTGCTCACGGCCGAGCGGGAAGTCGACTACGCCCAGAAGATCGAGAGCGGTCAGACGGCGCAGGATCGGCTTGATGCGGGCGCCTACAAGGGAAGGGCCGAGCAGATCACGCTTCGGCGTCAGGCTCGGCGCGGACAGGAAGCCAAGGATGCGTTCCTCACGGCCAATCTCCGCCTCGTTGTCGCCAACGCCCGTCGCTACGCCAATACGTCCGGCATCGACTTCCTCGACCTCATCCAGGAAGGCAATCTCGGGTTGATCCGTGCTGTTGAGAAGTTCGACTGGCGCAAGGGATTTAAGTTCTCCACATATGCAACGTGGTGGATCCGACAGGCGATCACGCGAGCCATCGCCGACAAGTCCAGAACGGTGCGGATTCCCGTCCATCTCCACGACACGCTGGCAGCGGTGCGCGCTGCACAGGCGAGCCTCAAGGCGGAGCTTGGTCGCGATCCGAAACCCGAAGAGATTGCAGAAGAGGCCGGCGTTGACGTCGCCAAAGTCGAATTGGCCCTCAGCGTCGCCGACACGGTCTCGCTCGAGCAACCGATCGGTGAGGATGGCGCCCAACTCGGAGATTTCATCGAAGACGAAGAGGCCGTCGACCCGGTCCGGGTGACCGAAGAGATGGATATCGCGAACAGTCTTCGGAAGTCGATCGAACGTCTCCCAATGCGCGAGGGGCGCATCCTGGCACTCCGATACGGCTTCTACGACGGCGTGCCTCGCACCCTCGAGGAGATCGGCGACGAGTTCAACCTGACGCGTGAGCGGATCCGCCAGCTCGAGAAACTCGCGCTCTGCCGGCTGCGCCATCCGAGCTTCGGGATCCGCGAACAGGATCTCGTCTAGGACGCTGAGGACGGGCCGTTCGACATCGACCCAGTCGCGATGGCTAGCCTCTGGGTGAGAGCCGTCGGAGGGATTGCACATGCGTGTCGAAGCACTCGTAAGCGGTGAATCCGACGTGGTCGGTCCCGAAACCACGCTTGGTGATGCCGCCGAAGTGTTGATTGCCCGGTCGATCGGTGCGCTCGCCGTCGTCGACGGTCGTCGATTCGTCGGAATCATTACCGACCGGGACCTCGTGCGAGCGGTCTCGGAGGGTGCTGACGTCGAGGCTCCCGTTTCTGAATGGATGACCGATGGCCCCGATACGGTCTCTCCCGACGTGAGCGTTTCAGAAGCAGCGGACTGGCTCCTCGAGACCGGCTACCGGCACCTCCCCGTGGCGGTGGGCGAGGAGCTACTGGGAATCGTCGACATTCGCGACGTTCTCTGGGCTCTCCGCAAGAGCTAGAGCCGCGTACCCAGGGTTTGTGTCCCCGCCTGAGGCGCTGTGGGCCCGCGGAACGACGGTCAGTCGCGCGTCTAGATTCCTGACGACAGATCTGGCATGTTGTTCGCATGAACCCGGACAGAGCTCTCGCTGAGGTCGCCGCAAGCCAGGGAGGAGCGATTCGGCGAGAGCAAGCGCTCCGCGGTGGTCTCTCCAAGGGCCAGATCGATCGTCGTGTACGTGATCAGCGGTGGACCCAGCTCGGACGGTTTGGCTACCGGATCATCGATATGCCGGGTCCCATGAACCTTGTCCGTGCAGCGGTAGCGACTCTGCCCGACGCTGTCGTCTCACATGATTCGGCCGCGGAGATGCACGACCTGCCGAAGCTCCGCCGCGGTGTGGCAAGCGTGCTTGTTCACTCACGAACAACCCACGTCTTCCCTGGAGTTGCCGTTCACCGGTGCCACGACCTCCAAGTGGAGCACATCGTGGAGATCAACGGCCTCCCGGTCACTTCAGTGCCGCGGACAGTTGTCGACTTGTCGAGGTTCCTCACGGTCAGGCACCTCACCGCCGTCCTGGACTCGGTCGTTGCCGACCGACGAGCGGGTGTCGATGAGGTGCGGGCGGTCGTCGACCGAGTCGCTCGGAAGGGCAAGCCCGGAATCACGAAGATCAGATGGATTCTCGAGGAGCGCGAGTTGGGTCCCCGGCACGGAACACCACTTGAACGTCTCGGTGCTGACGCCCTTCGCAATGGCGGGCTTCCCAACCCGCGATTCGAGTTCCCGATCCCCTGGAGCCCGGAGCGACGCTTCGACGCGGCCTATCCCGATGCGAGATTGGCGATCGAATGGGACTCGAGACGGTGGCATGAGTTGACCGAGGCCTTCGCCCGGGATCGGGAGCGAGATCGACAGGCGCTTCTGCACGGCTGGCGTGTCGTGCGGTTCACGTGGGTGGACGTAGTCAGGACTCCGGCGGACGTCGTCCAGACAGTGCAGCGGCTCCTGCAAGCGGGGTCGGCTTCAGTGGGCGTCTATTCCGCGGGCTGACAGCGCCTCAGACGGGACGCGAACCCTGGGTGGTTTCAGGCGCGGGGGATCCAGACAAGGGCAGTGTGGGAAACGACGATGTCGTTCTTCTCAAGCCGCACGGTGACCGGTTCGATCGCCGCTGCATGCTCGTCCCACAGTTCGACGATGTCGGCGACTTCCGCCTCGAACTCAGCCTGGAGATCCTCATACTCCGCGACCCGTTGTTGGACCCGCCCCTCAGCGGTTTCGATGCGTCGCTGTGTAGCCCTGCGGGTCTTCATGCTCGATGAGATGCTCCGGGAACCGCGTCGCCCTGAGAACACGTCAAAGATGGCTCCCGCCATCATGTCGATGTCTCCGGCCGACGCCTCGGCGGCGGCACTTTCGGCCTGCGCCCCGTACTTGTCGATCTCGCTCTGGATCCGGCGGAGCTGTTTCTCGTATCTGTCCCTGAGCTTCGCGGTCGCAGCGTCCGCGCCATCCTCCGCAGCGACGGCGCAGCGCCCGGCGAAGTCCTCCGCTGATTCACCGACTCGTGAGTAGGTCTTCAGCGGTGCGTTCTTGTACACGGTGATTTCACCGACGTGGTACAAGTGCTCCTTGAATGCTCTGGTGAGCGACGACCAGAATGCCGACGCGTCGACAGGCTCCGAGGGCGGCCGGTACGTCGCCCCGTCGATGCCGTCGGCCCGGAAGTCCCGTTCGTCGTAGTCGACTTCGATCGCTGCAGCGACGTCCCCGGACAGGGGGAAGAGGACGGCTTCCCATTCCATGGTGTGGTCGACTCCTGCGTGTGTGTCGTCGTACCGGGCAGTGAGCCGAACCGCAACCGCCGCTTCGTACACCGTGCCCGTAGCGTCGCATCCGACTTTGGTCGCCCACGCTGCCGCAGGGTCGAGATGCGAGACCGAGATTCCGTTGGGGACGATCGGCATGGCCGACGCGTTCGTGGTATCTGCCCGAGGAGCGTCTTCGATGGGCGCTGGGGCAGTAGATCGCCGCGGGCGTTCGGGCGTGAGACTGGAAATCTGCGTCGGGGTCAGCGGACCCCGGAGATAGGACATTGCCCAACGAGTCGTGAACAGTTTCGGCTCGTCGCGGGTGGAATGGAGGAGGAACACTCGCTTGTCGAGTCCCGAGATGCGGCGATCGAGTTCTCCGATGTCCGTCTCTCCTCCCGCCGAAGAGAGTGCCTCGAGGATTCGCTTCTTGTCACGTTCAGTCTGGAGCCGTCCGATACACCACGTCCCCGCATTCGACATGGCTTTGTAGTCGAGATCGACAGGATTCTGTGTCGAGAGAAGGAGTCCCACTCCGTACGCCCTCGCTTGCTTGAGGAGCGTCAGGATTGGCTTCTTCGCAGGGGGCTGCGAGGTCGGCGGCGCATAACCGTAGACCTCATCCATGTACACAAGGATCCGGAGTTCTCCGCTGCCGGGCTGGCTTCGCATCCAGGTGATGAGTTTCGACAGGACGAGGGTGACGACGAACTGTCGCTCGTCTTCGGACAGATGAGCGAGGTAGATGACGGCAGCTTGGGGTGTGCCGTCCTGATCCCAGAGCAGCGAATCGATGTCGAGCGGCGGACCATCCATCCAAGTGGCGAAACCCGGGGAGGCGAGGAGTCCGTTGAGCTTCATCGCGAGGTCGAGTCGATCTTTCGGGGGGAAGAAGGCATCGACATCGAAGACTCCGAGCTTTCTGATTGGTGGCCGTTGGATCCAGTCGAGCAGTGTCGCAATGTCGAGGGATTGGTTGTGCCGCCATGCATGCTCGATGAGGTTGGTGATCAGGATGGTCTCTCTCGACGAGATGGGATCGGAATCGATGCCGACCATCCCGAGGAGGCCTGATGTGAATCCCAGGATCTCGTCGCGGAGTGCCTCCGTGTTGTCGTCGAAAGATCCGGGAGGGCCATTGAGGGAGCCGATGATGTCGAGGGGCGTCCCGGTCGTTGAGCCCGGCGTGTAGATGGTGAATCCCGCGCGCTCCCGGAGGCTTCGGATATCAGTTCCGTCGAGGTCCCAGTCGGCCAGTCCCTCGGTCCATCTGCTCGCAGTCTTGGCTGCCGCATCGCCGATCGTCTCGTCGTCCCCGACGGTTGCAGGATCGATCCAGGGTTCGAAGTCGGCTGGGGCGAGATCAGGGAATGTAAGGAGCAGATTCGTCATGTCGCCCTTGGGATCGAGGACCAACGTCGGTATTCCCGCGCTCAGTGCCTCCTCCAGATAGATGATGCCGAGGCCCGTCTTGCCGGATCCGGTCATGCCGACAATGACCCCATGGGTTGTGAGGTCGGAGGCGTCGTAGACGGTGTGCTGGCCGGCGACGCGGTCGCCCGTTGCCGACTCGATAGGGCCGCCAAGGAAGAAGTCGCTCATGGGAGAACCGTAGTTGGTGACGGCCTACCACGCTTCGTTCCGCGGGCCGACAGCGCCGCCGACGGGGACACGAACCCTGGGTACGCGGCTTAGAGGCCGAAGCGGGCTCGGATCACGGCGAAGGCGTCGTCCGACTCCTCCTCGATCAGGAACGAGAAACCCTTCTGGCCCGTCAGCCGTCGGATCAGCTCCACCGAAGCCGTGGTGTTGGTGGCGATCCCGGCGACG
The DNA here is from genome assembly GCA_964195515.1 of uncultured Saprospiraceae bacterium. Lineage (GTDB taxonomy): Bacteria > Actinomycetota > Acidimicrobiia > Spongiisociales > UBA5794 > JAHEEL01. The sequence goes on along the minus strand of CAXMQO010000012.1, from coordinate 4,451 downwards.
ACGTCGGGTTCGTACCCAAAACCGGCGATGACCCCGGACACGGCGTAGGGATCGGAGGCGCACAGAACCGTGCAGCGAACCCATTCACCGAGCTCTTCGAGGACGACCTCACCATTGTACGGTTCGAGGGGCGACGCTCCCGCCTCCGCTACGACGATGTCGGGCGAACGCGCTGCAATCAGAGAGAGCAGCTGCCGGAGTCTTGCGCGGTATTCCTCAGGATCGACGGTCGTCGTCGGCAGACCGACGTCGACGAAGTCGTAGATGTCGTCGGCTCCGGCGTCCCACATGGAAAGCACATCCCGGTAACGGCCCGCTCCGGTGAGTTTGGTTCCGACGATGTTGAGGCCCAGAACCTTGAGATGACGGATGATGCGTTTCGCCGCCGTTGTCTTGCCCGCCGACATGGATGTGCCGATGATCAGAAGGGTCGGCACGTTGTAGTCGACGTCGGGGATCGGGGGAATGAAGTCGCTCATCGTCATCTTGGTTCCGTCGCGCGTGACGTGTCCGACGTAGCACAGCCTCATGAGCGGCGGCATGAGGGGCGCCAGGGAGGTGACCCGTCCGAACAACCCGGCGGAAGTCAGGGCATTGAACATGCCGTCTTCACCGATATCTACCCAGTCGCCGACCGCCTCCAGGGTCGCTCGCCGGCTTCCCCATGCCCCAACGATGAGGTCACCCTCGACGACTTCGATCATCCGGCCGCTGCGCAACTCAACGCGAGAAAACTCGCCGGCCCGACCGACCACTTGTCCGACGACGTAGTCGCCGGTGCCCCACTCGTCCCGTTCCCGGGGTTCGACGGTGAAGCCCTCTTCTGCCAGGTCGGAGATGCGAGTGAGCGAGGAGAAGAAGTACTTGTTCACATCGCCCTCCCATCATTGTCGTCGATCGGCTCGATGAGAAGTGCCGCGAGCAAGGCTGTGCGGGGAGCGAGGTTGCGGACGTCTATGCGTTCGCTCGGGGAGTGGGCCCCGTCCCCGATGATGCCGAGGCCGTCGAGCGTCGCGGTGTGCTGGCTCGTTGTGTTTCCATCCGAGCCGCCACCGGCGGTGACCTCGCGGATCTCCATGCCGAGGGTCTCGCCGATCCTCTTCGCTCGCTTGAAGAGTGCGGCATTGCGGACCGTTCGCACCATCGGTGGCCGTCCGAATCCGCCCGACACCGTGATAGTGGTGCCCTCCGTGACGGGTTCGATAGCCCGGATTGCGCCGTCGATGTACTGGGCGTCATGACGATCGAGTACCCGGACGTCGACGACTGCCTGGCTCCGGGGCGCGATGACGTTGGCCTGAATTCCGCCTTCGATCGTTCCGACATTGACGGTGATATCGCGTTCCCTGTCGTTGAGTGCGAACAGTCGCTGGATCACCGATGACAGCTCGAGGATGGCACTGGCGCCGTTCTCCGGATCGAGTCCTGCGTGCGCTGCCCGCCCGTGCACGGTAAGGGTGTACTTTCCGAGTCCCTTTCGCGCCGTCTTGAGCGCGCCGCCGGGCCCGAGCCCCGGTTCGCACACGAAGGCTCGCACGGCGATCCGACTCAATCGACTGATCGCCACCCGGGATTCCCTGCTGCCGATCTCCTCGTCACTGTTGAAGAGGACGAGAGGAGTGGCTGGCGGTTCGATGTCGAGATCGCGGAGCGTTCGGAGGGCGAAGAGGATCTGAACGATCCCGGCTTTCATGTCGAACACCCCAGGACCGTGAAGAGCCGCTCCGTCGGCCGTCCACGGTCTTGCGGCCAGTGTCCCGATCGGCCAGACCGTATCGACATGACCCAAGATCAACTGCAGCGGTGCCCGTCGGCGATGGTGGTGCGGCCGTGCGTACAGATAGCCGCCCGACCGATCCGGGGGAGAGAGCCGGTACCGGTAACCGAGTTGGATGAACTCGTCGGTGAGGTGCCCGAGAATCACCCGGGTTGCCCCGGGATCATTCGATGGACTCTCGATCGACACGAGTTCATCGCACATCTGGATGAGGCCGGCCTCGTTCGCCTCCAGATGATCGAGGAGCAGACCGGGGTGGACGGTGGCTTGCACGATCTACCTCGACCACCCGGCGTAGAAGGGGAAGCTCCTGCTCTCTCTGATCACGCAGAAACGATTCGGCTGCAGATAACCCAGAATCGGAGCATCGGCGATGACGTGCTCGTCCTCGCGGTCCATGACGCGAAGGGCTCGCTCGTCGATGGCGGCAGCAACGACACGGCCGATGATGAGATTGTTGGCGCCGATCCCATCGACGGTTCTCTCGAGTTCGCACTCGAGGTGGATCCTTGCGTCACGTACCAGGGCGCCCTCGACCATGGTGGCCGGGACTTTCGGTACCGCGACAAGGCTGGGTTTCTTGTCGTCCGCGGACCGCGGTGCTGCAGTGAGGCTTGTCTCGATGATCTGGTCCGGGGTTGGGTACGAGACGGTGAAGGCACCCGTTCGCACCGCGTTCTTATAGGTGGCGTGGTCGCTGCAACACACGAAACTGTAGAAGTTCTGCCACGACCCGGGGCCGGCCATGTGCTTCGGAGCGAAGTCGATGCCGCCGTCGGGTTCGACGGTTCCGATGATGACGAGTGGTCGCACGAGATAGAAGCGATCCCAGATCGGGACCGTGCAATCGAGAGCGACCATCTCCTGGCTCACAGCTCCTCCGCTCTGATCATACCGATCGGGACCCCAGCCGGCCAGGAGTGCTTCGCGGTTTCGGAATGCCAGATGGCGGCGCCGACGGCGAAGAGCCCTCGGAGGATAAGGGTGGCGACCCTGTCGAATTCACAACGGTCGTGGTTTCCGACGCCGTTGTGATTAGCCAGGTGCGGTCGATTGTTATGCGGAGAGGACGTCTTTCACTACGCCGTAGACCGCCGACGCTCGCAGCAGATCAACGTGACCAAGAGCATCTTCGAGGTCCTGGTCATACGGCACCGAACCCAGGAACGGCACGCCGGCTGTATCCGCAAGCGACTCAACCGCCTGTTCGTTCCCCTTGCGCATGTTCTCCAAGAGTCCGATCATGGGGACGTCGAGTTCCGTGAACAGTTGTAATGCGCGGCGGACGCTGTCGATCACAACTCTCGATCCGTTGCCGACCAGCAGGAACTCCAATCTGGGCAGCAGTTGGATGACGTCGAGGTTGGTGTCCCCCAGGCCGGGGGGCATGTCGAGAACGAGTATGTCGAGATCACCCCATCGGGTAATAGCGAGTAGTTCGAGCAGGGCACTGGTCGCAGCTTCTCCACGCAGCGGCACGGCCGCATCGCCGGTGAAGAAGGCAACGGACACCATGTGGATTCCGTGGACGAGGTGAGGGTCGATCCCGAACTCTTCCTCCGGGAAACCGCGCTCGACGCCCAGCACCACGTGATCGCTCGGAGATGTGAAGTCAAGGTCGAACAGGCCTACTCGCTTGCCCTGGTCGGCAAGTGCGAGTGCCAGGGTCGAGGCGATGACGCTCCTGCCTACGCCACCCTTGCTGCCGGCTACCCCGATAACGCGTGAGACGCCGGCGAGTCTGTCACGGATTACGAAAGCCCGGGGATCGATCGACTCAACCGGGATCATCTTCGCTACTTCCTTCGACTCGTACGAGCGTGATTCCGCGGCCGGCTCGAATCTCAAAGTCTGGACTTCCGCACGAAGGGCACCGCGCGAATGCATGGGAGAGTTCGGGAATGAAGTGAATGGCTTCGCCCTGGTCGCCGTCACTGTCGATGCCTGCTTCATCCCGGCCGTAGTCGGTTCCGCAGGAGCGACACTGGAAGCGAACGAGTTCCTCCGAGACATCGAACTTCACCCCGGCCAAGCGGGAGTCCTTGGCCGGGAGCACGTTCGTCAAGGAAAATTCGAAGAGTTCCCTCTTGATCTGCTGCAACTCACCGACCTTGACGACGATGCGTTCGATCCGATCCATGCCGGCATCGTCGGCAGCGCTCAAGGCTGCTTTCACTACCGAATCCGCAAGCGCCAACTCATGCATGTGTGTGATCCTCTATTCAGGCCAGGATACAAGATGGTCAATTCCAAGAAGCAGCGGTCCGAGCGATGTCCGGTGCCCAACGAGCGAGGGCGTTCAAGACCGGTGGTGTCGAACACTGTTGATCCTGGCGAACCGACGTGAACGCCGACCTGGACACGCTCGCCCGTCCACTGTTTACGAAAACCGACGACACGTTGGTCGGCTATCCCCAGTGGGCTCCGACCCGGCCGATCCTTTGTCGCCCACGACCATCGGGCCCTGGAGCTCGTAATCGAGGGGAGAAGGACGGGAGCTGGAGGGGGCCGGAGACTACGGGATACCGGGGGCTCAAGAAGGGGCGGTCCAGGTCTTGGTGGTCTCCGGTTCTCAGATGACACGATGCCTCGTGACCCCCGGAGTGTATCGGTCGGAGGTTCGGCGCCGACACGTCGCAGATGCCCTGCTGGGCGATCGGACACCGGGTCTGGA
>CAXMQO010000011.1:0-15186 GCA_964195515.1 uncultured Saprospiraceae bacterium | reverse complement strand
GGGGAGGAGCGCTCCGGTGAAGTGGGCGGAACCTCGCCACATCGCCCTGCTTGGAATCCTGTTGGTGCTCGCTGCCCTGATATCTCGGATCCCTGCGATCATCGCCGTCGACAATCGAGCCCTCGGCTACCTGATTCCTGCTGTGGCGATTGGTTTCGTCGCGGCCATCTTGTTCGATCCGCGCACGGGCGTTGTGCTTGCCGTCCCGATGGCCGGGTTCACGGCCTTGTCGACGGGTGATCTCGCGTTCACCGTCTATGCCGGGGTTGCGACTGTTGTGCCGGTGGCGTTCGTCTCCCGTGTCTCGTCGCGACGCCAGCTTCGGCTCGCCGTGCTGCTGTCGGCGATCACCGTCGTACCCTTCGCCGTGACACTCGAGTGGGTGTTTGGAGACGGCAGTCTTGGCATGTCCGCAGTGTGGGCATTCACCGGTGCCGTGATGGCCGGACTTGTTTCACTCGGTCTTGTGTCGTTCCTCGAGAGTGCGTTCGGCATCACAACCGCACTTGGACTCCTCGATCTGCTGGACCGCAATCACCCGGCGTTGCGCCTCATCGAGGAGCAGGCTCCAGGGACGTTCAACCACTCAATGCTCGTTGGGTCGCTCGCGGGTCGCGCCGCTCGGGCAATCGACGCTGATCCGCTGCTTGCACAGGCTGCGGCCTGGTACCACGATCTCGGGAAGGTCACGCTACCGCAGTACTTCGTCGAGAATCAGTTCGGCGTATCCAATCCGCACGACACACTCCCGCCCGAAGAGTCAGCACAGATCATTCGATCCCATGTCACCGAGGGCCTGAAGCTCGCGAAGAAATATCGACTCCCTGGGGACGTGGCAGACGGAATCCGGATGCACCACGGCACAAGCCTGATGCGCTACTTCTACCACCGCGCCCTCGAGGCCGAGCCGGAGGTCGACCCGGATCTCTTCCGCCACCACGGTGTCAAGCCGAGGCAGAAGGAAATGGCGATTGTGATGATCTCCGACGGGACGGAGGCGGCGGCTCGGGCATACGCTCACCAGGAGGACCCGACGGCGAGTGGTCTCAAGAATGTCGTCGAGACTGTTGTCACCGAGAAGGTCGACGACGGTCAGCTCGACGAATCGCAGCTGACGTTCGGGGACTTGACGAAGATTAAGGCCGAACTCGTACGGGCTCTGATGGGTTACTACCACGCGCGTGTCCCGTACCCGGGTTTCCCCGGTCCGAAGGTTGTCGACAGTAGAGCTCCCCCCGCGCTGCCGACGAATACGAACGGCGCGCTGGCCAGAACGAGCGCGGAGAGCGAAGATGTTGGCGATCCGTTCGACGAGGGGGATGGGTGAACGTCCTCTTTGCCGATGAACAGGACGAACCGATCGTGACCGACGAGTTGCTCCGGCTGGCCGAAATCGTTCTTGAAGAGGAAGGCCTCCAATCCGAGACCGGTGTGTCCCTTGTTCTGATCGACGCAGCACAGATGACGCAACTCAATGAGACGCACATGGGGAAGGATGGCCCCACCGACGTTCTCTCATTTCCGCTCGAGGCAGCCACTCCGGGTGCGCCGCCAATGCGTTCTCCCGGTGGCCCGCCGATCGAGCTCGGTGATGTGTTCATCGCACCGTCCGTCGTGCGTGATAACGCGGAACAACACGGAGCGCCATTCGAGGATGAACTCTCTCTGATGGTCGTCCACGGGCTCCTGCATCTCCTGGGTTGGGATCACGAAGTCGAGGACGACGCAATCCGGATGGAGGCAAGAGAGAGTGAACTCCTGGCTCGCATCGGTAGGGTGAGACCGTGATCGCCGCAGCGTTCTCCTTCTCCGCAGTTCTGGTCTTCCTCACAGCGATACTGCGCGCCGCCGGCGCGACGTTGGTGCGAACACCCCGAGCAGACGCACTCCACGACGCAGGGGAGGGAGATCCCAGGGCGGAGATGGTTGCCGACCTTCTCGAAGAGCGGCACCGGATCCAGCCTGCGCTCGGCACGGTCGTCACCACACTGCTGATCCTGGCGGTGATCCCAGCGAGTTGGGCGATGGAACGGATCCTCTCCGGGTGGATGCTCGCCCTCGGGTTTCTTGCGATGACGTTGCTCATCGTTCTGTTGTCCGATCTCATCCCCCGAACGATCGGCCGATCCCGGTCTCGATCCTTCGCCTACCGGTTCTCGCGCATCCTCGGGGTTGCGATCCGAATCGGCGATGCGGCCAATGATCTCGTGTCGGATGACGAGGAGGATGAAGAGGACGAGGAGGATGAAGACGACCGCGAGGAGCGCCAGTTGATCTCGTCGATCATCGAATTCGGAGAAACGATCGTGCGCGAGGTCATGGTCCCACGCACCGACATGGTGACGCTTCCCGCCGATGCATCATCGGACGATGCGGTCGACCTCGTTCTCACTGCGGGCCGGTCGAGGATCCCGCTCACCGGTGAGAACGTCGACGACATCGTCGGCCTGCTGTACGCCAGAGATCTCCTCACCCTGTACGACGAGGATGCGCCACCGAGGCCGGCGCGCGACCTCTGCCACGCCGCCTACTTCGTGCCAGAGACCAAGGCCATCTCGGAGCTTCTCCGTGAGATGCAGGCGAAACAGATGCACCTCGCCATCGTCGTCGACGAGTTCGGCGGAACCGCAGGTGTCGTCTCGATCGAAGACCTTCTCGAGGAGATCGTCGGGGAGATCGTCGACGAGTACGACGATGAAGAACCCATGGTGGTGCCGCTCGAATCGGGCGGGTACCTCGTTGATGCGCGTCTCGACGTGGATGATCTGTCGGGCATCTTGAACGTCGAGTTCCCGGATGAGGAGTGGGACACCGTCGGTGGCCTGGTTCTGGGTCTTGCAGGACGTGTCCCTGCCGTCGGGGAGTCGTTCGAGTACAACGATCTCACCCTGACCGCTGAAGAAGTGCGGGGACGCCGGGTGGCACGTGTTCGCGTGACAGAACGATGACCAACTCCGGGTTCATCTCGGTCGTCGGCCGGCCTAACGTCGGAAAGTCGACGCTGGTCAACGCTCTAGTTGGGGAGAAGGTGGCGATCACATCGCCGCGGCCCCAGACCACCCGCAACACCATCCGCGGCGTCGCCACGAATGGAGAGATCCAGCTGGTGCTCGTGGACACGCCGGGTCTGCACAAGCCGCGCAACATTCTTGGTGAGCGGTTGAACAAACTGGTCTACGGGTCCATCGCAGAAGCAGACGCCGTTCTCTTCGTGCTCGATGCTGGTCAACCCATCGGACCCGGTGATCGATTGATCGCCGAGCGTCTCACCAACTCGGGTGCCCCGGTCGTTGTCGCCGTGAACAAGACTGATCGGGCATCGAATGAGACGGTCCTGGGCCAGCTCGCCCAAGCAGGGGAATGGGACTTCGCTGTGTACGTGCCGATCTCGGCCCTCAAGGGCGACGGTCTCGGACCGCTACGCAGCGAGCTCGAGGCGCTGATGCCCGAAGGCCCGTTCTTCTTCCCTCCGCACATGCACAGCGACCAACCAGACCAGCTTCTCGCCGCCGAACTCGTGCGCGAGAAGTATCTGTCGCGTCTACGCGAGGAATTGCCGCACTCTCTTGCCGTTGTGGTCGGCGACATCGAGGAGCGGGACAATGGAGTGCTGTACATCCCCGCATCCGTATACATCGAACGTCAATCGCAGAAGGGCATGGTGATCGGCAAAGGCGGCGAGCTGATCAAGATCGTCGGCGCCGAAGCCCGGGTCGAACTCGAGCGCCTCTTCGGCGTCCCTGTGTTTCTCGATCTCCGCGTCAAGGTAGAGAAGGACTGGCAGCGCAAAGACGAGACGCTGAACCGAATGGGGTTCTGAGCAGCGGGCGACAGGCGATAGGTCCCTGAGTGCCCCTTCTGTGGCCCGTGGCCTGTCACCTCGGACCTCTCCCGACCATCCCCGGCTACTCCGCTACTCCGCTGCTCCGCTACTCAGCTACCAAGCGGTACTCTGTCCGCCATGGCTCTCTACTCCGATCAGGGGATCGTGCTTCGGTCCTATTCGTTCGGCGAGGCCGACAAGATCGTCATCCTGCTGAGCCCGAATCGAGGCAAGCTTCGGACGGTCGCCAAGGGTGTTCGGAAGACGAAGAGCCGGTTCGGCGGTCGCCTCGAGACGCTCACTCACGTCGATCTTGTGCTCTACGAGGGGAAGAACCTCGACATGATCACCCAGGCCTCGATCATCGAGGCCTTTCCGGCCCTCCGTCAGGATCTGGACCGCGTTGTCGCTGCCGGGACGATGATTGAGATCGCCGACGTCGTCGCCCAGGAGGACGAACCGGCCCTACGACTGTTCCTCCTTCTCCAGCGAGGTCTCCGCGCCCTCGACGGTCCCGACCCGCATCCCGATCTTGTCACCGCCTACCTCCTCAAGGCGGCGGCGATCGTCGGTGTCGCTCCGGCGCTGGAGCATTGTGCCGGGTGCGGAGTGAGGGAAGGTCTGACCCGATTCAGCTTCGCCGCCGGAGGCGTGCTCTGTGATCGGTGTCGGACGCCGGGGGCATATGCCCTCAGGTCCGGCGTGATCGAATATCTAGCGGCCATGTCGGGTGCCGATCTTTCTGCGCTTCCCGATCCTGATCTTGCCATGAGCCGGGAAGCGATGGGAGTGACACGCCGATTCATGGAATATCACCTCGAACGGAAGCTCGACTCGATGGCTTTGATCGATGTCTGACCCGGCATTCACCCTCGATCTTGAACGGATCCCGCACCACGTCGCGATCATCATGGACGGCAACGGGCGGTGGGCGAACGCCCGCGGACTCCACCGAACCGCCGGACATGCCAGGGGGGAGCCGGCGTTGTTCGATGTGGTCCACGGCGCGCTCGATCTCGGAATCGAATGGCTCACCGTCTACACGTTCTCCACCGAGAACTGGGGACGGGACCCCGATGAGGTTGCGTTCCTCATGGAGTTCAACGTCGACCTTCTGGAACGCAGGAGGGACGAACTCGACGAACTTGGTGTCAGGGTCATCTTCATCGGCGACCACAACGATGAGCGCATCCCGAAGGCGGTGCTCGAGCGGATGAAGATTGCTGAGGAACAGACCGCTCGCAATATCCGGCTCAACATGGTCTATGCCTTCAACTATGGCGGCCGGACGGAGATCGCCGCGGCGGCTCGCAGAATTGCAGGAGAGGCCGCGGCGGGAACGTTGAATCCGGCGGACGTCGACGAGAAGTCGGTAGCTGAGCGTCTCTACCTTCCGGAGATGCCCGATCCCGATCTGGTCATCCGCACGTCGGGGGAGCAGCGCACCTCGAACTACCTTCTCTGGGAGGCCGCGTATGCAGAGTACGTCTTCAGCCCTGTTCTCTGGCCCGATTTCGATCAGCAGGAACTAGCTCGGTGCATCGCTGAGTATCAGGCCCGTGAGCGCAGGTACGGTGGAGCGATCGACTCACTATTCGAGTAGCGGGGTACGCCACTTCCGTTCTAGGCGTTGGCCCAGCGGTACTCCGCAGGGACCGAGTTAGCGCCCTCCCACACGACGCGGCGGAATTCGTCCGGGTCGGTATTGCCCTCCGAGTTGATGAGCAGCACCTGGGAGTCTGGACCGAGACCCAGGTACTCTTTCAACGCGGCGAACTGCGGGTACTCAGAGACGAACATGAGTGCACCCAACGTAACCGCTCCCGATTCCCCAGAGACGACAAAGGGGTCACCGACGAGTGGCGTCGCGTACACACGCATCCCTTTGGCGGCGACATAGTCGGGACTGGCAATGAAGGCATCGACGCAATCCCACAATACCTTCCACGCGATGGGACTCGGTTCGCCACACGCGAGTCCCGCCATGATCGTCTGGAGATCACCGCCAACCGCATGCGGCTGGCCGTCGCCGATTCGGGCAGATTCGAGGAGGCACTCTGCCGTGGCTGGTTCGACCACCACAGTTGTCGGCCGATCCTTGCCGAAGCGAGATGAGTAGAAGCCCACGGTGGCGGCTGCCAGCGCTCCGACACCGCCCTGGACGAAGACGTGTGTCGGTTTGACCATGCCCTGACCGGCCAGTTGCTCCTGGGCCTCGGAGAGCATCGTGGTGTAACCCTGCATGACCCACTTGGGAACGTCCTCGTATCCCTCCCACGAGGTGTCGGAGATGACGTGCCATCCGTTCTTCTCGGCGTCGAGGCTGGCTTGCCTCACCGCATCGTCGTAGGTCCCATCGACCACTCGCACGTCTGCCCCGTAGCCCGCGATCGCTTCGATGCGAGCTCGTGACGTGTCCTTGTGAACGTAGATGACGGCCTTGCAGTTCAACTTGTCGGCCGCCCAGGCAACGCCACGCCCATGATTGCCATCCGTTGCGGTTGCGAAGGTGAGGTCTCCCAGCTTCGCTCGGGTCTCGTCCGAGACCAACTGATCGAACGAGAGATCCTTACCCTCGAGACCCAACCGGGCCTTGATGAAGCTGTAGATGGCGAACGACCCACCGAGTACCTTGAACGAGTTGAGACTCAGCCGCACCGACTCATCCTTGACCCAGATCCCTCCGATGCCGATCATCGCCGCCAGATTCGATAGGTTTCTCAGCGGGCTGATCTGATAGCCGGGGATCTGACGGTGGAAGCTCCTGGTCTGTTCGAAGACGCCACGCGGGAAGTTCTTGTCAACCGACGCACTGTTCGCGATGGTCCTTGCTCTGGGGTTCTCGACCCACTCGATCGGTAGTACAGGATTCATGCCCACACTGTATCGCTGGAACGGGAGACTTCGGTCAACCTCGATTGAGTCCGTCTTGTGTCTCATGTCTCATGTCTGAGTTCCCGTTATCATCCCCGCTACCCACCGACTGCGAGAGGTTCATGCCCGCCGATTTCGACACGATCGTCAACCTTGCCAAGAAGCGAGGCTTCGTCTTCCAATCGTCCGAGATCTACGGAGGGATCCGCTCGGCATACGACTACGGCCCACTCGGGGTCGAACTACTCCGCAACGTCAAGGAGCAGTGGTGGCGGTCGATGGTGCAGATGCGCGACGACATCGTCGGGATCGACAGCGCCGTCATCCAGTCTCCGAAGGTATGGGTCGCGTCCGGGCATGTTGCCTCCTTCTCCGACCCACTCGTGGAGTGCCGCGAGTGTCACAACCGCCATCGACTCGACAAGCTCGAGAAGCCCAACCAGTGTCCAACCTGCGGCTCGAAGGACTCGTTCACCGACCCCCGCGAGTTCAACCTCATGTTCCGCACTCACATGGGACCGGTCGAGAGCGAAGACAATGCCGTTTACCTCCGCCCCGAGACGGCGCAGGGCATCTTCATCAACTTCGAGAACGTGCGCCGCACGGTGCGCAAGCGCCTCCCATTCGGTATCGCCCAGGTTGGCAAGTCATTCAGAAACGAGATCACACCCGGTCAATTCGTGTTCCGCACTCGCGAGTTCGAACAGATGGAGATGGAGTTCTTCTGCCACCCTGACGAGGCGGACGAGTGGTACCGCTACTGGATCGACGAGCGACGCAACTGGTACATCGGTCTCGGGATGACCGAGGGCAATCTCCAGTTCCGGGAGCATGAGCAGGACGAACTCTCCCACTACTCGACGGGGACGTTCGATGTCGACTATCGGTTCCCGTGGGGGTGGGACGAGCTCGAGGGGATCGCTAACCGAACCGATTTCGACCTCAAGGCCCATGCCGAGTACTCGGGCGAGGACCTCACCTACTTCGACCCAGACACCAACGAGCGCTTCTTCCCGTATGTCATCGAGCCGGCCGCCGGTGCGACGCGAACGACGTTCGCATTTCTCATCGACGCGTACCACCAAGAGGAAGTGCGCGGCGAGAAGCGCACCGTACTCAAGCTTGACCCGCGTCTCTCACCGATCAAGGTAGCGGTCCTTCCGCTGTCGAAGAAGGACGATCTCGTCGAGGTGACTACCCGTGTTGCCGACCTGCTCCGGGGCCGGTGGATGATCGAGGTGGACGTCACTCAGTCGATTGGTCGCCGCTATCGAAGGCAGGACGAGATCGGGACCCCGTATGCCGTGACGGTCGACTTCGACACACTCGACGACGACCAGGTCACCATCCGGGACCGTGACACGATGGAACAAGACCGAATCCCGATCGAGAACCTCGTGGCCTACCTAGCGGAACGCCTGCCAGCCTGACCGGCTCAACCGGTTTCGTGGTCCGCATTCCATATCCCGCGACCCTGTCCCCCTGCTGTCAGGCGGGGGGACGCGGAGCGCAAGCGACGCAGGGGGAGTCGGGCAAGTGGCCGTCAGTCGGTAGCCGGTAGTCGGTAGCTGGAAGCTGGAAGCTGGAAGCTGGAAGCTCCGGCATCCGCTACTCCGCTACTCAGTTGCCCAATCTCGCCCCGCCCACGAAGAGGTTCCTCACCAACGCGTCGATCCCGACGAGTTGGCCCGAGAAGGTGATGTCTTCGCCGATAGGGATGGAATCGATCGAACCCGGTGGGAAGGCCACAACGGCGGTCACCACGGTGTTGCCGAACAGATCGTTCTCGAGGAGGGCCACGTCAACGATGGCTTTCGTGAATGGGCCGTCACCGAGGATGCGGTAGTGCTCGACGGTCGTTGCCCTTCGGAGCTTCCCCGACCAGAGCACACGTAGGCCGGCGTAGGTCTCGTCGAAGACTGCGGCTGTTTCGAAACTGAGACGATTCTCCCCGAACAGGTGGGTCGCGACGGCGACGGCGTCTCGATCGACATTGCCATCGGCTACCTGAATCTGTTCGTGAATCGGCGGCGAATCGGTCTCCGGTGTCTCGGCCGGCAGGACCGTCGAAGGATCTTCCCGCGGGATCCACACGTCGACTGGTTCCGAGGCCTCCTGAATCGGCGCCGCCGCTTCTCCTGATGGGCTGGATCTTCTAGTGGCACGTGTGGCCTGCTCGGACCATCCCGCGATGTCACGATCAGCCGGCAATTCGATGGCGAGTGCGTCGAAGATCTTCTTGGCGATGTCAAAGGCGCCGACGGCTGCGTGCGCTTCGCCGGTCGAGATACGTGCGTCGATGCCGCGGGGGAGTTCGGAATCCGGTTCATAGTCGCTCGGCAGCGTCGCTTCGAGCCGTTGCTCGATGAGTGTTGTCATCTCGGACGACGCACCGGCATCGGCAAGCACGTTCGCCACCGAAGCGATGCGCCGGATCGTGGAGACGATGACTTCGGCATCCCTCACACTGCCGTGACGGTCGATGACGATCCGATCGTCGTTGACGACGACGTCGGGATGCAGAGCGAGAAGTTGATTCAGCGCCATCGTTCGGCCCCGCGTGAGTACCGCCCGGACAGCTTGGGGATCGGTGGCCTTCACGATGAACGCGTCGTCAAAGAGCGGGTCGCCGATCACGATGTCTTGGGCACCAAGCACCTTGAGGAACTGGCCGAGCCCCGCCTGCCGGGACAGGTGAAGGCCAACGCCGATCGCAGGGAATCCGACCGTGTAGCGGGTGTACCTGGTTGAGTTCTTGCCCGAACTCTTCATATACGTGTGAACGTTCGCCGGGTAGGTGTCGATGGTGCCGGTAATCGTCGGGCCGCGGCGCATAGAACCGGGCTCAAAGGTGAAACCAAGCATCTCAGCGGCCGACTGCCAGGCGGCGTTCATTGCGCCGAGCTGTCGTTTTGCAACGGCAACCGAGATGCCGGCAATGACAGCCCCGATAACCCCGATGATGATTATCAACGTCAAGCTGGTCATGGGCTGAGTGTAGGACGACCGATCGAGAGGACACCGGAAGCCGGTGTCCTCTCTTCACATCGGAACGGTTCAGCTCCCGAAGGTGGGTGCCGCGAGCCTCGTGCCGCCTTCGCCTGCAACCGGAACCTCAGGCATGGAAGCGTCGAGTCCCGTCCAGAGAGCGAACATCGTGGCGGCCGCCTCGACGGAGATCTCATCCCCATCGGATGCATCATTTCCTGCGGTTGCGGACAGGAGTCCGAACGACTCGTCGAACGATGCCGAGACGGCAGGGGAGGAGTACTCCACGGAGCCGTTGATCGACAGGCGGTGCGTCTCGCCGTCGAATTGCGCGGTCACGGTCACGTCGTCACCGTCTTTCCGCACCATGAACGCATTCGACGATTCGGCATCGAACTCTGCCTGATCGAGGTACAGCCGGGGCTTGTCCTTGTACGGCTTGCCAGACGTCGGACATGCGGTCACGCAGTTCCCACACTCGTTGCAGAAATCGGAGAGCACCGCAATCTGGTACGGCTGGTCGACTCTGAACGCCGTACGACCGCGCTCCACCAGGATGCCGTCCTCAACAGTGAAGGACGGGAGATCCGCGGCGAACGCCTTGGTCTTGTACGTCATCAACGCCATGTTCGGACATACGCCGACGCAGAGGCTGCAGATCGTGTCACAGTCGACACAGCGGCTGGCTTCCGTTTGGGCCTCGTCCGTCGTGTAGACGAGCGTCGTCTCGTTGAAGTTGTTCCGCACCGTCAGCGGCGTGAAGGTCGCCGAGACGCGGTACTCGCGGTGGGCCCTCCGCATCACCAGGCCCTGGAGATCGTCGGTCGTGGGGATCGAGATCAGGACGTCGTCGACCTTCCCTGTGGTCGCCGCGATGATGGCCGCCGCTGCGGCCTTGCCGTCTGCGGCAGCCTTGACGATCGACGAAGGCCCTCCTGCGGCGACGTCGCCACCGGCGTAGACGCCGGGAATCGACGACTCCAGCGTTGCTGGGTCAACTTCGATGTATCCCCGTGATGTCAGCGCAGGCGCCGAATCGCCGAAGAAATCGAGGAGTGAATGCTGGCTGATGGCCAGGATCAGCGTGTCGAGCGGAATCTCGAAATCCGAGCCGGGGATGTCGTGCGGAATCTTTCTCCCGGACGCGTCCCGATCGTCCCGGTACTCGGTCCTTGTCGCGATCAGGCCGGCGAGCTTCCCATCCTCGACGTGGAGGCCGGACGGGCTGGCAAGCTCCTGGATAATGATGCCCTCTTCCTGACAGGCATGGACCTCTTCGCGGTCGGCCGGCATCTGGTCGATCGTGCGACGGTAGATGATCGAGACGTCGGTGGCCCCGACCCTCCACGCGGATCGTGCGCAGTCCATTGCGGTATCGCCGGCGCCGATCACCCCGACCCTGGGACCGACCGTCATCGGATCCTCCTCGCGGACGCTGCGGAGGAAGCTCAGCGCGTCGATCACACCTTCGCTGTCTTCGCCGTCGACACCGAGGTACTTGGGGAGCTGAGCTCCGACTGCTACGAACACGCGATCGAAGCCCTCGTCGCGGAGATCACCGAGGGAAAAGTCCTTGCCTGCGGTCTGCCCATAGCGGATCTCGACACCGAGCTCGTCGAGGATCGCCATGTCCTTGTCGATCTCTTCTTGTGGGAGGCGATACTCGGGGATAGCGCCGCCGACCATTCCTCCCGGGTAGGGGTGGGCTTCGAAGATCGTTGAGCCGATACCTGCGATCCCGAGGGCCTGTGCTGCTGAGATGCCCGCGGGACCGGCGCCGATGATCGCGACCTTCTCTCCGGTTGGAGTCAAACGTTCGGGTACCCGCGGCCACTTCTCGTGAGACATGATGAATCGTTTCATGTCACGGATTGCGAGCGGCTGATCTAGGTGGGTGCGGATGCAGGTGGTCTCGCAAAGATGGTCGCAGACCCGGCCAAGGATCGACGGGACCGTGTTGTCGGCGCGGGTGATCTCGACGGCATCGTCGAACCGACCTTCGCGAACCGCACGCATGTACGCCGGAACGTCTTGCGAGACGGGGCACTCGTCGACACATGGTGCCTCGATGCAGTCGAAGAGACCGAGTTTGCGGTCGGTCTTTGACCGGTCGGTGCGGAAGGACTCGTTGCGGTAGCGCCAGTCTTCACGGACTTCCTGGGCGTAGCCGCGCAGATTGACCCTGGTGAGGGTCCGCATCGTGATCGCGGTCAGTGTGGCCGCCCGCTCTTCGTCATAACCGTGATCGACGGCCCAGCCGTGAACGACCTCGGCAATTGGGCGCCTCCATTCGCCGCCAAGGTAGATGGTCAGGTCGTGGGCATCGTCGTGCCCGAACGCCAACCCGCTGTCCGCGAGCACCGTCGCCGTGAGCATCTCGGCGAAAGCCGCGAAGTGATGCTCGGCGAGAGCGGTCCGGCCCACGAGGTCGGTGAGATCGGATGCCTCTGCTTTGTCGAGGCTCAGGTTGAGTTCGTCGAGGTATTGAGGCATGCGCAGATAGCCGCCGGTCTTGAGCAGATCAGAGCACACCGTGATCGTGGTCATCCCGGACCGCAGCAGATCGGTCACGTTGAACGCGTCCGCGCCGCCGGCGAACGACAGCAGCATGTCTCCCCGGAACTCCTCCGAGAGGCGGAGCGCCAGGTTCGACGTCACGGCGTGGAGGGCCCGACCCGACATGTACATCATGTCGTCGTCCGGGAACGTCACTCGGTGATTCTCGACTTCGAGCGTGTTCGAGAGCTTCAGCCCGAACGTCAGGCCCTTGCTCTTCGCGATGCGTTTGAGGTTGTGGAACATGGGGACGGCGTCCACGTATTTCAGGTCGTGGCCGAACGCCTCATCGGGGATCACAACGTCGGTGAAGCCGAGTTCGTCGTTGATGATCCCGCGGACCCGTTCGGCACCGAGCAATGTCGGATTGCATTTCACCGAGGTGTTCAGTCCGCGCTCTTCGAGCAGGTAGGTGGTGATCTGCTCGATCTCCTCCGGTGGGCAGCCGTGCATGGTGGACAGCGTCATCGTGTCCGAGACCTGGACCGGGATGTCGATCTCTCGGATCTCGGGATAACGCTCGGCCACGATGTCGATGAACGGTTCGATGTATCCGGACGCATCGTCCATGACATCGAGGTACCACTGCACGTTCGGCCTCAGGATCCCTTGGAGGTCGTAGCCGACGCTCATGTTGAAGATCATGCCGGGAGCGTCGCCTGGAAAGCCCAGCTTGTGATGGAGGGCATGGATCAGCACCCATGCCCGCAAGTACTCGTCGAAGGACTGATAGACCTTCAACTCCTGGGACCACTCGACGTTGTAGCCCTCATCTTCGAGGTCGATGCAGGGTTTGTTGACGTCGAGTTCGTCGAGCGTCTGGACGGTCTTCAGTTCGATGAATCGCGCGCCGACGAGCCACGCGACGATGATGTTCTGAGCCATCTGGGTGTGAGGTCCTGCGGCGACGCCGAACGGCGTGTCGAGGGTCTGGTCGTAGTTCGGCTGACGGAAGCGGTCGGTCACGCTTGGCGTGAAGAACGCACGGCGCGGGATGCCGAAGATCGAGTCCTTCTCCTCGAGTTCGGTGAAGACCCAGTCGGTGAGTTGCTCCATCGTGATTGGCTGGAAACGGTCCGACATGAAGGGTCTCCTCTCGGTTACAGGCGTGCGTGCAGGCGCATTGCCTGCTCTCTTGCTTTGGCTCTGATCTCTTCCGCGTCAACCCGGGTTGTTGTTCCGCGGGCGTAGACGACCTCGTCGCCCACTTTGATCTTGATGGGGTGGATGCCCGCGGTGAACGCGATGTGCCACGGGTCCATCGGGTCGTACGACCAGGTGACCTCGTCATCGCGTGCCTCCGGGACGAGGTTCCATCCGTTCTCGAGCCACGACCACGCCGGGTCGGGTCCGACGGTCACGTCGACGGACCGCTGCATGACGTACGCGAGGCGGAACGACTCGATCATGTTCGCTCCGATCCCATCGGTCCCCAGCGCCACCGGATTGGAGAACCGTGCAGGGTTCGCATAGCCGACCCCGTTGTTCAGATTCGACCGCGGGTTGTGCAGGATCGTCCCCTTGAGATCGTGATCCGTCGGCAGGTAGACACAGTGGCTGAGCAGCCAGCGATCGTTCGTCAGGCCTGCGAGCCGCTCGGGAGCGTCGGCATCCCCGGGGCCCTCTGCCACGTGGATGTGGACACCGACGCCGTACTCGTCTGCGAGGGCGGCCGCGCCTTGGAGCGACTCGTCGGTGCAGGTGAACGCGGCATGGATGCCGACGAGGCAACGTCCTCCTTCGTCCATGAACCGCCGGTTCTCTTCGAGGCCACGACGCGCACCATCGGAGCCGTTCCGATCGCTGACGCCATACCCCGTCACGACACGGACGCCCACTTCTTCACAGGCGTCGGCGATCACCGAGAGTGATCCTTCGATTGCGTTGGGTGTCTCGTTGTGATCGATGATCGCGGTGGTGCCGGACTCGAGCGCTTCGAGCGCTCCGAGCTTCGCCGACCACTCGAGCATCTCGAGATCGAGGACGGCGTCGAGGCGCCACCAGACCTGCTCGAGGATTTCCAGGAAGTTGGTCGCGACCTTCGGTGGGGCAGGCATGCCGCGTGCGAGCTCTGAGTACAGATGGGTGTGGGCACAGACGAGACCGGGCGTGACGTTGTTCAAGGGGTGCTCCTCTCCTGGATCGGTTCATGGACTCCCATGGGGGTCCTGGTCCTTCGCACACCGTCGACCTCGTAGAGGGCGGCAGCAATCGCCCCGGCGGTCGGCACGAGGCCGATCTCCCCGACGCCCTTCACGCCATACGGCGAACGGGGTTGGGGGACCTCGACGATAATCGTCTCGACCTCCGGCATGTCCTTGGCGCGTAGGATCCCGAGGCTGCGCAGTGTGTGCTTCGTCGGTCGTGCGAATTCGTCCGTGGGGAACTCCTCCGTGAGGGCGTATCCGATGCCCATGTGCACAGCGCCTTCGATCTGGCCCTCGACGAGTTTCGGATTCACCGCTCGTCCGACGTCGTGGGCCGCGACCATCTTCTCGATCGATCCGGTCTCCTTGTCGACGATGGCCACTTGAGCGGCATAGCCGAATGCCGAGTGGATGACCGGATTCTCGAGGCCATCGTCCAGGGAGTTCGTCCAGTCGACCCGGTACTCGCCGTAGTAGTCGATGCCGGTCTCGAGACCTTGCTCCTTCGCGACCCGGCAGGCATCGGCGACACCGCCGGCCGCCATCACCGTTCCGCGAGAGCCCGTTGTCTGCCCTGCCCCAAGCTCTCTTGTTGTGTCGACCACGACCCGGATTCGTTCCGGATCAACACCGAGTTCTTCCGCGGCAACCTGGAGGGCGACATTGTGGACGCCCTGACCCATCTCCGTCCAGCAGTGGCGGACTTCGATCGATCCGTCTTCTTCGAGTCGGACGACGGCCTTCGAGATCTCGACGAAGCCGTTCCCGAGGCCCGAGTTCTTCAGTGCGATTCCGAGT
>CAXMQO010000010.1:0-28438 GCA_964195515.1 uncultured Saprospiraceae bacterium | reverse complement strand
CCTTCTTGGCGCGTGCCTTGGCAGACCGTTCGATGAGCGACTCCGGCATGCCGCGAGCCTCGGCAACGGCCGACAGCAGCGCGGCGCCGGTCAAGGTGCCGGCGGCAGTCGGCTGCCCCCCTGCATCGTCGCTGCGCTCCTCCGCGTCCCCCCGTCCTTCGGCCGAGGGGACAGGAATCGCGGCCTCTGTGACCCCCACATTCAAACCTGCTTCAGTCGCCCACCCTTGCAGGACGGCCTCCACGGTGCTGTCTTCCTTCTTGGCGCGTGCCTTGGCGGACCGTTCGATGAGCGACTCGGGCATGCCGCGAGCCTCGGCGACGGCCGACAGCAGCGCGGCGCCGGTCAAAGTGCCGGCGGCAGTCGGGTGCCCCCCTGCATCGTCGCTGCGCTCCTCCGCGTCCCCCCGCCCTTCGGCCGGGGGGACAGGAATCGTGGCCTCTGTGACCCCCACATTCATACCTGCTTCAGTCGCCCAGTCGGTCAGCACGTCGTCGACCGTCGTGCCGTCCTTCTTGGCACGGGCCTTCGCGGACCGTTCGGTGAGCGACTCAGGCATGCCGCGAGCCTCGGCAACGGCCGCGAGCAGCGCCGCACCCTCCAACGCCTGACCCCCTCCTCCGCCTGCGGCGACACTTCCCCCTGAGGGGGAGGAAGAGGAGGCTTCGGCCTTCGGGCTGGTGGCTGGTCGCTGCCGGCTGGGAGCTTCTTCCGGGCTCGCGACTTCCAGGCCTTCTTCTTCGGCCCACTCGTGTAGTACCTCTTCCGCAGATACCCCGGCGGCATTCGCACGCGCAGATGCCGACCGTTCGATCAATGACTCCGGCATGCCACGAGCTTCGGCGACGGCAGCAAGCAGCGCTGCTCCCTCCAGGGTCTGATCCCCTCCGTCGCCTGCGGCGACACCTCCCCCTGAGGGGGAGGAAGAAGAGGAGGTTTCGGCGATGGCTGGTTCGGCCTTCGGGCTGTCTGCTGTGGCCTGTCGCCTGTCGCCTTCCTCCGGGCCGGCGGCGGGTGGTTGCCCCCCTGCGTCGTCGCTGCGCTCCTCCGCGTCCCCCCGTCCTTCGGCCGGGGGGACAGGAGCAGCGGCCTCTGTGACCCCAACATTCGAACTTGCTTCTGCCGCCCACTCCTGGAGCACGGCTTCGGTCGTTGATCTCGACGCGTTGGCTTTGGCGGCCGCGGAACGTTCGAACAGCGATGCCGGTGCTCCGTAGGTCGCTTCAAGTTGTTGGAGGATGTCTTTCATCACTACCTCAGTGACAGCAGGTATTCGGTGAGGGCGTCGAGGTCACCCTGGGTCAAGTATCGGTATGACGGCATGATCGACCAGGGTCGTTCCTGCCGGGGGAAGTCCAGGTGGTCCTGGATTGCTGCGACGTCCTCGAGGCGACTGCCGACGTGCATGAGATCGGGTCCGAGTCGCTCGAGGCCGATCAGCGGTGGCGTCTCGTACACGTAATCACCTGCAACGCTGACTGCCCCGAGACCCACGTCGGTGACGATCGGACGAACCGATTGGGTGTGGCACGCCACACAATTCTCCCGCAGGTACACCGCGCGCCCGGCCGCCGCCGCGGAACCATCCGGATAGGTGCGGGCGGTATCCGCGAGGATTGTTGCATCGGCGACCGCCGGATCGAACGCCGGGACGACGACCGTCAACAGCAGAGCGATCGCGAACGTTGCGACGATTCCGAGACGCAGGCGGCCACCGGGCATCGGCCCGGATTCGGAGCGGAGCTGCAGGTCGAACGCCTCATCGTCGATGTCCTGCGCCGCTTCGGGCTCACTCCAAGACGCAACAAGGATCGTGTAGACGAAGACGATCTGGGCGATGGCGAACAGCACGACGCCCAGGGCGCGGACGACGAGGAACGGAGAGAGGGTCTCGTCGATCACCGACCATCCCTCACCGAACGAGGTCAAGGCCCGTGCGTTGACACCGGCCGCCCATGAGAGACCGGTCGCCAATCCGGCCATCCACATCGCGGCGACTGCCAGGACGAGACCGATCGTCGACAGGCCGAGATGCACGGTCGCATCCCCACGGCGCTCGACTCCGTTCCCGGTTATGTGGGAGGCGAATCCGAACAGCCAGAACGAGAACGCGCCGGCAAAGAGGAGGAAATCCCCCGCAGGGATCCACTCGGTGAGACCGACGACCGAACTCGGCGTTCGCATCGCCTGCGCGAGGTTGTGGATCGGGACGAGGAGGAAGAGGAAGGTCCCGACCGATAGGAACAAGAGCGTGGTCCGATCAACCACAGCAGAGCTTCGACCGCGCATCGCGATGGCGAGATCAGCAACGACCAAGAGCACCGGAACGAAGAGAGCAATCGAGAATGCTATCCCGAGACTCTGAAGCCATCCGGGGATCGGCCCGTAGACGTAGATGACGGGCCCGGTCGATCCCCAGACAAACGCCAAAGACCAGAAACCCAGACGCGTGAGTGCTGATCCCTTGAAGGTGCTGAGTCCCGCCAATCGGGGAACGAGGTAGTAGAGAAGACCGATGCCGGAGGCGGCGAACCAGAACCCAGCAAGTGCTGCCCGATAGAAGCCGATCTGCATGGCACCCGCGAATCCACCGAGCCCCGGGATGAGTCCCACCGCCACGACGAAGACAGCCCACACCGTCGATGCCAACAGGTACCACTGGGTTGGGACGAGGCCACCCGAATCCATAGAGACATTTCGGCCAACGACCACGACGGACAGCATCAGACCGACCAGCAACAGTCCCTGTGCGAAGATCGGGGCCGCGAGATACGGCCGACCGTCACCAAGCCCGAAAGCGATGCCCAGCGTGCCGGACACCACTGCCACGCCGATCACAACCAGGGACACGGTGGCAAGACCCCTTCCAACGAACCTCCGTTCGGAGACCCGTGGCAGAACGAAGTACGCGCCGGCAAGGAACCCGGGCACCAGCCATCCGTAGAGCAAGAGATTCGTCGCCATCGCCGCGACCCGTCCGTATGAGAGGGGTGCGACGCCGGCACCGACACCCGGAGCGATCAACTGGATCGCTGCAAGCGAAGCGGCTGACACGGCCAGCACCAGGAAAACGGCTGCGACCGTGAGGTGGGCGCGAACAACACGGTCGCCATCATCACGGGCATCATCTGCCGCTGCGCCGTCCACGTTCATGTGACCGTTTCTCTCCGTCGTCATTCCCTGCCGTCTCTCCCGACGAGCGGCCGGAAGCCTAGCCGGGCCGTCTTCCGTTCACAGGCGAGTCTTGGCAGAGATGGCCGCGAAACCCGTGCGCCGTAGGCGCCTGGGACCGAAGCCCCGCATTGCCCATGCGCGGCGCTCACGTTCGGCATAGAATCGCCGTCGTGTGGAGGAGGAAGCCCTGACCGACCGAAAGAAACTCGCCATCGGCCTGACGGGAATAGTGATCGGCACCATCACAGCGATCGCTGCCTCGGTGTTCGTGCATGCCGCCGAGGCACCGCTCGTCGACGCGTACGGCAACGATCTGTATCCCGCAATTCCTCGCGGTTGGGTCCCCGCCACGATCGGTCAACTCGTCGCCATCGGCGGAGTTATCACGGTCATCGCCGGGGCAACCCTGGCCTTCGTCTTCGGGCGACCGCTGACCTGGGCTCGGGCAGCAATCGGCGCCGCCCTCTTCACGGGCTTGATGCTCGTGCTCTTCGCCGTCATCCCCAACCAGTTCGTGACACTCGCCCAATCGTCGCTCGACTGGACTCCCCAGAAGATCCTCCTCACGATTCCGCCGGCACTCGTGCTCGGGAACGAAGTGTCGATCTCCTACGCCACCTTCCAGCAGATGATCATCGGGGGATATCCCGTCGTCCTGGTCGGAATCATCGTCACGGTGATGGTGCGGTGGCAGATCAGAGGACGAGCCATCGACAAACCGAAACCCACGCCTGTGTCTTCGTTTGGCCGACCGATGCGAGACGGACCGGCGTCCAGAGCGAACACCGAGACCGACTCGGGGACCGCAGCGGAGCTAGCGTTCGACGAGTCACCCGAGGAGATCCTCGAGTCCGGTGAACCGGTTTCGGCGTTCGGACGACCGATGAGGGACGGTCCGGGTTGATGGTCGGAGAAGCCACTTGGTGTGTGATCAGCGAAATGGGCAGATTGCCCGGCTGCGCGAGAGGTAACTGGTGACGGAAGACAACAACAGCGAGAAGAGCGGCAGCGGCCCAATCGCTGGTGTGATCGATCACATTCGGGAGAGTCAGGTCTGGACCTCGATCTTCCGACCGGGATCGCCAATGCGCACCGACCATGCAGACACACCCAGGAACCGGTCGTACGTCGTCATGAACAACGTGCTCTACCACCTCCACCCTGTGAAGGTGAAGCGTCACGGTGTCCGGGTCTCGTACACGCTTTGCCTCGGCGGCCTGAGCTTCTTCCTCTTCATCGTGCTGACGATCACCGGCATCTTCTTGATGTTCTACTACCGACCGACTTCGCCGCAGGCCTACTTCGATCTCCAGGCGCTCTCCACCGATGTGGCGTTCGGACAGCTCGTCAGGAACATGCACCGATGGGGTGCACACCTGATGGTCCTCACCGTGTTCTTGCACATGGCCCGGGTCTTCTATCACGGGGCGTACAAGCCCCCGCGCGAATTCAACTGGGTCGTCGGGATCATCTTGTTGTTCCTCACCTTGTTCATGTCGTTCACCGGATACCTCCTGCCGTGGGATCAGTTGGCGCTCTGGGCCGTCACCGTCGGATCGACGATGGCGAAGTACTCACCGGTGTTCGGCGATCAAGTGAGCTTCGCCCTGATCGGCGGGGTGCAGATCACCTCAGATACGCTGCTGCGCTGGTACGTCCTCCACGTTCTCTTCTTCCCGTTCATCATCACGCTGTTCATGGCCGTCCACTTCTGGCGGGTCCGCAAAGACGGCGGCATCTCGGGACCGCTGTAAGGAGGCGCCGTGGCAGACATACCTGAACACATCCTGCGGCGCTCAGCCGAGGCCCGAGCCAAGAAGGAAGGCCGTCCGGTCGACGAGATCCTCGCCGAAATGAAGGGCGCGACGGAGGAAGCTCCCAGCTACAAGCCGCGAGCTGCCGGCCCGGAAGCAGGCGACAGGCAACAGGCCACAGCGGACAGCCCGAACGCCGAAGCGTCCTCTTCCTCCGCCGGAGGCGGCGGAGGGGGTCAAGGCCTGGAGGGTGCTGCGTTGCTCGCTGCGGTCGCCGAGGCTCGGGGGATGCCGGAGTCGCTCACCGAACGGTCAGCGAAGGCCCGTGCCAAGAAGGACGGCACCACGGTCAACGACGTACTGGCCGAGTGGGCGGCTGAAGCAGGTTTGAATGTGGGGGTCACAGAGGCCGCTACTTCTGTCCCCCCGGCCGAAGGACGGGGGGACGCGGAGGAGCGCAGCGACGACGCAGGGGGGCAGCCACCTGCCGCCGGAACCCCGACCGGCGCGCCGCTGCCAATGCCAGCGAGGGTTCCGACCCCCGACTCGACGCAGGTAACAACGACGGCGGCGATCGCGACCATCGACAACGGCGCGCACCACAGCGACGCCAAATCGGAACGACTCCTCACGGTCATCCGGGCCGGCGAAGTTCAGCGGATTCGGTCCGAGCCCACCGACCGGGTGAACGTCTGGCCGCACCTCCTCGCCATAGAGTTCGTGGCTCTCCTCGTCGTCTTGATTCTCCTGATTGCCCTTGCGGTCTTCCTCGACGCCCCACTCCTCGAATTCGCGAACTTCAACGAGCAGCCCAACCCGTCGAAAGCCCCGTGGTACTTCCTCGGCCTCCAGGAACTGCTTGCGTACTTCGACCCGCAGGTCGCCGGCATCATCATCCCCGGCTTCGGTCTCGCCGCCCTTGCCCTCATCCCCTACATCGACAAGAACCCGTCGGTTCGACCATCGCACCGCAAGCTGGCGATCATGATCTTCACGTTCTTCATCATGGCCGCCGCGGTGCTGACGATCTTCGGGTCGTTCTTCCGGGGACCGGGATTCAACTTCACGTTCCCGTGGCACGACGGCATCTTCTTCGACGACCTCAAGTCACTCCTGGGATGAGAAGCCAACGATGAACGCAACCACCATCTTCGTGATCGGCATCATCGGCGCCGGGATCCTCACGGTGATCGGGATTCTCGCCGTGGCATTACGTCGCGGACCATCCGCAGGACCCATCACCACCGAGGAGATCGGCCGTCGGGGCCGCGAGACCCCGCCTGTCGTGGAAGCCGTTCAGCCCCAGCCTGCCGACGAAGAAGCTACGGCGGCTGTGGCGACCCTCACCGAAGCCCACGCCGGACCGCCCGCCGATCCACTCACAGAGAAGCAGACGGTCTCTCAAGCTGAATACGGAATGACTCGCCGCAAATTTCTGAACCGGGCGCTCTATGTCGTGATCGGACTGTTCCTCGCCCAGTTCGCTCTGGCCGGCCTCTCGTTCTTCTGGCCGAAGCTGAAGGGTGGATTCGGAACGCCCGTCAACGCCGGAAACCTCGACGACATCAAGGCGTCACTCACCGATGGCGCAACGATCGTCCCCCAATTCGTTCCCGCTGCTCAGGCGTGGATCGTGCCGTTCGAGACAAGCGAACTCCCCGGATCGTCGTACGAGGAAGTCCCCTTCGTCGTCGCAGGAGGCGGGAGCGACGGCGTCGGTGTCATGGCCCTGTGGCAGCGGTGCGTCCATCTCGGCTGCCGTGTGCCGGAGTGCATCCCCTCCCAGGGATTCGAGTGCCCGTGCCACGGCTCGAGATACAACATCCACGGCGAGTACAACACGGGCCCCGCGCCACGCAATATGGACCGCTTCGGACTCTCGACGAACGACGCCGGCGATCTCATCATCGAGACAGGAAACGTCGTACAGACGTCCCGGTCCAAACACCTGACCGCGGAGTATCCGCAAGGTCCGTTCTGTGTATGAGGTGGACGTGTTGACCCCAATGCTCCCCATCGTCCTCGCCTCCGGCGAAGAGACCGAGATCGCCGTGACCACCGGTGGCTACGGCATCGGTTCGATCGTTCTCCTTCTCGCAGTCGTCTCTCTGCTCGCCTGGATGGCATACCTCTTCCTCAATAGCCGACGGTCCCGCTCGTCCGTCAACGAGACACCGCCACCGAATCGCACCCGATACATGTCGGACGACGAACTCGAGAACGTGCGGACCACGACCGTGCTCCGCGCCTCGGTATTCGCCGCCGCCGTGCTGGCGATCATCATCCCCTGGTACGCCTTCAACGAAGCGAACCGCCAGGCCGATGCCACCGACAACGTACGCGAGGTCGCCCTCGAAGAAGGAGCCCACTGGTACACGCTGTTCGGATGCTCCGCATGCCACGGTCCGGATGGTGGGGGCGGCGCAGCGGCATTCACCGAACCCCGCAGCGGCGTCGACACCTCCTGGCAGGCACCATCGCTCAACGACGTGCTTTTCCGCTTCACTCGCGACGAGATCCGTACCAACATCGAGTACGGCCGTCAGGGGACCCCGATGCCGGCCAACGGCCTTGCAGGTGGCGGCGCGATGACGCTCCAGGAGGTCGATCAGGTCATCGACTACCTCGCTTCGCTTCAATTGACGCAACCTGAAGTTGTCGCCGCGACCGATGCCACCGTCACCGGAGCGTTGAACCGTATCGACAGCGGCGACAACGCCACACAGGGCCTCATCGACCTCCAACAAGCAAAGATCGATGACGTCCTCCTCGCCCCCGACCGGCTGGCGGTCGTCGGCACGTTCGATGAAGAGATCAGGGACCTGCTCGGCGGCAGCGCTACGTGTACCGAGGAGTCTGCGGCCGTCGTGCTGACGACGTGCTCCAACCCGGCGACGGACGCGGACCGAGATGGCCTCGCCGACAGCGTGGAACCCCGACTCACCGAAATCGCCGCTCTTGCACAATCGACACTCACCAACCTCCAGGGCACCAAGCAGGTTGAACAGGCCGTGTATGAAGTGGCCTTCGACCACGCGAACGCATACACGAACCTCGACGAGCAGGGTCGTCCCGTCCCCGATCTCGATGAAGCGGCGACGCTCCTCGAGGCGATCGAATCCGATCTGCTCGTCATCCGAGTGACGGCGGATCGGCAGGACCAGTTCCTCGCCGACCTCGGCGCCGGCATGAAGTTCCTGCAGGATTCTGCCGTCACCCAAGCCTGGGAGGTCGATTTCGCCGATGTGGCGTCTTCAATGAGCGGGCAGGCCGGCGCCGCGGTGAACGCTGCCGACGCGGAGCGTGCGGTCGGCCTGTTCAACGGCAGCTGCGCCCGATGCCACACCGGCGGATACAGCGCTGGGGCCACGTTTGAGACGGGAGCGGGGAGCGGTGCCTGGGGGCCGGCCATCACCGACGGCCGGTCGATCTCACAGTTCCCGCTGTTGGACGATCAGGTCACCTTCATCATCAAGGGATCGAACGAAGCTGAGTCGTATGGGGTCAACGGCATCGGCACCGGCCGAATGCCGGGATTCGGAACGTCGCTCAGTCGTGCCGACATCGAGTTGATCGCCCTGTACGAAAGGACGATGTGATGGATCGAGCCGCCACTGCGATTCGACAACTCGCTCGTTCCGAGCGTGGCCTCGGAAAACTCGAAATCCTGGGCGTCATCGGGATGATCGCCTTGTTACTCGCCATGGTTCCGTTCGTCCGAGAGGGCGTGCAGGATCTCGTCGGGACCGTCTTCAACCGTACCGACGAGGCGACCGGGGAGATCACGTCTTTCTCTCAAATGATGCGTGGAATCTTCGTCACGATCGGCGCGATCGTGGTCTTCATGGGGGCGGGTTGGTTGATCCTCTCGACGAACGTCGGGAAGCACCTCGCCTCCCTGATCGTCGGGGCGGCCGTGTTCGGTTGGCTGACGATGAGCGGAATCCTCTTCGCGGTGTACGCACCGCGAGGCATCCGTCCGGCGAATCTCGAAGGACTCAACGCTCTCCAGATGCGGGTACCGGCGGTCGCTCTCGCCCTCGGTGCGTTCATCCTGTTCGTAATGTTCGTGATGGCTCTTGACCGCTACGAACGCGACAACGTCACGGAGTAGGTAGTGGGCAATCCATTCACCAGTGCCAGTTGGTCGATGGGGTACACGCCATCGCTCGAAACAGCAGCCCCTATCCGATCTAACGATGGTGACTTCGAGGTGCCGGGCAACAACCGGTCGTGGTGGGACACACAGCTCGATACGTCGATCTCGGCCGGCCTTCGAGACTTGCGGTGGCATCCCTCGGATATCGAAGGAGTTCGGTACTGGGGTGTAAGTGGCGCATGTGCCGGCCGGTCCGCGTCGATCCGAGTCCCGAGACTGCTGGAACACCGGGACGGTGAGCCGATCGCCGATGAGGTCATGGTCGTGGTCGAGTCCCGGCTGACGCTGCCGCGATTGGGTTCGTGGGTGATCGAATCACCAACGAAATGGTTCCGCGGGCGACGCGCCTGGGCGCTGAACCGTCCGAAGTTTGCGACAGAGAACCCGTGGTTCGATGAACACGCCGGGTGCTGGGCGTGGGACTGCGCCGACGGCCCGCAGGCACTGCGCGAAGCGCTGGCACCGGTGCTGCCCGTGATCCGCGAGGCACTCGACGCTCACCCGGGAGCGATCATCACCGACACGGCAATCTCCGCATGGATCCCCTACACCGAGATACCAGAACGCCTACCAAAACTCTTGTCAACAGCCCGTAGTCGTTGAAGGCTCTTCCTACCCCGCTACCCCGCTACCCCGCTACTGAGCGGGTCCCCGCTCCTGCAGGTGGTAGGCGAGGATCTGGAGCTCTGTCGACAGGTCGACGCGGCGAACCTCCACACCTTCGACGGAGATCACGGTCGGGGCGAAATTGAGGATGGAGCGGACCCCCGCCGCGCCGAGACGATCACCCACGGTCTGAGCCTGGGTCGACGGCGTGGCGATAATCCCGATCTCAATGGCCTGGGCGGACACGATCGACTCGAGGTCGGTCATCGACTCGACGGTCGTGCCGCTGATCCGACTCCCGACTTTGCGCGCGTCCACATCGACGATCGCGGCAACCGCGAAACCCCACTCGCCGAATCCCCCATAGTTCGCCAAGGCCCGCCCGAGGTTGCCGGCGCCCACGATCACGATCGGGAATTCGTGGGTGAGGCCGAGCGCCTTGCGGATCTGTAACCGGAGTTCGTCAACGTCGTACCCAACGCCGCGGACGCCCTGAACCTCGAGAAACGAGAGATCCTTCCGCACCTGGGCAGCATTCACGCCGGCGGTCCGAGCAAGATCCTCCGATGAACAGGTCCCGGTTCCGGCTCGCATCGCCAAACACCGTAGATAGACCGGCAACCTGGCAACGGTGGCGTCGGGGATGTGCGTCCTCATCGGGGCCAGGTTACCGGCCTCGAATCCCGCCGATTCCCCGCCGACGGTCGACGAGCGTCACGAGGATCAAGTGACGGTCCGGGAGTATCGTCATCCCATGCGTCCGTTCACCGCGATCGTTGTCATCGGCCTGCTGGTAATCATCGTCGGGGCATTCGTCGCAAAACTCGTTTCGACAGGTCTGACACCGTGAAGAGCTGTGGCATCGAGTTACCAGCTGCCAGCTGCCGGCCATGAGCAGGATCCTTCATGAACGGTGACCCACAGATTACGGACTGCTGATCACCTGAATTCTGGTCGCGCCCGGTGATCGGAAAGTCACCGCGGTCCGAACGGCAAGTGGGTACACATTGTCGGCGCGCCCGTCCCGCACGGCGATTGCGATCTGACCGTACGAGTCGACGTGGATCAATCCAGCGCCATGTGGGACATCCCCATATGCCTCGGCCCACGGCAAGAGACGATCGACGCCTGAGATGAGCATCGAAACCTCGTCGCCGTGCTCGAGTCCGAGTGATTCCAGGTCGGCGGGGGTGACATTGGTCTGAGCGTTCCCGAAGTGGTCGATCCACAGCACCTCGCCGAGCACACCACCGGAGCCGTCGGGCTCCGAGAGCGGGATCATCAGTGGAGTCACCGATCCCGGATCGGCGGCCGGCCCGAGATCATCGAACGACGCTTCCCCAGAGGCGAGGACGGCTGCGGCCGGTCCGAAGACGTCCCTGCCGTGGAACGTCTTGCCCTCGGACGGAAGGCGGAATCGCGGGTCTTCGATGGATACGATCGCGTCGGCCCCTCCGACCATGGCGACGGCAGGTGCGAGAAGTCCGTTGTCCGGACCAACGAAATAGCCCCACGGCGTCCGTGCAGCAATGGCACGGCGTTTGGTCCCGACACCGGGGTCGACGACAGCAAGGGCGACACCCTCCGGGAGGTACTGGATGGATCTCATCAGCGCCAGCGCCGCCGACTGGACATCGCCCCTCGGAAAATCGTGGCCCACGTCGATGATGCGACTACTCGGAGCGATTCGAGCGATCACCCCGTGAACTACACCGACGAACTCGTCGGCATGCCCGAAGTCTGAGAGGAAGGAGATGGGAAGCGACATCGGTCAACAAGGGTAGTGACGCGGCAGGGCCGGAGTAGCCGAGTAGCCGAGTAGCGGAGTAGCCGGCCAACCTCTGGTGCTCGACCACTCAAGCAAGCGAAGATCTATGCCGGCCACCATCCCGCTCGTGCGATCGCAGACGGCAGCTGCCTGCCGATTTTCGTTTCCAGCCAACGAGTTGTCTCAATTGTCTGTTCGTGATCAATGCCGGTCTCGACACCCATCCGCTCGAACAAGTAGATGAGGTCCTCGGTCGCCACATTGCCGGTGGCGTTCGGTGCGAACGGGCATCCGCCGGCACCTCCGACCGAGGCGTCGAGCACGGTCACACCCGACGCATATGCCGCGGCGGCGTTGGCCACAGCCGTGTTCCTGGTGTCATGAAAGTGACCGCGCAGCGGCACGTCGATGGCCGCTCTCACCGCGTCGATCATCGCGGTCACGTGCGTGGGAACGGCGACGCCGATTGTGTCACCGAGCGCGATCTCGTCGACGCCGGCAGCAACGGCTCGGGTTACGAGATCGACAACCGCGTCGATGGGCACCGTGCCGTCGTAGGGACAGCCGAAGGCGACCGAGATCGTGACCGTCGTCCGGCGATCCTCCACCTGCCCAAGCATCATCTCGATCTCGGTCATCGTCGCCTCCGGTGAGACTCCGACGTTGGCTCGGTTGAATCCATCAGAGGCACCCACCACGAAGTTGATCTCGTCAACGCTGGTCGCGAGGGCTCGCTCGAGACCTCGTCCGTTCAAGACCAAGCCGATGTATGAAGAACCGTCCGGGCTCGGTCCGACGGCCTTGATCACAGCCTCGGCGTCGGCCATCTGTGGGACACGGCCCGGGTGCACGAACGAGGCCACCTCGATACGGCGAGACCCTGCTGCGGCGAGGCGCTCGATGAGTTCGACCTTGGCTTCAGTGGGGAGCACGACCGATTCGTTCTGGAGCCCGTCTCTGGCACCGACTTCGACGAGTTCAACGCGGACCGCGTCGTCGGTCGCTGCGTCTGGGTTCTGGGTGTCGTTCATTGACGCTGCTCCAAGCGATGCGATGAGCCGTGTCGATTATGGCCCAGATCCGCGAATCATGCCGCGGAGAATCGGGTGAACAGCCGAACGAAGGCACCAGGAGAGGTATTGCTGCACGACGGTCCTCGACCCGATCCTCGACCCGACTACTCTTGCCTCCGATGCCAACACTTCGATTGTTCGCTCGCTTCAGGGAGATCGCCGGAACCGATACCGTCGTCGTCGAAGAGGGCACGGTCGGGGAGATTCTTGAGCGCGCCGCCGCCGAGTACGGGTCCGCCTTCGAGAACAGTCTCGCCAGCGCCGGAGTCTGGGTGAACGGCGATCCCGTCGACCGAACGGCGCCGGTTGGCGCCGACGATGAGATGGCCATCATCCCACCCGTCTCCGGAGGGTCGTACGCCGCTCCCCGAACACGGCAGACTCTGATCGTTGACCCGGCGGAGAGCATCCTCTCGGTCATCGTCCTTGCTGCGCTCCTCGTCTCTGCATGGGTTCCGCTCGAGTGGTTCGTCGTGATCTCCGTCGGTGCCGCACTTGCCTGGCTCTGGGATTTGGCGGACACCAATGCCGCCGGAGAAGGTTCGATCAACCTCTACGCCACGCTCTTCGCCCCGCCCATCGGGGCGGGCGCGACCTATGCGTGGGGCTATGAAGGTTTCGCAGGAGGACTCGCGGCCGCGGTGGCGATCGTCATCTTCTGGCCCATCTTCGAAGCGCGCTGGAGAGGCGTCGAGTCGATCGCCATGACCGCCGCGGTCGCCGTCGTCGCCGCTGCGGGAGCGGGCGCACTCGTCATGTTGCGGATGATGTCGACGACCGTTGCCGTCTCGTTCGTGCTGATCGTGTCTGTGGCGATCGTCGCTGCCGTGGCCACCTCCGTATACGGAGGACAAACGATCGACCCGAACGTCGGAACGCTCGTAGGGGCCCTCGTCGCCGGACTCCTCACCGGGGTTGCTGCCAGCGACATCGATCTCGCAACCGGCCTCTTCGCCGCCGTCGCCGTCGCATCCGGGTTGATCGCAGGCCGGGTCCTCGGATCCATGATCCGTTCCGGGTCCATTGTCCACACCGTCCGGCTACCCGGACAACTCACACCGTTGGATGGTCTCTTGCTCGCCGCACCCCTCTACTGGCTCACATTGGTGCTCCTCGGGTGATCGCAGGACTGTCCGTTTCCCGAATACTTCATTAGCCTGATCACCTATGGTCCCCCACCGCGTTTCACGCGGCTTCCTACTCCTTCTCATCGTCGCACTTCTTGCGATCGTGCCCATCGGCGCGTTCGCCCAGACTGAAGGTGACGTCAAACGTGCCGAGGGCCAAGTCGATCAAGCCCAGGACAACACCTCACAAGCGTATGCCCGATGGCAGCAGGCGCAGGATGACCTCGAGGCTGCAATCCTCGAACTCGACATCGTCACGAGCAAGTTGGAAAACCTCGTCTACACGATCGGTCTTACCGAAAGCAGGATCGAGACCTACGAGGATGAAGTCGACGCCCTCAAGGAGAACGCCCAGCAACTATTCCTCGAGGCGTACACGTCAGGTGGCCGCGGGATGGTCGCAGCCGCATTCGAGGCCGGCACGATCCAGGATCTCCTCACGTCGCAGCAACTCATGAACAACGCGGCGAGCCGCGACCTCGCCGATCTCGATCGATACCAGGCCGTGTCACGAGAGATGGGTCGTCTCAAGGTCGATCTCGTCGAGAAGCGGAAAGAAGTCGAGATCGTGGAGGCAGAGACCGCGGCCCTCGCCGAAAAGGCGAACACGCTGAGCGAACAGGCACAATCGGTCTACAGCGAAGCCAGTGCCGCAGAGCAGCGAGCGATCGACAACCTCTCGAAGGAACGGCGCGAGCTTCAGGCTGCGGAAGCGCTCAAGAAGGCGCGCGACGTCGCTGCGGCCAACTCCAAATCCGGGACCGCTGCCGGCCTCCCTCCTTCCGCAACCCCGGGCTTCTTCTGCCCCGTTCAGGGCGGAGCGGGGTTCATCGACTCGTGGGGTTTCGCGCGCTCGGGTGGACGCAGACACAAGGGCGTCGACATGTTCAACAGACGCGATACGCCGCTCATCGCCGTCGTCGACGGCCGTGTGAAGTTCTCGTCGAACAGCCTCGGCGGCCTCTCGACGCATGTGTATGCGGCCGACGGCACCATCTACTACTACGCACACCTCGAACGACATCCGACGAACATCTCGTCTGGACAGAACGTGAGGGCCGGCACCGTCGTCGGTTTCCTCGGAAACAGCGGCAACGCCCGCTACACATCGCCTCATCTCCACTTCGAGATCCGCCCGGGTGGAGTCGCAGTCAATCCCTATCCGACCGTGCGCCACTACTGTTGACGCAGAACACACACGGGGAGCCTCACCAGTGGAACCGCGCCGGAGACGCATCGATCAAGTGACCGATCCTGCCTATGTGCAAGATCTCGGATTGCTATCGATGGAGGAACTCAGGGACCGGAGACGCGCCCTCGACGACCTCGACACTGAATTCTCGTTCTACCGTCGGATGCTCCATGGCCGTATGGATCTTCTCTCGTTCGAGATGAAGCGCCGATCCGGCGAGGAGACCCGCACGCTGATCGAGGCGCTGCCTCAGATCCTCGCCGATGGGATCGACGGACCGAGCCGCAACTTGATACCGCGGGATCTCTCTCTTGCGCTCCCAGAGCTCAGCGGTGCGGGGAATCGGTCTATCGACCGGGTCCTCGGCGACGGCTTCCTCACCCATCTCCCGAGTCTCGAAGATGATGAGCTCGAGGAGATACAAGCGACGCTCACCGATGCGGAGCAGCAGGTCTCAACCCAGCGCCGATCCGTCTACGACATTCACGACCGTATCAGCGAGGAGATCACCCGCCGGTATCGCGATGGGATCGCAGACGCGACCGACCTCTTCGAAGAGCAGTAGCCGCCTTGCGGTTCCTCACCGTCCGCACGGGTCTCGCGGAATCGATCCACGACGCAACCGTCTTCGCCACTGACACGGTCGGTACCGAATTGCACCGCTCGGGAGATCCCGATCGTCCGTTGTTCTACCGCTCCGCCACGAAACCGTTGCAGGCCACGGTGGCACTCGAGGCCGGTCTCTCGTTGTCGGCCGAGCACCTGGCGGTTGCCTGCGCCAGCCACAGCGGCTGGCCGGTTCACATCGCGATCGTTCGGTCGATGCTGAGCGATGTCGGCCTCGACGAATCAGCGCTCCAGTGTCCCGCGGTGTGGCCACTCGCACAGAAGGCCAGGGATCTCCAGATGCGCCGCGGAGTCGTTGGTCCGAAGCGGGTGTTCCATAACTGCTCCGGCAAACACGCAGCGATGCTGGGTGCGTGCGTGGCTCAGAACTGGCCGATCGAGACCTATCTGGACCCGAACCATCCGCTCCAGCGACGCATCGTCGATCTCGTGACCGATGCGACCGGGATTCGGCCCCAGCCGGTGGGAATCGACGGGTGTGGCGCTCCGACGATGAGGGGATCGGTTCGGGGTCTCGCGACCGCATTTGCAGCCCTGAGCTCATCCGAGCGTTGCAGGCCTGCCACCACCGCGATCTCCCGCTTCCCTGCGCTCGTTGCCGACAACTCCAGGCCGGACGGCAAGCTCGCCCGATGGTGGGGCGGCCCGGTCAAGGTCGGGGCCGAAGGACAGATCGGCATTGGGCGCCACGGAATCGGAATCGCGTCGAAGGCCACCGCCGGCGGCAGTGAAACAGCAGTTGCTGCTGTGATCGCCGCCGCCGACCAACTCGGGTTGGTCTCCGACGTGATGCGCCGGGCGCTTGAGGTCGAGGCGGCACCTCCCGTTCTCGGAGGGGGCGTCGCTGTCGGAGCCCTCACCCGGGAGTAGTCGATGTCGGCCGATCTCCTCGATTCATGGGACGACGTCCCGACGGTGTTGTGGCCCGTCGCACCGATGACCGGTCCATTTCCGACAGCGCCGTTCCTGGAGGCATGGAGGTCTCATCACACATCTTCGGATACCAGAGCGCCGATCGCAGCCACGGCGACCGCAGCCCTGCCCCTCTGGATCGACAGGGGAGTTGTCCGTCTTTCGGGCGAGCCGGATCTGACCGACTATCACTCGCCACTGGGCGCGTCCATCGACGAGTGCGTCGCGCTGGTCGCACATCGCTTCTCCGGGCACACCTTCTCATTCGACAGCCTCCCCCGCGAGGCTCTCGAGCCGCTCGCGTCTGCGCTCGCCGCCGCCGGTGTCGTGCCCGCCACCCGCCATCACGGCGCCACACTCGTGATCGACCTCCCTGCCGACGCCGAGACCTGGACCGCGTCTCTTCTGAAAAGGCATCGCCATGAACTCCGGAGGAAGCGGCGTCGCTTCGTGGATGTCCTCGGCGAGCCGCTGCTCGAGCGCCGTACCGACCGCGAAGCCTTCGAGGCCTTCATCGCGATGCACCGGTCGGCGCGAGGGGACAAGGGCGGTTTCATGACGGACAACATGGAACGGTTCTTCTGGTCTCTCATCATCGACGCGGACGCCTCGATCGATCTGGTTAGCGTCGCAGGATCACCCGTAGCGGCGGCATTCGGATTCGTCGACGCCAGCGCCTTCTACCTCTACAACTCGGCGTACGTGGAGGATGCCGCCGATGCCTCGCCTGGGATTGTGTTACTTGCGTCGATGATTGAGCGATCGATCGCCGAAGGTCTGCGACGTTTCGACTTGCTCAAGGGGGATGAGCAGTACAAGTACCGATTGGGAGCGATTGATCGGCCACTGACCGTCGTTGAGGGGAGATTCCCGTGATCGAGCGGGTCGCGTACCTGGTGCTGCACACGTCTCCGCTGCTCCAGCCGGGTATCGGCAATGCCGGAGGCATGAATGTCTACGTCGACGAGCTCGCCCGCACCATGGCCGGGCGCGGAATTGAAGCCGTCGTGTTCACGCGCCGAACGGATCCCGATCAGCCCACGTCGATTGAAGTCCGAGATGGCTACCGGGTCGTCCACATCGATGCCGGACCTGCCGGCCCTCTGCCGATGTCCGAGCTCATGTCACATGTGGCCGAATTCGGAGAAGCTGTGGTCGCAGAGACCAGGAATGCGGGCTTCGATCTGGTGCATTCCCACTATTGGATGTCGGGCTGGGCCGGTGTTCTCGTCAAGGAGGCGCATGGTCTCCCACTGGCAAACTCGTTCCACACTCTCGGCCGTGTCAAAGACGCTGGCCGACGCGGCGGCGAGGCTCCGTCGAGTACGGCCCGGCTTCGAGCCGAGGACGGGGTCATCGCCGCTTCGGATTGTGTCATCGCCTCCACCCCCTACGAGTTCGATGACCTAATCGAGCACTACGCGGCGAGTCCAGAACGGCTCTGCATCTCCCAGCCCGGTATCGACCACACACTCTTCACCCCCGGCGACCGAGACGAGGCCCGTGTCCGAGTGGGCATCGGTGACGAACCCCTCATCCTGTGCGTCGGCCGGATCCAGGCGCACAAAGGGTTCGATGTCGCGATCGACATGTTGTCCCATCTTCCGAAGACACTGGCCGCAGGATCGGGACCGCCGCTGCTCATGATCATCGGCGGTCCGAGCGGCCCGGACGGCCGGCGGGAGGTTGAACGCCTTCATGCTCGTGCTCGCGCCATCGGTGTCTCGGAACGGGTTCTGTTCGTCCCACCCCAGCCCCACGGCAGCCTGGTGGACTACTACCGGGCGGCCGATCTCCTCGTTATGCCGTCGCACTCCGAGTCGTTCGGCCTCGTCGCGGCAGAGGCCCAGGCGTCGGGTCTGCCGGTCGTCGCCGCCCGCGTCGGCGGACTTCCCTACGTCGTGGGCGCTTCGACATCCGGGCTGTTGGTCGAAGGTCGCGATCCCCGATCGTTCGCCGCCGCGGCGACGGCGATCCTCGATCATCCGCGCTTCCGATCGAGTCTCTCAACCGGCGCCGTCGAGTTCGCGGCACGATTTTCGTGGGATGGCACCGCCGACCGTTTGCTCGACCTCTACGGCGGCATCATGGGGTGATGACCGGTACGCGAAACTTCCCGTAGAAGAACTTGTTGACACGGCGTTGTGCACAAGCACCTGTGGATAGCTGTGGATATGTGGAGAACCCACCACCGCGGACGGCAGCTACCCCCAACAAGGGTGAGATAGGCAGCCCGGGAGCGCGAGAAGCTCCCTTCCATGGCCAATCAGGGGGGTTGAACCCGACTTGCACTATCCGTATCGTCGGCTATGGATGGCCCAAGGTGCCGGAGCAGTGAGACCTCGTTCGGGGAAGTGCGGGGAACACCTGCAAGGGTTCCTCGGGCCATCCTTCTCGGAACCTGGTGGGCGGGCGTTCCTAGATACCGAAGATCAGTTGGCGCAGCCTGACCGCTTGGGTGTCGAATGTTTCCAGGTCGATCCGCATCGACCCCAGCCGGAGACCTCGCATCTCCTCGCCGTGATGCGTCGCGACCCTCAACATGCCGCCCGTGGACTCGATCACGCCAAGACCAAGGCAGTGTCCGTGATCATCTTGCACGCCAACGAGCATGCCGTTGAGTCGGTCGAGGTCGAACTCTTCCGGAAGGGTTGGGGCGAACACGGTCGTCTGGACCCGCCACCGTTGGAGAGGTGACGCGAGAGCGATGCGGAAGGCATCGGACTGCCTGGCGTGGCGGTCGGTCGGAGACGGTAGAGGTGCATCAGCCGGCGGCTCGACCGTCGTGATCTTCGCCGAGAGGAATCGTCGGAGCATGCCGATGATCGGTTCGAGTTCCTCCCCTCGCTGGAGCGCCACGCCGAGCGTCGGGTGGGTCAACTCCCAGAGGTGATACTTCAAGGTCTGGCCAACAACACCGCCGACGACGCCGCTCGTGTCGACGATCACGAGATCAGAACGCGAACGGGCGGCTTCAACCAGCGACGCCACGGCTACGACGTGCGGGAGTATCACACCCTGCGGTGAGGTCGACCCGACGAAGCGCATCTCCGCCGGCGCGACCGATGGGTCGAGGTCGGAAGCTTCCTCAATGTACTTCACACCGACGCACGCCGGCGGCCCGGCGACGGTCGAAGCGACGTCCCCGTCGACGTATGCAACCGTGCGGCCGGCATCGACGGCGTCGAGGGCAAAGAGTTTCGCGAGGGTCGTCTTGCCGGTCTCGGTGGCACCGATGAGCATCACCACACCGCTCACGTCGGCAAGCCTGTCCCGCAGCGCCGCATAAGCCCGACCCGGCACCGCGCACCTCCCTGATGACGAGACGTCATTGTAGGAACCCGCACCCGTGTAGCTGAGTAGCCCTAGAACGCGTACCCAGGGTTTGTGTCCCCGCCGGCGGCGCTGTGGGCCCGCGGAACGGGGATTTCGTCCAGCCAGGCATCAAAGACCGCGGAGGCGGTTGCTGCGATCTGCGGCTCGGCAGCGGCAAACCCGGCGATCAGCGCGTCTGGATCAGACCCGGAGCGGATGGCGACCTCACGACCGGTCCCACTTCCCAACCATTCGGTGAGAAGCTCCGGCGTCACCTCCGGATGGGGTTGGATCCCGACGCCCGATCCAAGGCGGAACGCCTGGTCGAACCCGCCGCCCGTAGCGAGCAGCACACCTCCCGGTGGCACATCGAAGGTGTCCCGGTGGAATCGGATCACGGGCCGTCCGGCAAGGGCGGCGACCACGGGATCGGCGTGGCCGTCCGGTGTCGGTTCTATGGGGGCGAACACAACCTCTGCCCGATGGGCCAGATAGGCACGTCCACCGAGAGTGCCGGCGAGTAGTTGACAACCGAGACAGATTCCGAGAACCGGTATTCCTGCGTTCGTGCACTCGACCAGGAACTGCTTCTCGTCGAGAAGGAAAGGGAACTCCTCATCGTCGTACGCACCCATGGCGCCACCGAGGACCGCGACACCGGACACGTCCGCAGCCCTCGGCAATGGATCCCCGGCATCGAGTCGCACGACCTGCCAGTCCACTGCTCGACGGTCAAGAGCATCTCCGAGGTAACCCGGCGGAGCGTCAGGTTCATTGCGTAGGACGACGATCGGATTCACTGGTACCTCTGCCTGAGTTCGCGCCGCATCACCTTCGCCGATGCGGTGCGCGGCAGTTCGTCAATGACGACGACGTCCTCGATCCGGAACAGCGGATTCAGGTCCGACCGTAGCGCCCGCTGCATCTCACCCTTCCATGCGTCGGGATCCGGTTCAACTCCTTCGGATAGCACGGCATACACGACGAGACGGCTCGGACCACCGCCGGGTGGCGAGACTGCCACCGCCGCGACCTCTGCGATGCCTTCGATCCCTCCCACGGTCCGCTCGATCTCCGCAGATGAGATCTTGATCCCACCGAGGTTCATGGTGTCGTCGACCCTGCCGAGTGCTCGGTAGTAACCACCGGGGAGTTGCTCAATGTGATCGCCGTGACGGCGCAGCGGAACGTCCGATTCCGGAAGCCCTCCGTAGTACACAGCGCGGTGA
Organism: uncultured Saprospiraceae bacterium; assembly: GCA_964195515.1. Lineage (GTDB taxonomy): Bacteria > Actinomycetota > Acidimicrobiia > Spongiisociales > UBA5794 > JAHEEL01. The sequence goes on along the minus strand of CAXMQO010000010.1, from coordinate 7,502 downwards.
TCACGATTGAGCAGTTCTTGGGAGAGGCCGATCGATGGCGGGACGACGAACAACTCTCCCTCGTCAACACGGTGTCCATCCTCGTCGAGGATTCGGACGTCGAGACCGAGGGTCGGCGTCGTGAACGTCGCGGGCACCGCATCGTGGATGACGGTGCCGGTGAGATAACCGCCGCCGATCTCCGTTCCACCGCAGTACTCGATGACCGGCGCACCGCCCGCGGCCTCCATCAACCACGCGTAGTCCTCCGGCACCGAAGCCTCCCCGGACGACGACAGAACCCGAACCTCCGTCCATCCGGCACCATCGAGCGCTCCGGTCGATCGCCACACCGCGACGATCGACGGAACGAGACCCAGGATCGTCACGCCCACCTCCCGCACGAATTCGACGAAACCTCGCCCGGTTGGCGCGTCGTCGTAGAGCGCCATCGCCGCACCGTTGATCAGCGTCGCATAGATGAGCCACGGACCCAGCATCCAGCCAAGGTTCGTGGGCCACGCCACGATGTCGTCGGCGTGGATGTCGTGGTGGAAGTAGCCGTCCATCGCCCCTTTGATCGGAGTGAGATGGGTCCAGGGGATTCCCTTCGGCTCTCCCGTCGTCCCAGACGAGAACAGGATGTTCATGGGGGCGTTGGGAGGACCGGGTACCGGAGTGAAGGTCCGATCATCACCGAGGAATCGGTCCCACGAGACGTCCCCTGTTCGCAGCGCAACGCCACCACCGGTCTCAACCACGACGCACCCCCCAGCCCCCGCCTCGATGACCTTCTCGTACATGGGGAGATCCCGACCGGACCGCTCGAATCGGTCCTGAGTGATCGTGATCTTCGGGTCGGTCAGGCGGAGACGGGCGGTGATCTCGTGAGGAGCGAACGAGTCGGCAATCGACACGACCACAGCACCGACCGCCACCGTCCCGAGGTAGGCGACCACAGCCTCGATCGTCATCGGCATGGCGATCGCTACCCGGTCCCCAACGTGGATTCCGTTCGCCGCCAGGCCGTTCGCGAACCGATCAACAAGCACTCGAAGCTCTCCGTACGACATTCGTCGATCGACACCGTTCCGCCGGTAGACAACGGCCGTGTGCTCGCCGGGAGCGGTGAAGCACGAGTCCACGATGTTCATCCGCGCCCCGGGGAGCCAGACCGGGTCGTCTGGCGGCCCGTCCAGGATCCGTGACGGCGGCTCGGCGAAGACGATGCCGAGTCGGTCGATGACCATCTCCCAGAACTCAGACCGCGACTCGATCGACCAGCGGTAGAGGTCTTCGTACGAGCCGAAACCCAGGTCACCCATGGCGCCCGTCAGATTGGCGTGGCCGACCGTCTCGGCGTCGGGCCTCCACGCAGCATGATGTGTCGCAGCCATGGGGGACGAGAATACCCGCGACTCGGGGCCGTGTTCCGTAGAGTGAATCGTGTAGTGCAGCTAATGGAGAGGGGAAGCATGTCGAATCGCTTCCGGAGAAACACGGCGGTCACGCTGACCGTCTTGATGCTCGGAACGATGCTGACGGTGCTGCTTGCGGCACCGGCCGGTGCCGAGGTCACGCGCGGAACGTGCGTCGGCCAGGCCGAGTTCCCGTCGAAGACCTCCGACAAGGTCCTGACCGCCGATCGTTCCAGGTCGAGCGTGTTCCTGGTGCCGAAAGAGGAGACCGTCGCATACGCCGGCGCCCTCAGCGAAGGTGCTCAGCCGTTTGACAGCCCGGTCGCCTTCGAAGGCGGCATATCCGTTCAGTTGCCGCGCAGCTCGTGGCAGTTCACCTCGTGGGGCGGGGAATCGACAAAGGTGTCGGCCGACGGCCTCTACTCCTACTCGGTTCCGAGTATCATTCCGGCCGGAACGGGGGAGTTCGAGGTCACGGGTTGGCACAAACAGGGCGACTTCGACTGTGAAGTGGTTGTCACCGTGGCGCTCGACGGCGAGCCGGGTCCCGCCGCTCTCGTCGCGGCCGCAGGCATGGTCGTGTTTGGAGCCGGTGTCCTCGCGGCAGGTTCCAAGAAGGGGGTGAAGTCGTGAAGGGCCGACCAATCCTTGGCGTCATTGCCGGATTCCTCTTCGGCCTCTTCCTCGGCATCACCCTGTTCCTCTACGGCGTGATCCCCCTCAGCAGCGACCTGCTCTGGATTCTGCCGCTGCTCGGGATCCTGCTCGGCCTCATCATGGCCGCGTGGGCACCCTTCGGGAAGAGTGCGGAACCGGCTCCGGCCCCGGCGACCGTCACCGCAGCAAGCGGCGAGGGAACCGCAGATGTTGCCGGCGATATCGCGGTCGAAGCAACGGCAGAAGAAGATCCGCCGGCCGACACGGAAACCACGACCGAATAGTTCCGACGACCTGGAACGGGCACAATGCCACGGATGAAACGTGCGCGCCCCGGCTGGTGGGGCAACCCGGCCCACGTCGTCTATACGATCGTCGTCTTCGTCGTGCTGGCGTCGCTCGACAACGCGGCGCTCGCGATGATCCCTTCGATGGTGCTCCCGCTCTCCGATGCCTTCGGCATCACGGCGGGAGCGATCGGGGTGCTGACCGGCGCGACGATCCTCGTCGCCGCAGTCACGGCCGTCGGATGGGGTTACGCCGGCGACTCGAGAACCCGTAAACCGCTGTTGTTCTGGGGGACGATCATATGGGCAGGCGGATCGCTGCTATCGGCAACGTCGCCCAGTTTCTGGTGGCTCGCGGCATGGCAGATGCTCGTCGCGGTCGGCCTCGGATCGATCGCATCGGTCGGCTTCTCCGTGGTCTCGGACTTCGTCGGGCCAAAACATCGTGGTCTCGCAATGAGCTTCTGGGGCCTCTCCCAGGGCATCGGTGTGCTCGTCGGAGGATTGCTTGCTTCCCAATTGGGAGCAACCAACTTTCGGATACCCCTGGTCGTGATCGCGGTCGCCGGATTCTTCTTCGCGTTCCTTTACCTGACCACATTCGAAGCACCGCGGGGCTTCCGGGAACCCGCACTCGCCGAGATGTACGCAACGGGTGGCGAGTACGAGCACCGCATCGACCGTTCACAACTGCCGATCCTTTTCCGACGTCGGACGAACGTGTGGCTCACCCTCCAGGGTCTCACTGCACAAGTTGCCTATGGATCGCTCATCTGGGTTCCATTGTTGTATCAGGAGAAGGTGATCGCACAGGGCTACGGGGAAGCCACCGGCACAAGAGTCGGCGGTTTGTTCGCAGCAGTCTTCACGGTCGGAGCGTTGTTTTCAATCCTGTTCGGTCACCTTGGTGACCGACTCCAGCGTCGATCACTCCGCGGGCGTGCGTTGCTCAGCGCTGTGGGCATCCTGGGTGCGGTTCCTCTGTTCCTTGTCTTCTTCTGGGTTCCGCTGCGCGGTCTCGACGTGACCGAGGGCGCCGGCACCCTGACGCTCGCCGTCGAAGTTCTCGGCAGCATTCTCACGAACCCGTGGTCTGCCCTCTCGTTCCTCACGGCCGTCGCGGCAATCGCACTGACGTCGGCCGACTCGCCGAACTGGTTCGCGCTCATCTCGGACGTGAACCTCCCGGAACACCGAGGCACCGTCTTCGGTCTCGGCAACTTCGTGAACGGCGTCGGCCGCTCCGCAGGCACCGCCGTCACCGCGGCCGCAGCCTCCGCCATCGAACGCTCCGTGCCGCCACCGTTCAATTGGGTGCTCGGTCTCTCGTTCTTCCAGATCTTCTTCCTGCCCACTGGTTGGTGCTACTGGAAAGCGTCGAACACCGCCCCCGGCGACATCACAGAGGTCGCAGCGACGTTGGAAGAACGCTCTCGGCGACCCCAGGGACGCTCCTGAGTCTCATCTCGCGAAAACAATGGAGGCTCCGCGAAAACCACTTCCGGATCCGCCTTGCCGTTTCCCGAACGGGCATCTAGAACTACCTCCAGGCCATCCGATCGGCCGAAATGGACGCTTTTTCACCGCCAGATGCGTCCGATAGCGAAAGGTTTGACGGATGGCACTGGTGTAATTACACTCGTGAAACCGTGCTAGATGTAGGGGGTATGTCGCTTCCCTACCCCAACATCTAGTGGGTGTGCATAGATTTGTGGATATCGAGTTCCGGTGGGGACGCCGGTCGAGGAGGAGAGAATGAGCGAAGGACTCCAGATCGAACGGCGGTTTACGACTGCCGGGACCGATCCGTATGAGACCGTGGAGTGGATTCGGCGAGATTCCCGCATCACGAACCCCGACGGATCGATCGTGTTCGAGATGGAGGATGCAGAAGTCCCCGCAGGCTGGTCACCGGTCGCCGCGGACATCATGGTCTCCAAGTACTTCCGCAAGGCAGGCGTTCCACAGCAGAACGATGCCGGTCAACCGCTCGTCGATGAGGTAGGAGAGCCGATCCTCGGGCCGGAGCGCTCGGCCCGCCAGGTGATCGATCGTCTCGCCTCCACCTGGCGTTGGTGGGGCGAACAGAACGGCTACTTCGCATCGTCCGACGATGCGCAGGCATTCGAAGACGAGATCGCCTACATGCTCGTCCACCAGATGGCGGCACCGAATTCGCCCCAATGGTTCAACACGGGCCTCCATCACCGGTACGGCATCGAGGGCGTCGCCCAGGGCTTCTGGTACGTCGACCCGGAGACCGGAGAGAACGTCGAATCTCCCGATTCCTACAGCCGTCCTGCACCTCACGCCTGCTTCATCATGAGCGTCGACGACGACCTCGTGAACCCGGGCGGCATCATGGATCTCTGGGTCCGCGAAGCGCGCCTCTTCAAGATGGGGGCCGGCGCCGGGGCGAACTTCTCCAAGATCCGGGGCGAGGGAGAACGTCTATCGGGTGGCGGCAAGTCTTCCGGCCTCATGAGCTTCCTCAAGGTCGGCGATCGCGCCGCAGGGGCGATCAAGTCCGGCGGCACAACCCGTCGGGCCGCCAAGATGGTCATCGTCGACATCGACCACCCCGACGTCGAGACGTTCATCGCATGGAAGGCGAAGGAGGAAGAGAAGGTCAGGGCACTCATCGCCGCCGGCTACTCATCCGATTTCAACGGTGAGGCGTACGCGACCGTCTCGGGCCAGAACTCCAACAACTCGGTTCGTATGACAACCGAGTTCGTGCAGGCCGTCGCCAACGACGACGATTGGGACCTCACGAGTCGGACCGACGGCAGCCCGGTCAAGACACTGAAGGCACGAGACCTTTGGCACCAGGTTGCGGAGGCCGCATGGGCGAGTGCAGACCCCGGCGTTCAGTTTCACACAACGATCAACGAGTGGCACACGTCACCGGCCGGAGGAGAGATCCGTGCCTCGAACCCCTGCTCGGAGTATATGTTCCTCGACAACACGGCCTGCAACCTTGCGTCGTTGAATCTCGGCCAGTTCTACCAGGACGAGAAGGGTGTTTTCGACCTCGAGGGCTACCGACACGCTGTTCGCCTGTGGACGATCGTGCTTGAAATCTCGGTGACGATGGCACAGTTCCCTTCGAAGGAGATCTCGCAGGGTTCCTACGACTACCGGACGCTCGGACTCGGCTACGCCAACCTCGGTTCCCTTCTGATGAGGGTCGGTGTCCCCTACGACTCTGACGAGGGCCGCGCCATCGCCGGTTCACTGACTGCGATCCTGACCGGCGACGCATACGCCACCTCCGCCGAGATGGCGAGCGTGCTCGGCCCGTTCGCGAAGTTCGAGGAGAATCGCAAATCGATGCTGCGGGTGATGCGCAACCACCGCCGGGCCGCCTACAACGCCGATCAGAGTGAGTACGACGGAGTGAGCCACTTCGTGACCGGCATCGATCCGGAGGTCGGGCCGCCCGAGATGGTCGCAGAGGCCCGCGAAGCCTGGGATCGGGCGGTCGAACTCGGCGAGCGGCACGGCTACCGCAATGCTCAGGCAACGGTTTTGGCGCCGACCGGTACGATCGGTCTCCTGATGGACTGCGACACGACCGGGGTCGAACCTGATTTCGCTCTCGTGAAGTTCAAGAAGCTCGCGGGCGGCGGATACTTCAAGATCGCCAATCGCTCTCTCGCTCCTGCGCTGAAGCGGCTCGGCTACAACGACGAACGCATCCAGCAGATCATCGACCACGTGATCGGATCGATGGACATACAGCGTGCTCCCCATATCAACGCTGCGACCCTGATGACCAAGGGCTTCACCGCTCAAGACATCAACAAGATCGAAGTGGCCCTCCCTTCGGTGTTCGAGATCGGCTTCGCGTTCAACCAGTGGACGCTCGGCGAAGAGACCATGCAGCGTCTCGGATTCACACCCGACCAGTACAACGGTCTCGGATTCTCGATGCTTCGCGAGTTGGGCTTCTCAAACGACCAGATCAGGGAAGCCAATGACTACGTTTGCGGCCGCCAGACGATCGAGGGCGCCCCCGGTCTTCTCGAAGAGCACCTCGCTGTCTTCGACACAGCGAACCGCAACGGTCGCTACGGCGAGCGATTCATCCACCACGGCGGCCACATCAAGATGATGGCATCGGCCCAGCCGTTCATTTCCGGAGCGATCTCGAAAACGATCAACATGCCGAACGAAGTCGCCGTCGAAGACATCGAGGAGTCGTACCTGCTCTCGTGGGAGCTCGGCTTGAAGTCGATGGCGCTCTACCGCGACGGATCAAAGGCATCGCAGCCGCTGTCGTCCACCACCGACGAGGGTATAGGCGAGGATGAGGAAGAAGAGGTCACCGATGCGGTCATCCGCGAGGTCATGATCCACGCCGGGATGTTCCGACCGGGCTTGTCCCCCACCGAGGCGTACAACGATCTCTCCCGTCCGAGGTTCCTCCTTCCGTCACGCCGAGTCGGGTTCACACAGGAGGCCCGTGTGGGCGGGCACAAGGTGTTCCTCCGCACCGGCGAATACTCCGACGGCACCCTGGGTGAGCTCTTCATCGACCTGGCGAAGGAGGGCGCAACCCTGCGAGGTGTGCTGAGCTGCTTCGCAATCGCCGTATCAAAGGGCCTCCAATATGGTGTTCCGCTCGAGGAGTACGTGGATACGTTCACGTTCCAGACGTTCGAACCGCGCGGCTTCGTCGAGGGACACCCGAACATCAAGATGTCAAACTCGATCATCGACTATGTGTTCCGAGCCCTCGGGCTCGAGTACCTCGAGCGTGACGAACTCGTACAGGTGCCGCCGGATCGGTCCGGCGAGTTGCCGGAGCCGCCGAAGGGTCTCGCCGTCGAAGCCGGTACACAGCTCGATCTCACCGACGCGGCAGCTGAAGCCGACGTCGACGCACAGGTGGCTGCCGCGAAGTTCGTTGACGATGACACCAGCACGCTCCCCGAACCGGCACCGGTCTACGCCACGGCCATGGTCTCGAATGGCCCGGGCACGGCGATGGCTGCTGCCGCCACGGCGGCCGAGGCATCACTCGGGAATCTGATGGGCGATGCACCTGCATGCTCGGCGTGCGGCCACATGACCGTGCGCAGCGGCTCGTGTTACGTCTGTCTGACCTGCGGGGACACAACGGGCTGCAGCTGATGACCTGACGTCGTTTGTGCTT
>CAXMQO010000009.1:0-18905 GCA_964195515.1 uncultured Saprospiraceae bacterium | reverse complement strand
TCGAAGTGTCCCTGGCATGAACGTTCGGCCCGATCACCGCTCCTGCGCTGACAACCGTGCCACCCTCGAGGTAGACGTCCGGGTAGATCGTCGCACCGGGATCAACCACGACCCCTGCATCGATGTAGACCCGAGAGGGATCGATCATCGCAATACCCTCAGCCATGAGTCGGTCGTTGATGCGTCGCCTCAGGACCGTCGCGACACCGGCTAATTGGGCGTGCGAATTGACGCCGGTTCCTTCGACCGCATCGGTGACCACGCCGACAACCCGATGGCCGTCCGCGTTGAGAATCGCTATCACGTCGGTGAGGTAGTACTCGCCCTGGCTGTTGTCCCGGCCGAGTCGCCCGAGCGCATCGGCAAGGAGTGCAGCATCGAACGCGTACACGGACGTGTTCACCTCGTCGATGCTGCGTTGTCGGTCGTCGGCGTCGCGGTGTTCGACGATCCCGACAACCTGGTCGCCGCGGTGTTCGACTCGTCCGTAACCGGTTGGATCGTCCATCTTCACGGTGAGAACAGTGGCGGCGGCCTGTTCACTTCGGTGGGTCTCGACGACCGACGCGAGCGTGTCGGATTCGAGCAACGGCATGTCGCCCGGGACGACCAGAACCGTATCCACGGCATCACCACAGCCACCGAGTCCGACGCGTACCGCATCTCCCGTGCCGATTTGAGGTTCCTGAACGACGCTCACAGCTTCGGATGGCAGCACCTCAACGACTGCATCCGCTCCGTGGCCGATCACAGCAACAATCTCGTCCGCTTCGAGCGGATCGACTGCCGTCAGCACCCATCCAAGAAGGCTCCGACCGGCGGCTCGGTGGAGTACTTTGGGCAGTTCGGACTTCATTCGCGTGCCCTTCCCTGCGGCGAGCACGATCACGGCGAGATGCATAGAACCTCCAAGGAACTTGGCTGGGGGGACAGGGCTCGAACCCGTACTGGATGGACCAAAACCACCTGTGCTACCTGTTACACCACCCCCCAGGGGGCACCTGAAGATTAGACGGCACGAAACGCTTGAGGTCCCGCGAGGGAGTAGTGAGTTGCCGAGTAGCCGCGTCGTCGGTCGGCGCCGGTGGGGTCTCGGCGGAAGATGTGTGCTACTCCGCTGCTCCGCTACTCCGCTACTCAATGACTTCCCAGCCGCGGGAGATGGGCTTGGCGGCCCTCGCAGCGGTTGCTCCTGCCGGCGCGACCGACACCGCATCTTCCGCTTCCTCTCTCGTTGGGAAGTAGGCGAACATCGCTGCTCCGCTTCCCGTCATCATCACCGGAACCGCCCACCGGGAGGCAAGTTCGGCCCTCCACTCGTCGACGGCCTCGTCAGTCGCGACCGCAGCCGGGTAGAGGTCATTCGCGAGGGGCGCGTAGTCGCGCAGGGCAGGTGGCAGATCATTGGCGCCGATCTCCTGGCCCTTCGGACCGTCGAGTTCATCCCAAGTCCGGTAGACGGCGGCGGTGTCGAGAGCGATTGGCGGGACCACAATGGCGATAGCGAACCCCGTGGCGTCGGGCTGTGGCGAAACGAACTCTCCGCGGCCAGTGACGATTGCGGTGCCTCCGACAACGGCGAACGGAACGTCGGAACCGAGATCTACGGCGATCCTGCGTACGTCATCGAACGACACGGAGAAGCGCCGGGCCGACAGGCTGAGTGCCGCAGCGGCATCGGCGCTTCCACCACCGAGACCTGCAGGTGAGGGAATCCGCTTGGTCAGGACGACCCGTGTCGGCCGAGAGCCGCTGCCGGCTCCCCGCGCGGCCGCAACGGCTCTCCATGCAAGATTGGTTTCGTCCTGCGGCGCTCCCCCACCCGGAACCTCCATGCGGTCCTCGTCTGCGTCTTCCACCGTGATGTCGTCGCGCCAGTCGATGGATTGGAAGACACCACGAAGCGGGTGATATCCGTCGGCGTCTCGCGATCGAATCTGGAGACCGAGGTTGATCTTGGCATAGGCACGGGCTCTCACGCATCCACCTCCGCAGCGATCGTTACGAAGTCGTCTGGTGAAAGTTCCTCTGGGCGAAGCGTTGGATCGATTCCGCATCGCTCAAGGACCGGGATGGTATTGGGAACGATGCCGGCGAGGCTCCGACGCAGCATCTTCCTCCGCTGTCCGAAGGCTGCGGTCGCGAGCTCGATGGCTCGGTCCGCGCCCTCCGGAGCATGGTGTCGCACGAGTTCGACCACGGCTGATTCGACCAAGGGAGTCGGATAGAAGACAGTTGGTGGCGCGGTGAACGCCACCGATCCCGAAGCGTGGAGGGCGGTGACGACCGAAGGGATTCCGTACCCCCGCGATCCGGGACCCGCGAGGAGGCGATCGGCGACCTCGCGTTGCACCATGATCACGAACCGATCGATGTCGGGCGCGTGCCTCAACGCATCGAGGACGATCCCGGTACCGACGTTGTACGGGAGATTGGCGACGAGTGACCACGGTCCGTCTGCGAGATCGTCACGGAGGTCGACGTGGCTGGCATCCGCATGTCGAATCTCGACGTTGGGCAGGTCGCCGACGGAATCTTCGAGCACCCGGACAAGGCCCGCGTCGATCTCATAGACGACCACTCGGGCACCGGTTGCAGCGAGTGCACCGGTCAGCGTCCCGGTCCCACCACCGATCTCCACGACGCTCGACTCGCGTGAGACATCCGCCAGTCGCACGATCCGTCGGATCACGTTCGGATCGACGAGGAAATTCTGTCCGTACGACTGGTTCGGATGGAGACCGTGTTGAGCGAGGAGGCTCCGGATCATCGCCTTCCCCTGCGGGCCCGGCTCATCCACTCGGCACTCCAAAGACGCGGGTCGAGTTTTCGGAGGTGATGCGGGCGACATCCTCCTCGGCCATGCCCCAGATCTCCGCGAGAGCGATGCCGTTGAGGATCGACCATTCGGGCCGGTTGGTTTCGCCCCGATGTGGCTCCGGAGTCAGGTACGGGGTGTCGGTCTCGACGAGGGTGCGCTCCGGTGGGGCTTCTGCAGCGCCGAGCCGCACGGTGTCCCCTGTGGGGTAGGTGATCGGTCCGGCGAATGAGAATGTTGCACCGAGTTCCCGAAACCGTTTCGTCCATCGGGGGCCGCCCGTCCAACAGTGAAGGACCGCCTTCTCGCCCAAGTCCGCCTCGCCAAGAATCTCGTAGACGTCGGCGAAGGAGTCCCTGGTGTGGACGATCACCGGTTTGCCGAGGTCGGAAGCGAGCCGAACCTGGTCCCGGAATGCCCGCCGCTGATCGTCGCGGGGCGACAGATCCCGGTAGTAGTCGAGTCCCACTTCGCCGACAGCAGCGGCCTCGACCGCAAGCGCGGAGATCTTCGGCTGCTCCTCATCCCAACGCTCAGCATCATGAGGATGAAGGCCGGTCGCCCACCGCACCCGATCGGGTCGATCTGCAGCGAGTCGGCGCGCCTGAAGGCTTGTCTCGAGATCGACACCGGGGACGAGCATCCACTCGATCCCCGCATCAACGGCCCGATCGACCGCACCGGGCGGGTCGTCGAGCATGAAGACGTGGCAGTGGCTATCGACCCAGGTCGTCATCGAGACCTCACTCGTCGTCGGCGAACGGCTCCATCTTGGCGTACATCGGTCCGAGTTCACCCATTTGGGTAGCAGCCGGGATCGTCGGGCGTTCCCACGACGGGCCATGTTCCCGCATCGGCACGGAGCACGCTTCGAGGAGTTTCACCGTTGTGAACGGGAGGTACGGGTAGAGGGCGACTGCGATGCCAACGATGGCATCCATGGCGACGCCCAGCGTCGTTCCCGTTCGGGCCGAATCGGTCTTCGCCGTCTTCCACGGTTCGCGTTCGTTGAGATAGACGTTGACGGTCTGCGCACCGGCCATCGCCCGCTGGAGTCCCGCACGGAGCTTCACGTCGGAAATCAGCCGACCGACCTCACCGAGGGTGTCATCGACCGACGCGATCAGCGCATCATCCTGCTCATCGAGACCGACCTGCTCTTGTGTAACCCCATCGAAGTAGCGCCCGGTCATCGCAACGACCCGGTTGACGAGATTTCCCCAGGTCGCGACGAGTTCGTCGTTGACTCGACGGATCATGTTCTCATCCGAAATGTCGGTGTCGTTGTTCTCCGGGAAGTTGATGGCGACCGCATAGCGGAGGGCGTCCGGTTCAAAGTGGTCGATGTACCACGAGATCGACCGGCCGACGCCGCGGCTGGCCGATCCCTTCTCGCCGCTGAAGGTGATGAACTGGTTCGCCGGCACGTCGGTCGGCAGGTTCAACCCGCCATACCCCAGCAACAGCGCGGGCCAGTAGACGGCGTGGAACGGAATGTTGTCTTTGCCGATGAAGTAGTAGCTCTCGGCTTCGGGGTTCTCCCACCAGTCCTTCCACGCGTCGGGATCGCCGCGCAGCCTGGCCCATTCCTTGGCAGCCGACAGGTAGCCCATGACGGCCTCCCACCAGACGTATATCGACTTTCCCGGTCCGAGATCGTCGACGGGGAGCGGGATTCCCCACTCCAGATCACGGGTGAAGGCGCGGTCGTGAAGACCGTCTTCGACCATCCCGATCGCGAAATTGATCACATGGGGACGCCAGCCTTCGCGGGATCGGAGCCACTCGAGCAGCGGCTCCTGGACCGCGGAAAGCTTCCAATTGAAATGCTCGGTCTCACGCAGCACGGGTGTCGTCGCAGACAGTTTCGATCGGGGATCGATGAGATCGATCGGGTCGAGCGTTCTGCCGCAGTTGTCGCACTGGTCTCCGCGGGCGTCGAGGTATCCGCAGTGGGGACAGGTCCCCTCGACGTATCGATCGGGGAGGAACCGGCTGGCTTCCTCGTCGTAGAACTGCTCGGTCGTCTCCCGATAGAGGTACCCGTTGTCGAGTAGGCGCATGAAGAAGTCCTGGGCGACCACTCGGTGGGTGTCGGTTCCAGTGGTCGTGTAGAGGTCGTAAGTGAACCCGAGGTCCTCCCAGTTCTGTTCGATCTCGGCGTGGTACCGATCAACGATCTCGGCGGGGCTGACGCCCTCTTCGTCGGCGCGCACGGTGATCGGTGTTCCGTGGACGTCGCTTCCTGAGACCATCAGAACCCGATCACCGGCGGCGCGGTGGTAGCGGGCGAAGACGTCCGGGGGCAGGTATGCGCCGCCGAGATGACCAAGGTGTCGGGACCCGCTTGCGTATGGCCAGGCCACAGCGACCAGGATGTACTTGGAATTGTTGATGTCGGTCACAGTCGTGCGATGGTAGCGCCGCGACCCGGATTCACGTTCGAGACGGACGGCTGAGCGACCTGAGCGCGCCGGTACACTCGACCGCGATTGGTCGATCGGCACCCGATGCTGATGGAGGTTCACCGTTGGATCCCGTGATAGTTCGCAAAATCGATGACCTCGGCCGCATCGTGGTACCGGCCGAGACCCGTCGCCTGTTCAACATCCACGAGGGCGATGAACTCGAGATCGGCGTCGAAAACGACTCGATCGTGATTCGTAAGCTCGAGGCAAGCTGTGTGTTCTGCGGTTCCACCGAATCGGTCGCCGCGTTCAAGGGTCGCGGCGTGTGTGCGGAGTGTCGCCGCTCTCTGACCGCCGGCTAGCGGCCCGGATCGCCAGCGCCGCCTCGTAGAGTAACCGGCGGGATACCCCGGTCTCTTCCGCTACGTCACGCACTGCATTGGAGAGTCGCTCGCCGTCGTCCATGCGCTCCACCACCGCATCGAGCGCCGCCGGTATGTCGGGTAGCGATTCGGGACCGGGCTCGACGACCAGGGTGAACTCTCCCCTGGGCTCAACTTCGGTGGTCCAGCGGTGAACAGCTTCATCGAGAGTGCCGGTCCAGATCTCCTCGTGCAACTTGGTGATCTCTCTGGCGACAACGACTACCCGATCGCCGCCCGCGGCAGTTGCGAGGTCGGCGAGATCTTTGGTGACCCGGCTCGGCGCGGAGAACAACACGACGGGTCGTTCGTCCTGTGCGATCTCCTCGATCCGGCGACCGCGATCCTCTCCACTACGCGGCAGGAATCCTTCGAATACAAACCGATCCCCTCCGAGACCCGCGACGGCAATCGCCGACGTGACGGCACTCGGACCTGCTACGACGGAGACGACGGCGCCCACGGAACGTGCTGCCCGGACGGCCGCGACACCCGGATCCGATACGGCCGGCATCCCGGCGTCGCTCACGAGAGCGATCGTCTCCCCTCGTTCGAGCCGGGAACGAATCTCGACCGTTCTCTCACCTTCGTTTCCAAGAAAGAACGACCGCAGCTGCGCGGTGACACCGAGTCGCTCGAGGAGCTTCCCCGTTCGCCGCGTGTCCTCGGCAAACACCACGTCCGCAGCAGCAAGCGTCTGCTGTAGCCGTGGAGACGCGTCGTCGAGATTCCCAATCGGGGTGGCGCAAATGATGAGGCGTCCGGTCACGACACGGAGGATGGCAGAACTACAAGTCTCGTGCCCGTATCCGGTCCCGGCGTTCCAAACGGCAGTTCGAGAATCCAAGCTCCCCGTGCGGGAGTCCGGCGCCCCGACATGAGGATGTCTTGGTAGACCACCATCCCATCACCATCCAAGTGAACGACTCTCAGCGGCTTGCGACACCCGTACGCATGCACCGACGAAGACCGGATAAGCAAACCACCTGTCCTTTCGCGTCGGACGCCTACCAGCCGATCGGTGAACGATGATGCGACTACTACCGGCGGCGACCTCCACGATCCGACGGCGAGCGTCACCGGCCCCCTTGCCCGGTACGGGCGGTCGCCTGGTACGCTCCCGCTCACTATGGCAAAGGCAAAACGACGTAAGCTCCGCGCACGCCGCAGCAAGGCGAACCACGGCCGCAAGCCCAACGCTGGCCGCGGTTGATCGCGCCATTCAGCCGTCTGCTGTTCTGATCCCCCGAACCGGACCCGGTGGCTGACACGCGTCATTTGTGACACCGTATGTTCGCCGACGCGTTCGGGCTAGAGGGTTGATCGATCGAACTCGTCAGCCGCCATTCGTGAGCTGTGAGCCCCGCCACCGGCTACCAGCAGATCAAGCGAAGCTTCGCCCGGTGTCGAATACTGAGTGCAACAAGGGCAGCACGTCAGATGCCGAGTTGTTGGCGCATCTCTTCGCCGACCGCCTTGTCCGTCGACACGATCCAGTAGATGGCGTCGTCGATGCGGTCGATGAATGAGTAGATCCGACCCTGGCGGTACAGCAGACCACCTGCCGACTCCTCGGCCGGACCTGCGTCCATTGAATCGCGGATGTGAACGATCAGGGCATTGGCGAGTTCTTCGGCATCGCGTTCGGAGTCGCCGACGTAGGACATCGCCATCGCGACGTCTCCCCCGCGTGAGAACACACGGTAGGTGTCGTTCCCCCAGCCGGCGGCCGCCTGGGTTGCCTCACCGGGAAGCACACTGTCGTCGAGGACCAGCCGCAAACCCCACTCGCCGAACGTCGCTTCGTCGTGAAGATCCCACCCATCGAGATCCACGGTCAGCAACGCCAGATCCCGCGGCGGCTCGCGACGGCTGTACTTCGCGACGTCGAGGATCTGCTCCGTCGTCTCAGGTGGTGCCTGATATGCGTCGTCAACGGCGGCGAGGCCACCGGCTGAGACGATCGCATCCACGAAGACGAGTCCCTGGTCGTATGGGAACGTGAGATCGGCCTGCATCCACCCCGGAATCGAATCGAGAACCGACGAGTCGTAGCTCAGTGCCTCGGTGGCCGCCTGAACTGCTTCGAGCGGGCTCATGCCCTCCATGTAGACGAACTGGGAGCGGGTTGCGTCGCCCTCGATGAGCGCTTGGAACGCCGACGCATCGTCGCCCGTGCCGTCGTCGATGAGCACGTCGTATTCGTCGTCGAAATCGAAGTGCTGGTCGGTGAGCGCGTGCACGAGTTCGTGGAGCACGGTGATCTTCTGAAGTGGCGTAAAACCATCCGGTGCGGCCGGGACGACCATCTCTTCGGCATCGCCGTCGTAAAAGCCGGCGACCTGTTCCGCGTAGAGGTCGATCAGCAGCGTGTAGAGATCGGTCCCGGGGCTGAGCATCCCGAGCATGGAGAAGAAGGCGCTATCAACGGTCAGCTCCTCCACGTCGAGGTCTTCTGCGACAAGGTCGGTGACCCGTTGCGTGAACTCGGCATCATCGAGGATGACGATGGTCGGCGTCGCGATGAACGGGATGCCGCGGACCTGCTCAGCTTCGACCATCAGCTTGGCGAGCTCAGCCCGCATCTCTTCGACGATCGCCGGATCGATCGACTCCGATGCGGTGCCCGGTACGGAGATCGGGACAGCGGGAGCCTCCGTGGTGGTCGGGCTCTGTTCTTCGAGCGTGGTCGTGGTGATCGGTGTTGATGTAGTCGTGGTCGGGTCCGCCTCGGGGCTGCAGGCCGCGGCGATCAGAGAGAGGACAAGAACGAGTCCCGCGAGAGGGAGAAGCGTCTGAAACCGGTGCATGAGCCGGAGGCTACCGCTTCGGTCGACAAACGCTGACTCAGACCGGAACGATCGTGTCGCCCTTGCCGATGCCGACGAGGCCGGACTCAGTGACCGTGAAGCGGTCTCGGTCGGCTTGTGCGTCGACACCAATCTGGCACCCGTCCGGCACTCTGACGTTCTTGTCGATGATCGCCCGCCGGATGACCGCGCCGCGCCCAACCTCGACGCCCTGGAGCAGCAGGGAATCCTCGACCAACGCGTATGAATGGATCCGAACGTCGGAGGACAGGATCGAACGACGAGCCGTCCCTCCCGAGATCACTACACCGGCACCGACGATCGACTCGTAAGCCGCACCCCGACGATCGTCCAGGTCGAACACGAACTTCGCCGGCGGGAGCGGGGGTCGGTACGTCAGAATCGGCCACTCGCGGTTGTAGAACGAGAAGATTGGATCCACAGCAATCGTGTCCATGCTCGCCTGGTAGTAGGCGTCGAGTGTCCCGACATCTCTCCAGTATCCGTGCTCTCGCTCTTGCTGACCGGGAACAACGTTGTCCGCGAAGTCGTAGACGTGGGCGACACCCTGGGCCACGAGCATGGGGATGATGCTCCCGCCCATGTCGTGTCTGGAGTCGTCATCTTCGGCGTCGGCAGCCACGACCTCGCGGAGGACCTTCGCGTCGAAGACATAGTTGCCCATGGAAACATACGCCGACGACGGATCGTCGGGGATGGGCTGCGGATGCTCCGGTTTCTCGTCAAATGAGACAATCTTCCCGTGCTCGTCGGTGGCGATCACGCCGAACTCTGAGGCCTGGTCGATCGGCACCCGGATCCCAGCCACCGTAACCCCGGCTCCCGACTCGACGTGGCAGTTCACCATTTGGCGCGGGTCCATGCGGTAGATGTGGTCGGCACCGAAGACGATCACGTGGTCGGGTTGCTCGTCGGTGAGGATGTTGAAGTTCTGGAAGATCGCGTCGGCAGATCCCGAGAACCAGTGCGGGCCACGCCGCATCTGTGCGGGGACGGGCGTGACGTAGTTGCCGAGCATCTCGCTCATCGACCAGCCGAGTGCAAGGTGACGGTCGAGGCTGTGGCTCTTGTACTGGGTGAGGACCGCGATCTTCCGATAACCCCCGTGGACGAGATTGGACAGAACGAAATCGACGAGGCGATAGATGCCGCCGAACGGAACGGCCGGCTTGGATCGGTCCCGTGTCAGAGGCCAGAGGCGTTTCCCTTCACCGCCGGCGAGGACGAGTGCGATGACTTTCGGTTCCATGGGGCGAAACCTAGTCGTCGTCGCTCGGGAGGGAATCACTGATGTGTCGATTGCTACCCCTGTAGAGGGTGACGATGCGGGCTACGACCACAACGAGGTAGATCTGGCCGATCACCGCCTCCCACACGGCAGCGGCACGCCCCACTACCGCGACCGGCGCGAAATCCCCGTATCCGAGCGTCGCGATCGTCACAAGACTGAAGTATGCGAACACGGTCGTTGACTCCGGTTCGCCGAAGAAGCGGGCGGATCCGCCAAACGATGTATCGATGAACAGGAACAGATACGTCCCTGCGAGAGCGATGAGGAGGTAGACGCTGATGGCGCCGAGGACGGTCTCGCCGGTGATCTCGCGGTGGTGCATGAGCCGCCTGAGTGCGATGACCGGTGCGGCGAAGACAAGCATCAACCAGAGCAGCCCACCCTGGTTGATCTCGGATTGTTGCGCCAACGCCGCGCCGATCGACGCCGCGACGGTTAGCCCGGCTGCGATCCCTGCGAACCGGAATCCGCGTCGGCCGATTCCAGCCGCGGCGACGGCGAGAAGAAGGGTCGCTGCGGTGAGAATGGTGACCGCCACGGCAAGGACCTCGGCGAGTCCGGCGTCCTGATCGAGATCAACGAGCAACAGCAGACCGACCGTGACGACCGTGACGACGAACAACAGGTCAAATCTGTCGTAGTACTTGCGCGTCGTCGGATCGGTCTCGGCCATAGCCGGAGAGGGTAGACGAGCTTTCCTCCGGGGCCGCACTCAATCGGGGAGGTGCGGGCCGTCGACTTCAAAGACCATCTCACCCTCTGTGCATGTGGCTTGCACCTTGTTGCGATCGTCCCACGGGTCGCCACCGAAGACGAAGAAGTCGGCTTCCTTCCCGGGTTCGAGTCTGCCAACACGATCATCGACTCTGAGGATCTTGGCCGGCTTCGTCGTGGTCGTCTTTGGCCTCTTCACCTCAGACCCCGTGTGAACGTGTGCCTCGGTCAATCCCGGTAGGCAGATACTTCGCGGAACAGTCGGCGATCTCCGCCCCATCCGTCAGGATGTGCCCTGGTCACTGAGAACGTCGCAGACTTCTCGGTGGCCGCCAGCCGATGGGGAAGCACTGGTAAGTCTCATGCGGGGCTGGTTCTCATGAACCCGAGGCGGTTCAATCGCGCGTCGATCGCCTATCCGGGGAATCTGATCACGGCGTTGAGAGGGTTCCTCGGTGACCCTCCCATCAGTGGAGACTCATGGGTGTGGTGGTTGTGACCCGCCCATGCTCCCGCACCACCGCTGCCCACCCCCGGCACGAAGACGTCTGGCTTTCATGTGACCGTATCCGGTCCGGATCAAAGCCGGAGTCCCGGTGGAGGTGAGGGGATTTGAACCCCTGGCCCCTACGTTGCGAACGTAGTGCTCTGCCGGACTGAGCTACACCCCCGGACGGGTCGGGAGTGTATCAGGCGAGGATGCGCAGCGGCAGCCGGATCAGGACCACTCGACGTCGAAACCTACGCGGTCCGGGTGGGAGTGACCGTTCACACAGGCCACCCGTTCTTCCACCGACTCCTCGATCGGATCGGACTCCACAACGAAGATCGGCTTCCCGTCGGCGGATCGGGATCCCACGACTCGGCGGGATACCTTGGTCGTCGAGACGAGTCGGACATCGGTGGACGAGCACACGGGGCAAGCCGGTACGGACATTGGTTCAATTCCCCCGGAGATCAGCGCGTAGTCGCTCTTGGACAACGGCCGTCGTCAGATCCGAGCGGCTCCGTTCGATGAGGGACCGCGCCACGTCCGTCGTGCGACGCAACCCGGCCGTCATGCCGTCTGGATAGTCGAGCGATGTCAGGAGGTCGAGAACCGCGTCCATTGAAAGGAACGTGGCCTCGGCGTCGGCGACTCTGCCGGCTCTGAGATAATCCAGCATGCGGCGTCGTTGCTCCCCGACGGCTTCCCCAAGGCCCTTCAGATAGGGCACGGAGTGGACGCCGACGTCGGCCGGGAGCGGCAGCGGGTCCCCCGCTAGGAGCGCAGCCGTGAGGACGCCTTCCGCGTACTCTTTCACTGCGTCGTAGAAGAAGCCGGCGTGATAGATGTCCTGATGATGCGAGAGCGGGGCCTCAGCCTCAACGATCAGAGAGCGAGCCTCAGCGAGGAGCTCGTCCGCTCGTTCGGTTTCGCCACGATGCAGGGCACGGATGGCATTCGCCGACGTGCGAATGATGATCCGGCAGTTCTTCAGAGCTAGCTCACGCGCAGCGTTCTTCTGATCGAGATCCGAACGAACAGCTGCTTCGATAGCAGAGAGGTCGGGAGGCCCGCTGTTCACAGCGTCACCCTGCGATGACGCGAACCGTGGGCGGCGCCGTATCAACTTCGAGGTCTGCGGCAGTCGCGGGACCCATGGAAATCATCGTGGGAATCTGCACGACCGGTGCTCGACGCACCGTCGTGGTCTGCTTCGCGGCAAGGGTCAGGGCCACATATCCCCCAACCGCCAGGTCGACGATAATGGTGATGCCGAGCCACGCGACGCTCGTCCGCAGAACTGCGATGACGAGTGTCACGAGGGCCGTAACGAGCAGGGCGACGAAGATCCGCTGCCTCCGCATCTGCGCGTGATGCTGGGCGTAGGCGGGGCTTCCGACCTGTGCGACGGTGACGGCGGCCAACCTCTCTTTCGAGCGCGCGAACGCACGGGTCGTCGCCCGCGGGTTCTCCCGTCGATGATCGAAGAACGAGGGCAGCAGAAACGCCGCCCATGCCCCCGCGATGAGGATGAAGAAGATGATGCCCATCAGTTGTACTCCGCCGCTTGATCGAGCGTAGGCTCGCATCGGGCGACTTCGAATGATTTGCCCACTACTGCACTAGGCATTGTGGTCCGATGATTCGTTTACTAGCAAGTCCAATCCGTGGATCAATGCCGGAAGGATCACCGTGAGGGACTCTTCGACACCCTTCACGGAACCCGGGAGATTAACAATCAGCGTTCGATCGATGGTTCCGGCGACACCCCGCGAGAGCATTCCGTGGGGGTTCTTGCCGAACGTTACCGCTCGCATCGCCTCCGCAAGCCCCGGTGCTTCACGCTCAAGAACCGCCTTCGTGCCTTCCGGTGTGAGATCTCGCCGGGTGAGCCCGGTGCCACCCGTCGTAACGATGAGGTCGACGGCGCCCGCGAGTTCGGAGAGGGTCCCCGCGACCGACTCCACACCATCCGGGATCACCCGGCACTCGACGACCCGGATCCCGACGGACTCGAGTAATGCCGCCGCGGTTGGTCCCGACCGATCTTCGGCTCGGCCGGCAGACACTCGGTCGGACACGGTGACCACCGAAGCGGTGCGGCTACTCACGGCGCCACTCCCCGGACCGGCCGCCGGACTTCTCGAGAAGACGGATATTGTCGATCACGGCTCCCCGATCGATGCCCTTGATCATGTCGTAGAGCGCCACTGCGCCGATGGCGGCCCCGGTCATCGCCTCCATCTCCACTCCGGTCTTCGCGGTCACGGTCGCTGTGACGGTGATCGTCGCTCCGACTGCAACGGGTTCCACTTCGACGGTTAGGGATTCGACGAAAATGGGATGGCAGAGGGGCACCAGCGACGATGTCTCCTTCGCTCCCTGGATCGCGGCAATTCGCACGGTCGCGACGGCGTCGCCTTTTGGCAGGTCACCGGTGAACAATCGATCACGAGTCGATTCGTCCATACGGACCGTCGCTTCGGCGACGGCTCGTCGCGCGGTTACTGCCTTCTTCCCCACGTCGACCATATGCACGTTCCCTGTGTCGTCGAGGTGGGTCAGTTCATCAGTCACCGAGCGCCTCCTTCAGGCTTCTGGCCTCCGGCCAGTGGATCATCTCGAGTTCCACGGTACCGCCGGGCTCGACTCGACCGATCCCAACCGGTACGACGGCGAGGGCATCGGCGAAGGCAAGCGCGGACAGCACGTTCGATGATTGCCCACCTGACTTGTGTGCATGCCATCGGCCATCGCTGTCGCGTTCGATGGCGACCCGAAGGAACACCGTCTTGCCGGGATCGGTATCGGCACCGTCATCGAGAATTCCCTCGACGCGATCGCGGAAGAGTCGGTCGGCTCCCATCATGGCAAGGAGCGCAGGGCGCATGAACTGTTCGAATGACACGAACACCGAGACCGGGTTCCCGGGCAGACCGAAGAACGGGACATCGCCGACCGTTCCGAATGCAAACGGTTTCCCCGGCTGCATGGCAATCTTCCAGAATCCGACACTGTCTCGATCCCGCAGCGTGAGTTTGACGATGTCGTAGGCACCCATCGATACGCCTCCGCTCGTCACGATCGCGTCCGCGCCGTCGACGGCCTCTTCGAGGACCCTCTCGAATGCGCTCGCATCGTCGTTGACAATGCCGAAGTCCCTGACTTCGACCCCGAGGTCGGTGAGCATCGCCATCATGAGCGTCCCGTTCGAGTCGCGGATGGCTCCCCGCACGAGGGTCGGGGCCGATGGTGCAACGAGTTCGTCGCCGGTCGACATCATCGCGACGACCGGCCTTCGGCGAACGAGTGGATGCATTCCCATCGATGCCATGACCGAGGCATGCGCAGCCCGCAGCCGAAGTCCGGCGTTGAACACCCTGGTACCGGCCCGCACATTCCCGCCCGCGGGTCTGATGTGGTCACCGACCGACGCCGCTTCAAAGATCCGAACAGAATCTGCTTGATTCTCCTCCGTCACCTCGACAGGGACGACTGCATCGGCACCGGCCGGGATCGGGGCCCCGGTCATGATCCTTGTGGTCATGGCTCTGGTGAGCGTGACCGATGGCAAGGCTCCCGCCGCCACGTCATCCACGACCGTGAGATCCACAGGTGGGCTCACCGTGTCCGCCGCGATCACCGCGAAGCCATCCATGGCGGCGTTCTCGAAACCGGGGAGATCATCCGGCGCGTCGACATTCCGAGAAAGGACCGCGCCGACCGCGTCTGCGAAGTCCACCTCGATCTCTTCAAGAAGCGGCACGCTCTCGAGCACCTCGGCCTGCATCTCTGCGAGGGGGCGCATCATCCAGCGACCGACCGCTCGGAGCCTGCGGCGAGCCGACGGATGTTGGGGGCGTGCCGAACCACGACGAGCACGGCGATAGCGGCAGCCCATACAAGGGACCACCCCCGATAGCCGGAAAGGGCGAAACCCGGCACATAGAGCGCCATCGCGCCAAGCGACGCTATCGACGCCACCTTGAACACGAGAGTGACGACAAGCCAGGTCACGGCGAGCAAGACACCAAAGACCGGAGCGAGAAAGATTGCTGCACCGATCGCAGTTGCGACACCGCGCCCGCCACGGAACCGGTGCCAGATCGGCACGACATGTCCAAGCACGCCTGCGAAGGCGCACGCAAAAGCGAGTGCCTCAACCGAGGCCGTATCTGTGACGATCGTGGCCCAGGCCGATCCGATCGCTGCCGCGACCGCACCTTTGGCGCCGTCGCCGAGGAGGACCAGCGCGGCCGGCCCCTTCCCAAGCGAGCGCATGACGTTCGACGTCCCCGGGTTCCCGCTGCCGATGGCATAGATGTCGACGCCGAGAACACGCGGAACAATGACCCCGAAGTCGATTGATCCGACGAAATAGGCCATCACAAGCGGTGCGAGCACGTCCATCAGGGAAGTTTATGCGCCTTTCGACGCGAAGGTTCTTCCGCGAAGTCCGTCGATGCGCAACAATGGGGGTTGAGGCTTCCCTCTCCGTGGATAACCGAACGCAGGCCCCCCACCATTCCCCCTGCTTGCGCGAGGCGACCACGGGGAGGGGGCCTCGTCTTCAACCCCCTTCCCACGGCACCCACCACTCGATACAGTCGACGGGTGTTCTGGTTGACCCGACCTCCGTACGTCCGGTGGGCGGTCGCCGTAGCGATCGTCGTCGCCGCGCTCCTGTGGGACCTGAGAGGCAGTGCCCAAATCCTGTATCCGTTTGCGTCGAGCGCGATCGCCGCGGGCACACCCATCACCGACTCGCAGGTTGTGTGGCGCAGCATCCCGGAGGGAGCGATGGAGATGCCCGATCTGAGCGACCCCATCGCGTCCCGAGACGTCGCGTCCGGGGAACCGATCGTCCCGTCGGCGGTATCGGGGGCATCGATAATTCCCGACGGCTGGTGGTCCGTTCCGATTCCGCTCCCGGGAGCGGCGATTCCCGGTACCCGCGTGCGACTGGTCGGGATCGAGACGGTGTTCGAGACCGACGGCATCGTCGTCTCCGTCGGCGGAGAAGAACTCCTGTCCTTCTCTGAATCCGGGATGGTCGCCGTACCCCCTGCCTTCGCAGCTGCCGTGGCGATCGCAGCGAGAGACGGAACGCTCATCGTGCTCCTCGATCCGTAGGTCCGCCTGCGGGCGATGTATCCGGTGGAGCGTGACATCTCCTGCTGGTAGCTGGTAGCTGGCAGCTGGCAGCCGGCAGCTGGAAGCTGGCAGCTCATGTCTCGAAGCCATACCGGGCGACGGTCGGGGACCCTTCTAGGCTGGCTGCATGTTCGACGCCATCTTGTGGGGGGCGGTCCAAGGGTTGACCGAGTTCCTCCCGATCTCATCCAGCGGTCATCTCGTCCTCGTGCCAGCGCTCCTCGGACGCGAAGTCCCTGATCTCACAACCGTGGCCATGCTGCATCTCGGCACACTCTTCGCCGTACTCGTCTACTACCGAAGCGATCTCGCACTGATGGCTCGATTCGACCGCCCGGGACGACGCATGATCACGATCATCGCCATCGGCACGATCCCTGCCGTGGTCCTCGGTCTCGCATTCGAGAGCAAACTCGATGAACTCACTGAGCGGCCCACCGCCGTGGCAGTCATGCTCATTGTGACCGGCATCGTCCTGCTGTCAACGATGCTGCTTCGCCGAGGAGACAGAACGACCGAGGACCTGTCCCCGAAGGAGGCAGGGATCATCGGCCTCGCTCAATCCCTTGCTCTCATCCCCGGCGTCTCCCGTTCCGGAATGACGATCTCTGCCGGTCTCGCCCGCGGCTTGGATCGCATCGAGGCGGCTCGCTTCGCATTCCTCCTCGGAATCCCCGCGATCGCCGGCGCCGGCTTGCTGTCGATTACCAGAGCCATCTCGGACGGATCAGGTATCACGATTTCAACAATCGTCGGCATGATCGTCGCCGCCGTGGTCGGCTACTGGGCGATCGCGTTCCTGATCCGCGTGCTGGCGAAGGTAGGTCTTGCCCCCTTCGGGATCTACTGCGTGATCGCGGGAATCCTCGGCGTGATCATCCTGTAGATCTGTAGATCAGTAGATTGGCAGATCAGTACAGCAGCACTGTCTACTGGTCTACTCATCCTCCGTAGGCGCTGCTCATTCTGAATTGCTCTGCGATGTGCACATTGACGAGCGCGGGGACGCCGCTGTCCTGGGCTCGCTCGAGAGCGGGCCGTAGCTCCGAAGCGTTCTCGACGAACTCGCCGTAGCCGCCGAGGCCCTCGACCACCAGGTCGTAGCGGACGATTCCGAGGTCGGTACCGACCATGCGATCCGGGTAGAGCATCCGGTGGATTGCCTTGATGTTGTTCCACGCTCCGTCGTTTCCGACGACGCCGACGACCGGCATGTCGTGGCGGATCAGAGAATCGAACTCCATCCCGTTGAAACCGAACGACCCGTCCCCATAGACGATGCCGACCCGGGTGTCGGGTTCAACCGCCTTGGCGGCGAGAGCGAACGGCGCACCGACACCGAGGCATCCGAACGGTCCCGGGTCGAGAAGACCGCCCGGCCTGCTCGTTCGGAGCCACTTTGCGGTCGTCGAGACGATGTCTCCGCCGTCTGCGGCGACGATCGTGTCGTCGCCGAAGAATTCGGCGACCTCGCGAGCGAAGCGTTCGGGAGGAACCGGTCCGCCATCGGCGGCCGCCATCTCGTCTGCGGCCGTCTGCTTCTGGCGTTCGAGCGCGGCGATCTCATCGACCCAGTCGGCGTGCCCAACGGCCCCGACACGATGGGCGAGTTGGGCAGCAACAGCGCCGGGGTCGGCGACGACACCGATCGCGGCCGCACGGTTCCATCCGACTCGCGACGGCTCCGCGTCGATCTGTATAACGGCGGCGTCCGCTGCAATCTTCTTGCCGAAACCGGTTCGGAAGTCCCAGTCGACACCGAGGGCAACGACCACGTCGGCCGCCCGCAACGCGTCCGAGCGGGTCCGGTTCCCGAGGAGCGGATGGTCCCATCGGAGCGATCCTCGAGCGAGACTGTTCAGGAACACCGGGGCATGCAGGGTCTCGACGAGGCCGGCGAGCGCTGCGGTCGGGTCCCTGTGCCGACTCCATCGGTACCCGGTGCCGGCGAAGACAACCGGCCGTTCGGCGCGGTCGAGGAGACGGATCACATCGCCGAGGGTGGCGTCGTCAAGCCCGGCCGGCCGATCGGCCCGGTATCCGGACGGCCAACCAATCGCGCTCTCCTCGACCATCCCCGCCTGGACGTCCCAAGGAATGTCGAGGAACACTGGTCCTCCCCGACCCGAGAATGCATGGCGGGCGGCAGTAGCGATGTACTCCGGGAGTCGGGACGTGTCGAATGCCGTATCAGCCCACTTCGTGATCGAGCGGAACATGCGGGGATGGTCCATCTCCTGGAGACCGCCTCGTAGGCTCTCGGTCGTGAGATGACGGCCCCCGATAAGCAGGACGGGGCTGTTGGCGAACCAGGCGTTGGCGATCCCGGTGACCGTGTCGGTGACCCCGGGTCCTGCCGTGGCGACGACGACGCCAAGGCGTCCCGTGAGCCGCGCGTATGCATCCGCGGCGTGGGCAGCTGCCTGCTCGTGCCGCACGTCGACGACGCGGATGCCTTCGGAAACACAGCCATCGACGGTTGGGAGGATGTGGCCACCCGTCAGAGCGAACACCGTGTCGACACCTTCTGCCTTGAGAGCACGTGCGATCGCCTGCCCGCCGTGAATCTTCGCCACTTCCAACTCCCGGTTCGCGTCTTCAACATTCTGGTCGTTTGTGGCTGCCGTCGGATCGTACCCGGCGAGCAGTTGCACCAAACCGCGGGCATACTTCCCCGGCCCCGCACGTTGAACTGCAGGAACCGGAGAGGGCAACGATGTTTAAACGCAAGACCAAGGCACACAAGATCAACAGCCTCGAAGAGTTGCAGCCCATGGTCG
>CAXMQO010000008.1:0-17433 GCA_964195515.1 uncultured Saprospiraceae bacterium | reverse complement strand
CACAGCCGCAGGAGCGGTGCGTCGAACCCTCGCGATGTACGAGATCACGATGGCCGAACACCCTGCCTATCAGATCCCGATGCTCGAGTTCCGTGGCACACCGGTCGGTATCGACGCCGCCCGCGTTGTTCGCACCGGAGTCCTACCACAGATAAACACCGGAATCGCAGGAAAGGTGCCCGGCACAGGGATGGTCGGCGCCGGCCTGGTGGAGGCTCCGATGGAGTGTTTTGTCCAGGGAATCAACGCACTGGCGGCGACCCTGAACTGACTTCGAGCGGGAGCGAGATGTTGGCGGGGGCCCGGGGGTGTCTCGACTCGAATTCGGGTCGACGATCGGCTGAGGGTGGCTTCACAAGTTGTAAGATTCCGCCTTCGGGGGCGGAGGAGGTTGTCTTGGTCATCGCCAGGGAGTTCGACTACCAACGTCCGGACACGCTCGCGGAGGCTATCCAGGTCCTTGAGGAGTACCCCGGATCGGCTCGCCTCCTCGCCGGTGGAACCGATCTCGTGGCCTGGCTCCGGGACGACGCAGTCGCTCCCGATCTCGTGGTCGACATCAAGGATCTTCCCGGCCTCCACGCGCTCGAACTCAAGGGAGAAACCCTCCATATCGGCTCGTTGGTCACGTTCACCGAATTGATCGAGTCGGAACTGGTCAGGGAGCACGCTCCGTTGCTGTCCGAGATGGCAGAGACCGTGGCGTCTCAGGGCATCCGCAACCGGGCCACGATGGTCGGAAACATCTGTTCGGCCGTTCCATCGTGCGACGCCGGACCCGTGTTGCTGGCCTACGACACCACGGTCCACGTCGCGGGTCCCGGCGGCGAACGGAGCATCGATATCAATGACTGGTTCGTCGGACTCCGCCAGACGGCACGCACCGACGATGAAATTGTCACGCATCTGACCATCGCCCTTCGTCCGCACGGTGGTGTCTACGTGAAGCTCATGCGGTACGCGGGAGAAGACCTGGCCCAGGCAGCCGTCGGGATCGTTGTCTACCCGGGCGACGACTACCGGGTCGCATTCGGAGCGGTCGCCCCCACCCCGATCCGCTCGATCCGTATCGAGGGAGCCCTCCGAGGGAACCCGCTCGACGAGTCGCTCGTCACCGACGTCGTCTCCATGGTACGCGGCGAAATCAGCCCGATCACCGACATGCGGGCTTCCGCCGAATACCGGACCCGTATGACCGAGGTGATGCTGAAGCGGGGCTTGATGGCAGCGACGGAGAGACTCGCCGGCACGGGACCCGCATACGGCACACGGCTCATCTGAGAGGACGGCGATGGATCTGAAGCTCAAGGTCAATGGTGAGGACTGGGCACTCGACGTCGCTCCCGCGGACGTGCTCCTCGACGTGCTCAGGGAACGGATAGGCGTCAAGAGCCCGAAGATCGGATGTGAGCGAGGTGATTGCGGCTCCTGCACCATCCTCATGGACGGTCGCACGGTCCGGAGCTGCCTGGTGCTTGCCATTGAAGTCGACGGACACGAGATTACGACGGTTGAGGGCATCAGCTACGAGGGGATCAGTGAGTTGCAGAAACTGTTCCTCCAGAACAACTCCTTCCAGTGCGGCTTCTGCGCTCCCGGCATCGTCCTGGCGGCCACCGAACTACTCGACCACAACCCCAACCCCACTCGTCACGATGTCCAGGAAGCCCTTGCGGGCAATCTGTGCCGCTGCACCGGCTACGAGCCGATTATCGAAGCCGTGCTGGCCGCAGGTGAGGGGGGATCCGAATGACCACGGAGTTCCCCTTCGAAGCCGAGACCGGCCACGGTGACCTCAAGAGCGTTGGAACCTCTGCAGTCAGGATCGACGGACTCGACAAGATCAGCGGCGCCGCCCAGTTCGTCGACGACATCGACTTCGGTCCCGGCCTGCTCTACGCCGCCATCGTCGAGAGCCCGTACGCCTACGCCAAGATCCTTTCCATCGACACGGTAGAAGCCGAAGCGGCGAAGGGCGTCGTGCGGGTTGCCACCGGTAAGGACTTCCCGTACAAGTTCGGCATGTACATGGAGGACCGCTACATCTTCGCCCAGGACTACGTCCGCTTCGTCGGCGAGCAAGTAGCCGGGGTCGTTGCTCGCAGTCATCGCGAGGCGGTGCAGGCCGCCAAGCTGATCAACGTCGAGTACGAGGTGCTTACGCCGCTGCTCGACCCGAAGAGCGCCGTTGCCGACGACGCCGACCTGATCCACCCAGATCTCGACGACTACACCCACGTCCCCTGGTTCTTCCCCCAGGCCGACACCAACATCGCCCACTGGCGAAAGATCCGCAAGGGCGATACGAAGAAGGCGTTTGCCGAAGCCGACTACGTCCTCGAAGACACCTATCACGTGCCCCGGTACGCACACTGCGCGATCGAGCCACATGTCACCGTCAGCAAACTTGACCACGCCGATCGGCTCACCGTATGGACCGCGTCCCAATCTCCTCACACGCAGCGACACCTGTTCGCCGAAGCCCTCGCTCCATTGGGCTTCAGCCACAAGGACGTTCGCGTGATCACACCGTACGTCGGTGGTGGTTTCGGCGGTAAAGCCGGTGTTTCCATGGAGATACTCGGCGCCGCGATGGCGACGCTGGTGAAGGGTCGACCGGTGAAACTCCGGTGGACGAGGGAGCAGGAGTTCTACAACACCTACCAGCGCCAGGGCGTGGTCGCCGAACTCAAAGTCGGCGTCATGAACGATGGCACCATCACCGCCGTCGAGCACAAGCTCTACTGGGATGCAGGCGCATACGTCGAATATGGGGCCAACGTGGTCAACGCAGCAGGGCTGTCGGCCACCGGCCCCTATCGAGTGCCCAACATCACCAACGACTCGCTGTGTATCTACACGAACCTTCCCCCGGGTGGCCCGTACCGCGGCTTCGGGTACTCCGAATTCCACTTCGGGCTCGAGTCGCACATGGACCGCATCGCAGAGGCCATCGGGATGGACGCCGTCGAATTCCGCCGCAAGAACGCCATCGTCGAGGGTGATGAACTCGCATACGGCGCCCACATGAATCCGTCCGGCATGATCGAGGCGATCGACCGGACCGCGGCGGCCATCGACTGGGGCGTCGAAGAGAAATCCGACAATCCGAATACGGTGATCGGCAAGGGAATTGCGCTGTTCTGGAAGGCGCCGGCGATGCCACCGAACTCGTCGTCGGCTTCGTTCCTCAAGTTCAATGAGGACGGCAGCATCAACATCAGCGTCTCCGGCATGGAGCTCGGTCAGGGCTACCTGACCGTCATGGCCCAGATTGCCAGCGAGGTCCTATCGGTTCCTGTCGAGAAGATCCGGGTGGAGACCCCCGACACGGATCGCAATCCGTACGAGTGGCAGACGGTCGCTTCTCACGTGACCTGGAGCTCGGGGCTGGCCGTCGAGAAGGCCGCCATAGAAGCTCGCGGCAAGATCTTCGACGTCATCCACCAGGTGTACGGCTACGAGGACGACTCCCTCTACCTCGAGGACGAAGCCGTCAAGTGCAGGACGGATCCCGAGTTCTCCAAGCCGCTGCGGGAGTTTGTCATCGAAGGAATCCAAACGGAGGATGGCACCTGGCGAGGCGGGCCGATCATCGCCAGCGGAAAGTTCATGCCCGAGTTCACGAACGCCAACAGCGACCCCGAGACCGGGCAGGGCGGTCACCCCAACGTTCACTACACGGTGGGCGCCACCGGCGTGGTGCTCGAGATCGATAAGGACACCGGCCGCATCTGGGTCCGCAAAGCAGCGCTCGCTGTCGACGCCGGGCGTGCCATCAACCCGGATCTGGTCAACGGCCAGATCACGGGGGGTCTGGTCCAGGGGTTGGCGACCGTCCTCTACGAAGACATGCGCTTCGACGAGGGTGGGAAGATGATGAACCCGACCTTCACTGACTACAAGATCCCGACGGCCTTCGACATTCCCGACGAGATTATCCCGATCATCGTCGAGGTGCCCCAGCCCGACGGCCCGTTCGGCGCCCGCGGTGTGGGAGAGCACACCATGATCGGTGCCGCCCCGGTTATCGCGAACGCGGTGTACGACGCTCTCGGGATCCGCATCAAGTCGATGCCGATTACCCAAGAGAAGGTCGCAATGGCGATCTTCGAGAAGTCAGAGAACTGAAGCAACCCAGGAGGAGTGGAATACGAATGTCCGTCGACCTAGAGAAGATCCTTCGGCCCGTGGATTCGCCGATGGCGCCGTACGAGCCGAAGTACATGCTGCTTGCCAGCGGCGAAGCGGCCGTGGTCCGCGCCGTCGACCGGGATGAGATCCCAGATCTGCTGAAGCACGTCGAGCCGTTGTTGCACGTCGAGCGCGACTACTACGACGTCGTCGCCTCCCGCGTGTACGCCGAGTTGTTGTCTCACTATCAGTACCGTTTCCAAGACCAGTATGTCCTCGCAGTGCAGATCGACGGAGAGCTTGCCGCCATCGTCAACGGCCGCCAAGTGACCCCGAACCTGGGTCTGTCATTGCACACCCTGGCTCTGCGTCGCGGCCTTCGCGTCGGCGCGCACGCCTTCGCAGCGAAGATGGAGTACCACTTCGATGCCCTCGGGCACGATGAGGTCCTGATCGTCGCCGAATCACCGATCGGCTTCCGCCGCTGGATGATCGAGTACAAACTCGAGAAGCGATTCGAAGTTCCCCATGAGCTCGGCGGGGTCCCCTCATGGGCGTTGACCCGTGACCTGTTCGATCGGGCCCGTTCCAGCCTCGTCGTCGGTCGTCGTCCCGTGCCGCCGGAGATCCTCGACAAGGCCATGGAGAAGATCCTGCCTCCTTCGGATCCGCCGACGCCTGCGCTCGATCCGCTCGCGGCAACTCGCTCGAAGTACGACCCAACCGCCACTGCGCTCATGATCGAGCGGTGGGCGATGGAAGAGGGATCTCTCAATGCGTGACGTATATGCAGCCGGGATCGGGATCACCACCTTCACCCGGTTGGAGTTCGCGCTGTCGGAAATCGCGTCCTACGCGTCGATGATGGCGCTCAAGGATGCCGGGATCACCGAAGTCGACCAGGTCTACGTGGCGAACATGGGCGCCGCTCGTGTCAACCACCAGACGGCGCTCGCCAGTGCGGTCGTCGACAGCTTGAGCCTCACCCCGGCGGGTGCCGCGGCCATCGAAAACGGACCGGCCTCGGGCGGTTCGGCCATCAAAGCCGGGTTCCAGGCCGTCGCGTCCGGCATGGACGATGTTGTCCTCGTCGTCGGTGTTGAGCGGATGCGTGAGGTCAACGGCCTTGAGGCAACAGACTTCGTCGCAACGCTGACGCATCCGATCGCCGAGTACATCTACGGCGTGACCCTTCCGGCGCACGCAGCGATGTTCACCCGGCTCTACATGGACAAGTACGGCGTCACCGAGCGCCACCTTGCGATGGTTGGTGTCAAGAACCAGAACGCTGCGCTCAACAACGTGTGGGCGCACCTGCAGCAGGAGATCAGTCTCGAGGGCATCCTCGACTCTCCCGAAGCGATGACGAACAACCCGTACGTCGCGGAACCGCTGCGGTTCTTCGACGCGTGTCCGGTGTCCGACGGTGGTGCAGCCATCATCCTGGTCTCGAAAGAGAAGGCCAAGGAGCTCGGCAGACCATTGATCAAGATCACCGGTGTCGGTCAGGCGACCGATACGCACGCGGTTCACGAGCGCGAAGAACCGACTGATCTGCTCGCCGTCCGGAAGGCGGCAGCGGATGCGTTCGCCATGGCGGGCTTAACGCCGCAAGACGTCGACGTCGCCGAACTCCACGACGCGTTCACGATCCTTGAGATCGTGGAGAGCGAAGAAGTCGGGTTCTTCCCGAAGGGTGAAGGCCACATCGCCCTCGAGAATGGCGAGACGGCGCTTGGTGGGAAGATTCCCATCAACGTTGGTGGTGGTCTCAAGGGTCGCGGCCACCCGGTCGGAGCTACCGGTGTTGCGCAGGCCTGGGAGATCGTCACCCAGCTACGCGGTGACGGCGGCAAGCGGCAGGTTGAGGGTGCCAAAGTCGGCTTCACCTGCAACTTCGGCGGCTTCGGCAACAATGTCGTTTGTCTCACGTTTGAGAAGGAGGCCTGATGGCTCGCGAGATCTATGCGTATCGGTGCCGCCTTTGCGACACGATGCACTATCCGTTCCGGATGGTGTGCAAGAACTGCAAGCAGAACGACTTCTTCGAGTTCGACACGGTGCCGCTCCCGAAGGACGGAACGTTGCTGACCTTCACTCGGGTCTACAACCTGCCGGCTCAGTATGAAGTCGCCACCCTCGGGCTCTGCATCGTCGAGTTTGAGAACGGGATGCGGATGCTGGGCCAACTCGAGATCGATGATCCCAAGGCCGGCATGGCCGTGAAGGGCAGCGTCGAGGTTGTCCGCAAGGAAACCTACGACGATTTCTACGGGATGGTGTTCAGAAGCGCATGACGCGTACAGAGGCCACGGAAGGCACCCAACAACGACTGAGTGGCAGGCCGGGACTACTGGCCCCGTTCGCCATCAGCCGATGCCGGGTGAGGCACACGTGAAAGTCTTGACCGGGGCCAAAGCCACCAGTCGAGTTCGGGCGACGAGTCCGATGGGTAAGAACGAGAGCCACCCCGGGAAGGGTGGATCTCGCCGTTTACGGGAGAGGGAAGAGCCATGGAGTTGACGATACAGAAGAAGATTGTGCTGGGCCTACAGCACACGATCGCCATGTTCGGGGCAACGGTCCTTGTACCATTGCTGACCGGACTCAATCCGTCCGTCGCCTTACTCGCCGCCGGGATCGGAACCTTGCTGTTCCACCTCGTGACGAAGCAGATGGTGCCGGTGTTCCTAGGTTCGTCGTTCGCATTCATCCCCGCGATCCTGCTCGCCGTCGACAAGGGATACTCGTGGGAGGCGATCGGGGCTGGCATCATCGCTGCGGCCGTGATCTACATCGCGATGTCGATCATCGTGACGTTCGTCGGCCATGAGGTGATCACGCGGATCTTCCCACCTATCGTCACCGGCCCGGTCATCATTGTCATCGGCATCACGCTGGCGCCCGTCGCGATCGGGATGGCCGAGGGTGCGTGGTGGCTTGCGTTGATCACGTTGGGCGCGGCCATCGTCGCTGCGATCTTCTTCAGGGGCCTCTTCCAGATGCTCCCCATCCTCACCGGCGCGATCGTCGGATTCGTCGTGGGTGCGATCTTCTACGAAGGGTTCACGTGGGATCTCGTCTCACAGGCCTCGTGGTTCGGCCTGCCTGAATTCACGTGGGGTCTCGGTGATATCCAATGGGGTGCGATCGTGATCATCGCTCCGATCGCGTTCGTAACGATGATCGAGCACGTCGGCGACGTCGTCGCCAACGGCAGCGTGGTAGGCAAGAACTTCCTGGATGAACCGGGGCTGAAGCGAACGCTGCTCGGAGACGGTATCGCGACGGCGTTGGCCGGACTGATCGGCGGTCCGCCGAACACGACCTACTCGGAGAACACTGGGGTGCTGGCCATTACCAAGGTCTATGACCCGTTCATCCTGCGAATCGGTGCCGTGTTCGCCATTACCCTGGCCTTGATTCCGAAACTGGCCGCACTTCTGCGGACGGTGCCGGTGCCGGTGCTCGGCGGTCTCTCGATCATCCTCTTCGGCATGATCGCCTCCGTCGGCCTTCGGACGCTCGTGGAGGCACACGTCGACTTCAAGAAGGGTAGGAACATGCTGGTCGTCGGCCTGATCCTCGTCTTCGGACTCGGGATCAGCGGACTGAGCACACCGCTTGCGATCGGTGACGTCCAGATCTCTGGTCTCGCCCTTGCTGCGGTTATCGGTGTCGTCGCCAACCTCATCATCCCAACTGATGTGCACGAGGTTGCTCCAGTATTGGCGCCCGACGCAAAGGTCAAGTCCGAGGAAGACTGACCTGACCGGTCGACCATACAAGTAGGACCACTGAGAGGGAGCCGGAAGAACCGGCTCCCTCTTGATGCGCCGGGTTCCCGATTTGGGAGAGGGCGTCGGTCTTCCCGCCCGGCGGATGGCGCCTCTCGAACCGGACACGTGTCGATCGGCGCTTTCCCGATTCCGGGGTGGGGACTACGGTGAGGGACGGGCGTTCAGTTGTGCTTCCCGAAAGCCGATGAACGCGGGTGATACCGGCGCAGCGTGAAAGGACGGAGCGATGAGGTCGACAACCAAGATGGTCGCGGTGCTGATCGCCGTGCTGGCGCTGCTCGCGGCGGCATGCGGGAGTGCATCCGACACGGCGACCGAGAACCTTGCCGAACAACTCATCGAGGCGAGCAGCGATGGAGATGTCGACGTTAATATCTCCGGCGACGGTGACGACGTGACGATCGAAATGGAGACCGAAGACGGATCGGTCTCTATCGGGGTTGGCACCGAACTGCCCGATGGTCTCGATATCCCGGTCCCCGACGGTGGAGAGGTATTGACCTCGTTTGTGGCGGATGATGGGATCTCCGTCTCCCTGAGCTACGACAACGGTCGCTTCGACGAGATCTACGGGTTCTACGAAGATTGGACAGACAGCAGCGGGGACGAGTGGGAGCGCCAAACGTTCAACATGGAGAGTGATGAAGGAACCGTCCGGAACACCATGTGGGTCGAGAGTGCCGGAGGCAGCGCGATCAACCTGTCCGACTGCGCGGCGATGGGAACCGAGACCACGGAAGACGACGCCGCATGCCTGATCGTCAGCCAGGGTGGGTAGATCAGTAGATCAGTAGATCAGTAGATCAGTACTGCTCTACTTGCTACTTGCTACTTGTCACCGGCGTAGGTCCACCTGTCGACGACGTTGCCGCGGCGGTCTTGGAGGATCGCCGTGTCGCCGTCGTTCGACCAGATGGACTGCTCTGAGCACCAGAAGACGGTATCGGAGCGGTCCTCGCCGCACCCGGTTCTGACGGTCACGGACTGTCCGGACTTCAGGCTGAGGCCTTTGAACACATAGCGATTTTGGGACGACTCGTCGCGCACGATCCAACCCGCGAGATTCAGCGGCTTCGTACCGCTGTTCGCGATGGTCAGGTACTCATCGATGAGCCGCTCGTCGTCCGGGCCGGGTGGGTCGTACTTGAATTCGACGATCTTCGCTCCGAGTTGCGGGGCGGGTCCGCACGCATCGGCTGCCCACATACCGAGCATCGCTTCGGCGGCCAGGTTGCCGATCTCGACGAACTCGTCGTTGTGCCGGTGGTCGCCCTGGAGGGTGACGGCGCGTCCTTCGGCAAGCATGCGTCCGTTCACGTTCTCGCCATCGACGTAGACGTATCGCAGAAGGCGGCCGTAGCGATCAGTGTCGTCTCCGGGGCCCTCGACGAGGACCAGGTCTTGATCGGCGATCATGCCGATGAGCGTATCGCGGGCCTCGCCGCCGAAGCACTCGTCTCCCTCCGGGGCGTTGATGCCGAGCAGGCGGACCTCCTCCGTCCGACCGTCGATATCGACCTCCATCGAATCGCCGTCGAAGGCGTAGCTGAGGCTGGCCGACGTCCCCTCGGGTTCGGTGGCCGGAGCCGCGGTGTCGGTGCACGCGACCATGATGAGGACGGCAACGACGGTGACAACAGTCATGCTGTGGGACATGGCGACAACGCTAGGCGGCCGAAGGAGCGGATCCGCGATCCTTGCCGTGGAGCACGGACCACGGAGTGCGGACTACCGACCGCGGAGTACGTGGTTCGCGACTTGTCGTTACGCAACAGCCCTCCCTACACTCCCGCCAGCGGCCCGGCTTCGGGCTGCGTTTTCCCATGCAAAGACGTCGTTGATATCGACGGGTCCGGGCGACACCCGGTCACCGCCGGTGTAGAGGTCACCCTTCGCTGCGGACACTCCGGTGCTCGCCTCGGTGACGCTCGGATGCGACGTCCGAAAGAATCGAACCGAGGCAGGATCACCACTGATGAAAGTATCAGCATCCGCCAAAAAGATGTGCGAGAAGTGTCGGGTCATCCGGCGCAAAGGTCGCGTCTGGGTGATCTGCGAGAACCCGCGACACAAACAGCGTCAGGGGTAGCGCACACATGGCACGAATTGCAGGAGTAGATCTCCCGAGGGAGAAGCGGGTCGAAATCAGCCTGACGTACATTTTTGGTGTCGGGGGAACCCGATCCCAGCAGATTCTCGACGCGCTCGAGATTCCGTACGACACCAAGGTGCGGGATTTGACCGACTCGGAAGTCGTCAAGATCCGCCAGTTCATCGACGGCAACTACAACGTCGAAGGTGACCTCAGGCGTGAGGTTGCTCAGAACATCAAGAGGAAGATCGAGATCGGCAGCTACCAGGGTCTCCGCCACCGTCGCGGCCTCCCCGTACGCGGTCAGCGCACGCACACCAACGCTCGTACCCGTAAGGGGCGTCGCGCTCCGGTCGCGGGCAAGAAGAAGGTCACGAAGTAATGGCCCAACAAGCACCACGGCCGCGTCGCAAAGCCCGTCGGACGATCTCCCACGGTCAAGCGCACATCAGTGCCAGTTTCAACAACACGATCATCACGATTACGGACCAGCAGGGCGAAGTCGTCGGATGGACTTCCGGCGGGTCGGTCGGCTTCAAGGGGTCTCGGAAGTCCACGCCGTACGCCGCGCAGGTTGCCGCCGAGCAGGCCGCCCGCAAGGTCGGTGAGATGGGGATTCGCAAGCTCGACGTCATCGTTCGCGGCTCCGGTTCCGGTCGCGAGACCGCAATCCGCACGCTCCAGAACATGGGCATCGAGGTCACGGGGATCAAGGACGTCACACCGGTACCGCACAACGGGTGTCGTCCCAAGAAGCGGAGGATGCGTTAACGATGGCTCGCTACACGGGACCCAGAACGAAGGTGAGCCGACGCGCTCGCCAACTCCTCGACGAGAACAAGGCGAAGTATTTCGACCGGCGTCCCTACCCGCCGGGTGAGCACGGCCGTGGCCGCATTCGCGAGTCTCAGTACCAGATCCAGCTCCGCGAGAAGCAGAAGCTCCGTTTCATGTACGGCGTTCTCGAGAAGCAATTCCGGCGCTACTACAAGAAAGCCGCTCGCCAGTCGGGGATCACGGGCACCAATCTGCTCGTCATTCTCGAGACCCGACTCGACAACGTCGTGTACCGCTCGGGCCTGGCTCGGACGCGGCCGCAGGCTCGTCAGTTGGTCAACCACGGCCACTTCCTCGTGAACGGCAAGCGGGTTGACATCCCGTCGTACCAGGTCCGCGGCGGCGACGTCATCACCGTCAAGGAGCGGAGTCTCGAGATTCTCCCGATCCTCCACTCCATCGACACCGGTGACCGCACGGTCCCGGAGTGGATGAACGCCGAGGCCGACGAACGCAAGATCACCATCCAGGATCTGCCCAGCAGGGAACAGATCGATACCCAGATCCAGGAACAGCTCGTCGTTGAGCTGTACTCAAAGTAGTAGCACCCCAACCCGAAAGGGGAGTCTCTCCGTGCTGATCACGCAGCGGCCTACCATCGAAGAAGAGATCGT
The DNA here is from genome assembly GCA_964195515.1 of uncultured Saprospiraceae bacterium. Lineage (GTDB taxonomy): Bacteria > Actinomycetota > Acidimicrobiia > Spongiisociales > UBA5794 > JAHEEL01. The sequence continues at coordinate 5,956 of CAXMQO010000008.1, read as the reverse complement.
CAACGCGACCCGATCGCGGTTTATCGTTGAGCCGCTCGAGCCGGGTTTCGGCTATACGCTCGGAAATACCTTGCGGCGTACGCTGCTGTCCCGCGTTCCGGGTGCGGCGATCACATCCGTTCGGATCGAGGGCGTCCAACATGAATTCTCGACTATCGAGGGCGTCGTTGAAGACGTCGTCGATTTCATCCTGAACCTCAAGCAGGTCGTGCTTCGCATCGAAGTCGACGAACCGCAAACGCTCTACTTGTCCGCTTCGGGCAAGGGCGAGGCGACCGCGGCCGACATCAAGGCGCCGGCAGGTGTCGAGATCGTCAACACCGACCTTCACCTCGCGACGTTGTCGTCGTCGGCGAGGCTGGAAGTCGAGATGACGGCAGGACGCGGAGTCGGCTATCGCAGCGCCGACAGGAACAAGACATCTGATGCGATCAACGTGATGCCGATCGATTCGATCTACTCGCCGGTACGCAAGGTCGCGTATCGAGTCGAGAGCACGCAGGTTGGTCAGATGACCGACTTCGACCGGCTTGTCCTCGACATCGAGACGGACGCATCCGTGACTCCTGCGGAGGCAATCTCCTCTTCTGGCGGCACGCTGCGGAACCTGTTCGAGATGTTCGCCGATCTCGACGACTACGACGCCCTCGAACTCGACGAGATCATCCAACCCGAGGCAGCCGGCCAGGAGCATCTCGATCTCCCGATCGAGGCACTCGACTTGTCCGAACGTCCCAGGAACTGCTTGCGACGCGCTCAGGTCCAGACCGTCGGCGAGCTCATTGAGAAGAGCGAAGAAGACCTTCTGAACATCACCAACTTCGGGCAGAAGTCGCTCGAAGAAGTCGTCGCGAAGCTCGATGAACTCGGCTTCTCACTCCAATCGCTCGCCGACGCAGATCACACGGAAAGAGTTGTCTGATGCCACGACCGAAGAAGGGGGCTCGCCTCGGTGGTAGTCCCAGTCATCAGCGCAAGATCCTTGCGAACTTGACCGCTCAACTCATTGAGCATGAGCGGGTAACAACGACGCACGCCAAGGCTCGCGACGTGCGCCCATACGCCGAGAAGATCATTACGAGGGCTCGTCGCGGCGATCTCCACGCTCGGCGCCTCGTCCTGGCGAAGATCGGTGACAACAACGTCGTGACGAAGCTATTCGACGACGTCGGCCCACGCTACGCGAACCGTCCGGGCGGCTACACCCGGATCACGAAGATCGGAAAACGTCGCGGCGACGGCTCCGAAATGGCGATGATCGAGCTCGTCTGAGCTGCCGGCTGCGAGCTGGCAGCTACCGACCCGAATGACGCTCCGGTCTATTCCGGGGCGCTTTCGCGTTTGACACGCCGCGAGTACGCTCGCCTGATCGTGTTGTCGATCGAATCTCTGTTGGCCGGTGCAACGGCCGTTTCCTCGCCGTCGGCGCTGGCCCGATCGCTTGATCTCGTCCGATCGGGGGATCCGACGGATCGGGATCGGTTCGATCCTGGACACTTCACGGCTTCGGGGTTTGTTGTCTCACCGGACGGTTCGTCCCTCTTGCTCATCCACCATCGACGTCTCGACCGGTGGCTCCAGCCGGGGGGACACATCGACACGGGGGACGCCTCACCCATCACTGCGGCCGCTCGAGAGGTGAGCGAGGAGACGGGCGTCGCCGTGGAGCCGATCCTTGCAGACCTCATCGACCTCGACATCCATCCGATCCCGCCGCGCGCTCCGGAACCGGCCCACGAGCACTTCGACCTGCGCTTCGCCTTCCGGGCTTTGGATGAGGCGCTGGTCGCCGCCGACGAGGTTCACGATGCCATCTGGGCGCGATGGGACGACCTCGACGCGTACGGTGTCGATGCCTCTGTGGTCCGGGCCGCCGAGATCCTCCGTCGGGCATGCTCGTGACACACCGGAGGTAACCTGCGTCGACCCGACCGAAGGCAGGCGATGGGCGTCGTTCTCAACCGACTCCTCCAAGCGATCCGATTCGACAGGGATGCGTTCGTCTGGATGGATTTCAATGATCGCGCGACCGGCGATGCGCTCATCATCGTTGCGATTACCGAAGTGTTGATCATCATCGCTGGAGGAACGTCGCTGTTCGGACTCGTGACGGGTCTGGCCAGCGTCCTCTCGGCTCTTCTGTCGACGGTCATCTTCTGGCTCATCTACAGCGGACTCGTGTATGCCGTTGCCGTCTACCTGTTCCGCGGGGATGGTCACTACCCCGTGTACCTCCGTATCGCCGGGTTCGCATTCCCGACGCTGCTGCTGACGATTGCCACGACGCAGATTTTCGGCGTGGGGCTGATCGGGACGCTCGTCGGCTCCCTCTGGTTCCTTCTCGTCGTCGCATACGGAACCCATTACATTTCAGACCTTCCGCTGGATCGGTCGCTCGTCGCTGCGGCGCTCGGCTGGGCAGGGTGGATCGTCGTCTCCACGATCCTCGGCGGGTTCAGCATCTTCTAGGAGCGCCCTGAGCAATGCATGTCACTCATCTCAACGACCAGGCATCACCACTCGCTGCGGTCTCGAATCCGCCATTCCGGCACGAGGAGTGGCGAACCCTTGCCCTTTCGATTGGCGCGCCTGGTCGCCGATCTGAGCAACGGCATCCCCCAGCACACTCCTTCTAGACATGCCGACCTACCGGATCGACCTCGCATACGACGGCACTGATTTTCACGGCTATGGCCGCCAGAACAACGTGCGGACCATCCAGGGAGATCTGGAAGAGGCTTTGTTCCGGATCACAGGAGAGGTGAAGACGGTCGTCGCCGGGCGCACCGATGGCGGTGTGCACGCCATCGGCCAGGTTGTGAGTTTCTCCGTCGATGTACCGCTCGACACCGACCGGCTTCAGCGCAGCCTCAATGGGCAACTCGGGCCAGAGATCGCTGTGAATGCGGTCACGGAGGTAGGGGACCGATTCCACGCAAGATTCTCCGCCGTTGCCCGACGATATCGGTACCGGATTTCCAATCGGCCGGTGCAGGATCCCCTCACGTCCCGCACCGCGTGGCACGTGCCGGAACCGCTCGACGTTGATGCGATGGATCAAGCGGTCGGAGCTTTCATCGGCGTACATGACTTCGCTTCACTCTGCAGAAAAGCTGCCGGACGAACCACCGTTCGGGAGGTGCTTGACGCCCGTTGGACCAGAACCGGGGACCTCGTCGAACTCTCCATCGGTGCGGTCGCGTTCTGCCACCAGATGGTTCGATCGATCGTGACCGTCTCGGTCGACGTAGGGAAGGGGCGGTCCCGGCCCGAAGATGTGCAGGCGATCCTCGAGGCCCACAGCCGGGATGTGGTCCGTGGCCTCGCTCCGCCCTTCGGCCTCACATTGATGGCAGTCACCTATGACGCTGCGGACGCAGGCGCCGTGCCGTCATGGGTGGTGCTGTGACCGTTGATCGGCTGTGGCCGTCCGATGGGCCGATCCGGTTGGCCTTATCTCACAGGACTCGATAACATTGGGGTCCACTCCCGGGTCCCCGGGGGTCGTTTCGATCCGTCTGAGGACTCCCGATGAAAGCCAAGCTGCAGAAAACGTTTACGCCCACGCCCGCCCACATCGAGCGGAAGTGGTACGTCGTCGACGCTGAGGGGATCCCCCTCGGACGTCTTGCTTCGGAGGTTGCGCAGATTCTGCGCGGCAAGAACAAGCCGACCTTCGCTCCCCACATGGACATGGGTGACTACGTCATTGTCGTCAACGCCGCCAAGGTCGCGGTTACCGGCAACAAGGAGACTCAGAAAGTCTACTACCGCCATTCGGGTTTCCCGGGGGGTCTCCGGAGCGACACGCTGGCAAAGATGCGGATCGATCATCCCGATCGGCTGGTGCAGAACGCTGTCAGAGGAATGATCCCCAAGAACAGACTTGGCCGCCAGATACTCACGAAGCTCAAGGTTTACGCCGGTCCGGATCACCCACACCGGGCGCAGGAACCGCAACCGCTCACACTCACGTATGGAAGGGCTGAAGCCTGATGACGAAACCGCTTGTTCAGGCCACCGGCCGTCGGAAGACCTCGGTCGCTCGTGTGAGACTCCTTGACGGAACCGGGCAGATCACGCTCAACGGGAAGAGCCTTGATGCCTACTTCCCTGAGGCCACGCACCGTGTTCGTGTCATGGAACCGCTCAGGATCACCGAACTCGAAGGCCGCTATGACGTGAATGCGACGCTCGAGGGAGGCGGAACAACCGGGCAGACCGACGCGCTCCGGCTCGGCATCGCCCGGGCGATCATCGAGATCGATCCCCAACTGCGGCCGATCCTGAAGAAGGCTGGTCTCCTGCGCCGTGATGACCGCAAGGTCGAGCGCAAGAAGTACGGCCTCCGTAAGGCTCGTCGCGCACCTCAGTTCACGAAGCGTTGATCCAGGCGCTGCGTCCGCAACCTATCGATCACAATGGGGGAAGCCAGGATGGCTGAACGGCACCTCTTCGGTACCGATGGGGTTCGTGGCGTGGCGAATGATGATCTCACTCCGGCGATGGCGTTCGATCTAGCCCGAGCCGCCGGAGAAGACCGCGAAGGGCATGTGATCGTCGGTCGTGATACACGCCGGTCTGGTCCGATGCTCGCGGCCGCTCTCATGTCCGGGTTCAATTCGGTCGGTATCGATACCGTCGACCTCCGAATCATCCCCGTTGGCGCTGTCTCTCGCCTCGTGCGCGATACGAACGCGATCTTCGGAGTCATGGTCAGCGCATCCCACAATCCGGCTCCCGACAATGGAATCAAGTTCTTCGGTGCAAACGGCACGAAGCTCTCCGACGACGACGAGGCCGCTATGGAGGCTCGTTTCCTCGACGGCGAGCCGTGGCTCCGTAGCATCGGTCCGAAGATCGGCATCCAAACCGTGATGGACGATGCTATTGAACGTTATGTCGAGACCATCTCACGCCCCGTTGAGTACTCGATGCGAGGGCTGGAGTTCGTTGCCGACGCGGCAAATGGCGCCGCCTTCCTTGCCGGCCCTGCGCTGTTCGAGCGGGTCGGAGCAACCGTCGAGTTCATCAATGTTGATCCGGACGGCGTGAACATCAATGAAGGTTGCGGTGCAACCCACCCCGAGCGAGTGGCGCGCAGCGCCGCCGGGCGCGTCGGCCTGTCGTTCGACGGTGACGCCGATCGGCTCATCGCAGTCGACGAGGACGGTGTTGTGGCCGACGGCGACGTGATCATGGCGATCTTCGCTCAGTGGATGAAGGAACGAGGTCGGCTCAAGAACGACACCTTGGTGGCCACGGTGATGTCGAATCTCGGTTTCCGAAAGGCGATGGAACACCTCGGGATCAGAGTCATACAAACCGCGGTGGGAGATCGATACGTTCTCGAAGCCATGCGCACTTCACGTGCAGTCCTCGGTGGCGAACAGTCTGGTCACGTTCTCCTCGAGGATCGAGCCACGGGTGACGCGCTCCGGACAGCACTTCGGCTCATGGAGGTGATGGCCTCCACCGGCAAGGAACTGCGTGAGTTGCGGACCGTGATGAATGCGTATCCGCAGGTCCTAACCAACGTCACCGTGAAGGACAAAGGGTTCGAACCCAACGCTGCCATCGCGGCGTCGATCGTTGCCGGCGAGCGTGTTCTTGCTGGTCGCGGACGGATCCTCGTCCGCGCCTCTGGGACCGAACCTCTGGTCCGGGTTATGGTCGAAGCCCCGACCGAGTCAGAAGCCAGCGACGTAGCCGCCATGATTGCGAAGACGGTAGAAGCCGAACTGGCCTGACCCGCCAGTTCCGTGGTTCGTACCCAGGCTCAAGCTCACAGCTCCTGTCTCCTGTCTGGCATCCGCTCGCTACTCGGCTACTCGCCTACTCAGCTACCCGACTACTCTTTCTCGTACAACTAATCGACCGACCGGAGATCAATCCAAGCGCCTGCCCTCGCGATTCGCGAGGTGACGAGGAAGAGGGACTATCGAACAGTCGGCGG
>CAXMQO010000007.1:0-13415 GCA_964195515.1 uncultured Saprospiraceae bacterium | reverse complement strand
GACGACATGGTGAAGGCGTTGAAGAGTTCACCTGAAGGCAAGGCCGTCATCGCAGCTTCGGGTTGCTGAGGTTGCCAGCCAGGGCGTGACCTAGAGACCGAGGTCGTGGACAGCGTTCCCCCACACGCTTCTACCCCTTGTCCCCCTTGTCCCCCTTCTACCTTTTCCCCTACCATCCACTGTGCACACAATGTGCACACCCCAACACAACCACGGGGCCAAAACTGTGCACCCGACAACCACCCACAACCCCCACCAACATGGTTGGTAAAAGGGGTAAAAGAACATTAAGGGTAAGGGCTGTAGCCGGTCGGCCGATTGTCTTCCGGTGCCCTGTATGGGCTGTCGGCCGATTCGTTGAATGAGTGGGATACGGTTTCCTAAACCGGGTGCCGCTGGTTCGATTCCAGCCGAGGGCGCCGGCCGCGACCCTTACGTATCAAGGGTTTCGGACTTCACGACGGCCACAATCGGCGTGACCGTTGCCGCCCTATCACGAACTCATCGCGCGCCACGTCGAACCACGAGCGCTGTCTACCGTCATACAAATCGCCGGGTTGGCTCGCCACGGGCGCATCGCTGCAGGCCGGCGCTATCGGTGTGGGAGGCCTGGGCCACCTCGCCATCCAGTTCGCTCGCGCCCTGGGCTGGGAGGTCACTGCCATCTCCTCCTCGCCTGAGAAGGGGGAGGAAGCGCGCGCCTTCGGCGCCGGTCACTTCATCGTGGCGACGGATGGAGCGGCAATGCGGCGGGCTGAATACCGTCTTGACCTGCTGCTCTGCACCACCCACGGCGGGATCGACTGGGACACCCTTCTCATGATCCTGAAGAAGAACGGACGACTGGTTCTGGTTGCCTTCCCGCAGGTTGCCCTGGATTCGATCGAGATCTGGTGGCGCACCAGATCTCGATCACTGGGTCCTTCATGGGCAACCGTGCCGCCATGCGGGAGATGCTGGCCTTCGCACGTGAGCACAGCATTACCTCCCAGGTCGAACTGATGCCGATGTCGCAGGTGAACGGGGCGATTCAACGCCTGAGAGAGAACAAGGTCCGCTATCGGATCGTGCTGGTCAACAACCCGGACGAGGCGAGGACGGCCACCGAGAGGCCGGCCTGAGGGGTCCGCTTCAAGAGAGAGGCACCCCCCGCCCTGTGCCCCTCTCGGTCTGTCGTCGGCTCAGATGTATCCGAGCTCGGCTCCGATCGCTGTGTACAGCGACATGTTGCTCATCAGCTGCCCGCCGGTGACCATGATTTCGACGTCGAAGTCGCTCACCGTGAAGACGGCTGTGTCGAGCATCCTGCGAACGTCGTCCATCTCGAGGATCTCGTTAGCGATCCCGATGGACTCGGTCTTGACAATGAACATCCCACCCCCGACAAGGTGATGGAACACCTCTGGTTCGGCGCACATGCCATCTGCGGCAAGTTTGCCGTAGATGGCGAGTGCGCCGGCGAAGACCTCCATCGCCTTGGCCTCACGGCCGGGCACCGGAACTCCGTAGCTGATCTTGAGCGCTGCATTCCACATAGATTCTCACCCCCTTCCTCCCGTGGAAGCGCTTCCCCACTATTGCTAGCAGAGCCGAAGGACTTTCGGAAGGGCGTATGGACGATTACCTCCCCGCACGCCGGAACGGGCAGTCGACCGACCTGGAGTACTCGATCAGCCATCCGGAGCCGTCGCGCCGTCGCGTAGACTCCCGGCATGCCCACACCACACATCTCGGCTGGATCGGCTGACTTCTCTGACGTCTGTCTGCTTCCCGGCGATCCGCTTCGTGCCCGCTACGTTGCGGAGCACTTCCTCGACGATGCGACTCTGGTCACGTCGGTTCGCAACATGGAGGGCTACACGGGGACATACCGCGGTCGGCGCGTCTCTGTGATGGGCTCCGGCATGGGAATTCCGTCGATCCTGATCTATGCGACGGAGTTGATCCGTGAGTACGGCGTCACAACGCTCATTCGCATCGGAAGCTGCGGAGGGATCCAGGCAGATCTGTCGATACGGGACGTCATCATCGCCTCCGGCGCCTCTACCGACTCGAACGCGAACCGAGCGCGCTTCGGTGGGTTCGACTTCGCAGCCATCGCCGATTTCGGACTCACTCGAGCGTTGGTCGAAGTGGCTGAGGAGCGCAAAGTGTCGGTCAGGGTCGGGAACATCCTGAGTTCCGACCAGTTCTACCACCCCCGACCGGAGATATTCGAACTCGCCCGCCGCATGGGACTCCTCGCCGTCGAGATGGAGACAGCAGGTCTCTACGCCGTCGCAGCCGAACACGGAGTGCATGCCACCACCATTTTGAGCGTGACCGACGTGTTGGGATCAGACGACGGATTGGCGGCCGAGGATCGTCAGACCTCCCTTGACGAGATGATCATCATCGCTCTCGAAGCGACGCTCCGAATCGAGTAACCGACCACGGCTCCGTTTCGTTCGCCCCGTCAAACCGGTCGCTCGCGTCCTCCCCGGGGGCCTCCGGAACCGACGATTCCAGCGTTGACGAGAGCGTCGGTCGTTCGGGCGTCTCCAATTGGGGTGGACGCCTTCGCTAGACGCATCAACGTCATCACTTGTCTCGCGAAGGAGACCTGTCCCGCAACACAGCTACTCGTGTTTCGATAGGATTCCGCTCAGCAACCCGAGGACCTAACCATGTCGCAGGATCAGAACCCGACCGAGCCATTCCAAGACGAGATCCAGGCCACGGTCGTGAACATCAAGCAAGGCGGCGCCGGTCACGTTGACGCCGAATCGGTCTCGATCCGACAGGGAGGCGCTCAGACGATCGCCTCCGGCTCGGCCGATATCACGCAGGGTGGTGCCTTCTTCGTCGACGCCGAACACGCAACGGTGAACCAGTCCGGCGCCGCGATCATCGTCGCTGAAGAAGCGACCATGAATCACGCCACAGCCGGCCTTGTTGTGGCCTCGAGGATCAATGCGAAGAACTCGAGGATCGCACTCCTCCTCGGCGGAACCGTCGAGGGAAGACCCGATATCGCGGTCGACGCCCGAGTTGCCGCCATCATCGGAGCCTCGGCGGTCGTAACGTTGTTCATCCTGCGCAGGCTGTTCCGCTCATAGGACGCTTGCCGCTTGCAGGCGGCGCTCTCGCGGTGATCGCGATCTCTATCACCCGTGGCCGCTCTGCCGCCCGCGGCGAACGGGCCGGGCCCGACTGACAAGCGGTCTTGACCCTCACGTTGCGTCATGATCTATGTTGGCCCGATGGAAACCACCACCATCGGCGCCGTAGCCCGATTCGCGGGCATCACCGTGCGCACACTGCACCACTACGACGACATCGGACTCCTGACGCCGTCGGAACGACGGCCGAACGGGTACCGCGGTTGCTCGGGCACCGATATCAGTCGGCTGCAGCAGATCCTCGCCTACCGGGAACTTGATCTCGGACTGGACGAGATTGCTCGCATCCTCGATGAACCGTCAGACATGGTCGGAGCACTCAAACAGGCTCGCCGTCGCGTCGACGACCAACTCGGACGACTGACCCGCATCGCGGCCAGCCTCGACGCCGCAATCCAATCGGAGATGAAGGGAACAACGATGAGCCCCGAAGAGAAGCTCGAAGCCTTCGGCGACTTCGACCCCGAAGAGTTCGCCGACGAGGTCAAGGAACGATGGGGCGAGACCGACTCCTCCGCAGAGTCCGCTCGTCGGACGGCGGCGTATACCCCGGCGGATTGGAAGCGCCAATCGGTCGAGGCAGACGATGTCAATCAGGCACTGCTGGCATTGATGGCAGCCGGCATCCCGGCGGACGCGCCTGAAGCCGCAGCACTCGTCGACACCCACCGCGCCCACATCACGAAATGGTTCTACGACTGCACGCCTGAGATCCACGGCGGCCTCGGCGTCATGTACGCCGCGGATCCGCGGTTCGCAAAGAACATCGACAAGGCTGGCGATGGGCTCGCCGCGTATCTCGCAACCGCTATCGCCGCCCGGTACTGGGTCTGACGTCCGGAGCGATCCGAGGCGGACAGCAGTCGGTAGGGTTGGCCCATGATGAGCGCACGATCGCACACGGAGTGGTGGAGATCTGCGGTCATCTACCAGATCTACCCACGGTCGTTCCAGGACACGACCGGCAACGGGATCGGCGATCTCGACGGGATCACGGAGCGGCTCGCGTATCTCTCGGATACGCTCGGCGTCGATGCCATCTGGATTTCGCCGTTCTACCCGTCGCCGATGGCCGATTTCGGATACGACGTTGCTAACTACACCGGCGTCGACCCCCTCTTCGGAACGCTGGACGACTTCGACCGTCTCCTCGCCGAAGCCCACCGACTCGATCTCCGAGCGATCATCGACTGGGTCCCCAACCACTCATCGGACCGGCACCCGTGGTTCAGCGAATCGCGTTCGTCACGCACAAATGCGATGCGGGATTGGTACGTGTGGCGGGACCCCAAACCCGACGGATCGCTGCCGAACAACTGGCAGTCGGCCTTCGGCGGCGCAGCTTGGACGTTCGACGAGTCGACCGGCCAGTACTACCTCCATTCGTTCCTTCCCGAACAACCCGACCTCAACTGGCGCAACCCCGAGGTCAGCGCCGCCATGTTCGACACGCTGCGGTTCTGGCTCGACCGTGGCGTCGACGGGTTCCGCATCGACGTCGCCCACTACATCATGAAGGATCCTCTTCTCACCGACAATCCTCCTGCTCATCTGGCCGACGGCGACGCCGACTTCAAACCCATGGGCGACTACGACGAGTGGGACCACGTTCACGACAAGGGCCATGCCGACATACACGGCGTCTTCCGAAGTCTCCGCCGGGTTCTTGACGAATACGAGGGTGACCGATTCTCCGTCGGGGAGATCCACATCTTCGATTGGAACGAGTGGGCCGCCTACTACGGGAGCGGGGACGAACTCCACATGCCCTTCAACTTCTCGCTCGTCTGGGCGAAATGGGACGCCGGAGCGATCCGTGGACGGGTCGAAGGCCTCGAGACCGCGATCCCTGCACACGGATGGCCGAACTACGTGCTCGGCAACCACGACGAGCAACGCCTCGCGACCCGATACGGACCCCAGAACGCCCGATCTGCTGCGGTGCTGCTTCTGACGCTGCGGGGGCAACCAACCATCTACTACGGAGATGAGCTCGGCCTCCGCGAAACCGTGGTCAGCCCCGGACAGGTGCAAGATCCGTGGGGTATCCATGTCCCCGGTATGGGTCGCGACGGATGCCGCACACCGATGCCGTGGACCGCCGCCCCCAGTCACGGGTTCACTGAGCCGGCCATCGAGCCGTGGCTCCCATTCGGCGACGACGCGACCGGTCGCAACGTTGAAGAACAGCTCGCTGACCCGTCGTCGATCCTGAATCTCTACCGACAACTCCTTCGCATCAGAGACGACCGTCCGTCGTTGCACATGGGCACGATCGAGTTCTTCGACGATGTCCCAGACGGCGTCCTCGGTTTCGTCAGAGCAGACGGAAGCGAACGCACCATCGTGCTGATCAATTTCACGAATGAAGCCAGACCCACACCTGTTCCGAGCGGTTCCACACTTCTGGCCTCGACAGACCACACGCGTGCCGAGATTCGATCCGGAGTGATGTACCTCGGGCCGAACGAGGCGCTCGCGATCGATCCCGGGCCCAACGCCTGAAGGCGCCGTGACCCGGGATCGGACAGGATCAGTCCGCGGGGACCAGATCCTTCGTGTCGAGTTTCGACTTCGTGAAGATGCCGAGCAGGCCCTTGAGTCCGACCGACATGATGATGTTGATCATGAAGAAGACGAATCCGATCAGGATGAGCGCGCCCGAGATGCCCGCGAGCCACATGTACGGCTCGAATTCGCCCTCCAAGTAGATCGTACGGCGCAGCATGCCCTGCAGGCCCGCCATGCCCATGAACGCCCCCATGCCGATGCCGCCAACGAGCGTGCCCCAGAAGTGGACGGTGGCCATCCACTGGCTGTAGAGCTTCACGCCGTTCGTCAAGAGTGGCCAGAGGGCGTAGATCGCCGCATACAAGGTCATGCCGAGGCCCACGAGAATCGCCACGTGCACATGCGGTCCGATGATCCACTGGGTGTTGTGGAGAATCCGGTTGAGACCCATGTCGGCCTGCATGATCCCCGCAGGAACCGCGAGACCGAATCCGAGGAGACCACCGAGCAGGAATTTCAGTTCGTTCGTCATCTTCAGTGGTCGCGCCATCCATAGCGTCGCCAGCGTGATGAAGATCGCAAGGCCCTGCGTGATGAGCTCGAAGGCCGTCACCAGCTCGCCCGATACGATCTTCAGGAACGCCGGCTGGGCTTGATCGGAGAGCAGATGGTGGGACCAGACGGTCCAGGACACGATCAGCTCGACGGCCAGAGCGGCCCGGGCGATGTTCTGCATGAAGAGTTTCTTGCCCGTGATCAGCATGGCAAGCAGGTACCACGTACCGGCCACGAAGATGAGGACCAGTCCGTCGGCGACGAGGTCAAGACCCCACCAGTACCAGTTCTTGTACAAGAGAGCATCGATCGCTGTGTCCGCGAGGTTGACGCCCGCCAGATGCCAGACCATGTAGACCAGGATCAGTACGCCCGAGAACGTGATGATGAGTGCGTTGAGCGCCACATCCACGGTGCCGCGGGCGACCGCAGCGACCGGTAGGGGGACGAGGTGCTCCTTCTTCTCCTTGCGGAACAGGTTGGCGAATCCCGTGAAGCCGAGCGCCGACGAGAGCAGCGCTCCCGCGGGTTGCTTCTCCCACCCCTCCGGTGTGTACATGATCGACTTGAAGACGTTCAGCACGAACAGCAGCGTGCCGACCATCACCAGGGCGATGCCCAGGATGAAGAACGACCCTCCGAGAGCGCTGAACTGATCGAAGTCGACAGGCAGCGGCCAGTACAGGGTGTACAGCGCGGCGTAGTGGGAGAGGAATCCCGAGAACCAGAACGTGAATGTTCCGATCGCGATCAGCAGGAACGAGGCCTGCCCGACCTTGAGGCTCCAGAGCGGCTTCTTCATCATGAACGGGACGACGAACAGGAATGCGCCGAACACGATCATGTATGACGATCCGAAGATTCCGACCAGCGGATGCGCCGTCAGAATCCCGAAGTACTGCTCGACCCCGATGAAGGAGATGATCTCGATCTGGTAGATCCGCATCACCATGCCCTCGATCGCGGCGAATCCGAAATAGATCAGCCCGATGACAACGAAGCGGAGCGACAATTTCTGTGCGGGTGTGAGTCCGCCAGCCTTCAACCCACCTTCGTTCCCGTTGATCAGGGTCTTGAAGAAGCTGGCGCCGGAACTCGAAGTGGGTGCAGTGTTGGTTGTCATCGTTCGCCTCCTACGAGCAGCCAACGACGGTGACGGCGTTGGGAACGATCATCTGGAAGCCTTCCGGACCCGAGTATTCCGTGGATCTGATCGTGAGCGATTCGTTCTCTTCGAACTTCCACAGGATGTCGTTTCGATGACCTGGCACAACCTGCATCTGCATGACCATCGAGTTGTTGTCGCGGAAGAGGCCGAAACCGTAGGTCAGGTCGTTCGAGGTAACGTCGAACATGATCAGTTCGTTGCAGTTCACGATCATCTCCTCGGCCGGGAGGACAAATTCGTGGTCCTCGACCAGGATGTCGAACTGCTGATCCGCGACCGTGTCTCCTCGATGCAGATCCTGCTTCACCCACGGGATCGTGTTGTACGTCACCAGATGCAGAGAGAAGCCCACGACGACCAGAAGAGCGAAGAAACTCCAGAAGAAGGCCTTTGAGACCGTACTCGTCTTCCCCTCCTTCGTGATGGAATACGCGAACCAGGCAATGACCGAAACCATCACCAGGACGTATGCCGTGTAGAGGAGCGTCTGCCCCCAGAGGACGTCGGTCGAGTTGATCATGAATGCCTCCCCGATACATTGGCGAGTGTCCCCCGACATGCCCGCTCCGGTATCGTCGCTCGCTGTCCGGTCGTCCCGTTCATAGTCGGGGCCCCAAGGCCTTTCATCTAGGGCCCGATGGCTCTCCACCAGAGCCGAACGACCCTATGTGCCGTCTGGGATGGAGAGACAACTCGGGCTTGGCACCCCGACGAGCGCCGTGTCAGATGATGCGTGGAAGGAACCGCGTTGGATCGGCGATGAATTGCTCCCGGTCGACCACCAAGCGGACCCCCTGTGCGCGTAACCCGATCTCTCTGAAATCGTCGATGTCGTCCCCGTAGACGACGGTCGGGATCCCCCCTCGCGTCAATCGGTTGATGGCATCGGCGAACGACCGATGGGCGAGGTCGACCACCGCGATCAGAACCGTGCCCTTCTCGATTTCGGCGGCGACCGCAGCCGGATTCCGCGCCGGGAGACAGGCCACACCGGGAGATTCGAGCAACCGAGCGAGGATCTGCCGATCGTCCCGATCGGCAGCCATCAGAAGGATCGCAGGGCGTCCCGATATCGCCGACCGCTCCCCGATGAATGCAGACGCTTTCGCAGCCCCCCATGCAAGGTGGGCTTCGTGCGCCTCGGTACCGAGCACACTCGACGAACCGGGTGCGAGTCCGAAGGGATCTACCTGCCCGGGCAAGGATTGCAGCGCACTCGGCGCCACGCCGGCATCAGCCAGGGCCCGACCCACGATCTCGAGTGCACCGCGGAAGATCTCGAGCGGGCTCCTGCTCTGTTTGCGAAACGGTTGGTCGAGCTCGGCGCCGAGCTCGATGTCGAGGAACGTCACCGCCCCTTCGATCGCTTCCGCCGAAGATCGATCCAACGGGTATCCACGCTCGGAGAACACGCCCGTCACGTAGTCGGGGAAGGCCGAAACGAGGGCAGCTTGGAGTCGTTGCGCAACGGAGATCACGCGTCAAGGATATGCACCCACCGGCGTTGGGCCCGTCTAACATCGTTTCGACCGACCACGATCCCCCGGGGGCACCACATGAAGAGACTCGTCCTACTCGTCGCCGGCATCGCTCTCTTGGCTGTCGCCTGCCGCGCCGAAGTGAATGTCCTCGTCGACATCAACGAGGACCGATCCGGAACAGCAGCTTTCGAATTCGGACTCGACGAGGAGTTCCTCGCGCTCATCGAATCGAGCGATGGGAGCGTCGACGACCTGTTCGGCGAGCTGAATCTCGGCGCCGACGAAGGTGTGGCCACGGTCCGAACCGAAGGCGACATGACCTTCACCGGGGTTACGAAGGACTTCACCGACGTCAATGAGGCGATGGACGAGCTGACGGGAGTTACCGGTTCCGAGGATCCTCTCTTCCAGGACTTCTCCTTCACGATGGATGACGAGACGGCTGAACTGACGGCCAAGGTCTCCACACCCGAGGAGGCCCTCGGAGATGCGCCCTTCGATGCGTCCGCTCTCACCGGCGACGTGTTCGCTGCGAACTTCATACTCGGAATGCCGGGCACGGTTGTCGAGCACAACGCCGATGAGGTGATGGCGGACGGCCGTCTGCGGTGGGACCTACCAATCCTCGGTGGTGACAAGGACATCTACGCGAAGTCCGAATTCGGTGGCAGCAGCCTCTGGTGGCTGTGGATCGTTCTCGGGGTCGTGCTCGTTCTTGGTGTCATCGCCATCATCGCTGCGGTCGTTCTCGGGAAGCGGCAATCGAAGCAGGCTGTGTCCGACGCAGCGGCGCAATATCCGCAGCCAGCCGCCGGTACGAGCGCTGAGTCCGAGTCAACCTCTCCGGACTCAGACACTGAGGTCCTGGACGAGCCGGACACAGAAGTCCCCGACGAGCCGGATGCAGAAGTCCCCGACGAGCCGGATGTAGAGGTCCCTGAGGATGCTGCGCCGCTCGCAGAATCAGACGAGGTCGACGCCGTCGATCCGTCCGACGACGAGGACGACACCGAGCAGTAGAGGTCTCCTCGGCCTCAGCCGGTCAGCACAATCACGGCAATGAGTCCGAAAGGACCATCCACGACTCCGATGCCGACGGCGGCGAATCCTTCTCCGGTATTCGCTGCCTCGGCAAGACCCTCAGCCGTTGGAGCAAGCAACAGGTATTCGTCAGCAATCGTTGACGAAATGCCGACGTCAGAGAGTCGACCCGCGATCGGTGACGCTGCGGCGAACGAACCGGACTGGTAGACGCCGAAAGCACGCGTCACCGCCACGAGGCTCATCGATTCCGACCAAACAAGCGGGTCAAGACCCGCCTCGGCCCGGTCTCGATTGATCTTCTCGTGAAGAAGGAATGCGTCACCGGCTGAGGCGTGGACGCCGCTTCCAGCGTCGGTACCAGGAAGCGTCACATCGGTGATCCGGGGATCGATCGCCCATTCGTCCACGGCGCCCCGAATCCAGATCATCGATTGGAGAGCCCGGTCACCGGACACGATGCCTATGGCTTGTTGCGCAACGCCGCCAGGTTCCACGATGAAAGCGACGACCTCGGAGCGTTCCACTTCATCGGCCACCGCAGCCGGCATCGGTGCGGTTGACATCAAGGTGACCGCGATGACGATGAGCACAGCGGCGTATGCCACACCGAGGGCCGCTCCACCGATCCGATTGAGCGTGGTGAGACCCGGCAGGTGCTTGATCGACCGATGGATCACGGAGCCGAGAATGGCGGCTCCGACCGAGATGGCGATGAAGAGAATGGCGCCACCGACGACGCGCGCGGGCTCTGGTGCAAGGTTGGTGAGATCGGAGAGCAGGCGTCCGGCCATCGGCGCGAGTCGGAAAGCGAGAACTGCGGCGAGCACGAGTGATCCAACGTCGATGGCCTCCCGAACCATTCCGCGCATCCATCCGCGGACCACCAAGAGAGTCACCAACGTCAGAACGGCGAGATCGATCATGACAAGACGGTTAACCGGAATTGCTCAGGCATGCGTTACGAGTCATCTCGGTCGCCGTCAGGATCCTCGGCCGGGACAACCACAGCTTGGATCTCTCGAGTCCAGAATTTGCGTCGTGGCGGCTCAATGGACATCGATTCGGCTGCTTCGCGTGGTGTCTGCTCGAGGATCCTCGTTCTCCACCAGTAGCCCGAGATGATCTTGAGCCCTGCGGCGAGGGGAACGGCGATGACGATCCCCCAGAATCCGGCCAGGGCTCCTGCCAGGACGAGCACCAGAAGTGTCACTGCCGGGTGGAGACGCACCGTGGCACGCAGAACACTCGGGCTGACGAAGTTGTTGTCGATCTGCTGGACAACCACCGCGACGACGACAGCCCAAACCGCCGTCGAGAAGTCAGCCGTGGTCAGAGCGATGGCGACCCCAAGGATGCCTCCAACCCACGGACCCAGGAATGGAACGATATTGAGAACTCCACCGACCATCCCAATCAGCATCCAGAACGGCAGGTCGATGAGCCAGTAGCCAACGCTGAGCATCACTCCCACGATGATCGCTACCACAAGCTGCCCTCGGAGGAACCCGCCCACTGCGCTGTTGAGCCGCCGCCCGACGTAGGCCACCTCGGCCCGACTACGTTCCGGGACCATCTCGAGCAGTCGGTGTTGCACGTTCGGAAGGTCGATCAGCACGTAGAAGGCGACCACGGGGCCGAGGAGGAACACCAGGATGAACTCGAATATCCCGGTCGTCAGTGTCCCGAGGCGATCGAACACGATCGAAAGGATCGTGTCTTGGTTCTGGGGATCATTGAGGTACTCGAGAACCTGTTCGTAAGACCAAAGAGACGGGTCGAGACCGAATCGATCTCCGAAAGTGACGACCTGCTCGATGAGTCGGTCATAGAGGAGCGGAAATTCGGTCGCGAATCCGCGGGCCTGGTCGGCGATGTTTGGTATCACGACAAGCCCAATCGCCACGAGTGCCGCGAGCAGCCCGAGGAACGTTATGGCCGCACCGATGAGTCGGTGGACCCCGCGATGTTGGAGAGCAGTGACGAACGGGTTCAGCACCAACACCATGACCAGAGCGATGAACAGTGGAGCGAAGATGACCCGCCCTTCGATGAGGACGAAGCCAGCGAACAGGATCAGGATCACTGCGCCGATCGTCGACCAGGAGTAGATGCCGACTCGATGAACCAGCTCGCCGAAGTCCTCACGGGATCGGGGATCATCCTGTCCGTCGCTCAAGGGGTTGTCCCGGTCCGGCGAGCAATCTGCTCGAGCCGATCGTTGCGCATGCGACGCAGCCGTAGCACCGTCATCGGTGCGTATGTGAGCGCGTCGCCGTCATCGATGAGGCGACGAACCGCCTTGTAGTAGCGGGTCGCACTCATGTCGAGGTACTCGCGAATGTCCCGATCCTTCGGTCCAGGAAACAGCCACCACGAGCCCTCAAAGTCGAGAACCTCTCGGTCCCGATCGGACACCATGAGCGAAGCGTATCCAGTGGGTGTGACAGAACCGTGGATTTCGCGCCGCACAAGGCCTGCCCCCGGCAGCTGCGGAGCGGCGATTCGGAGCCATCGCCCGCCCGATCGCTACCCGACGTCGGTGCAGCGGTCGATCTGCTCGTGGACATGCTCCATCAGGTCGGCCTCGAGAGCACGTAGGGCGCGCGCACTGGCGAGATCACCGCCGATATGGCCCTTGATGTCGTTCCGACCGATCTTCGCTCTCCCCTCGCCCTTGAACGACCCAGAGGGGCATTCCATAGAGGCGACGGCAAGGGCCGCCTCGTCATCGACGTCAACGTGTAGATTCACGACGTAGTCCACTGATCCTCCTCAGGCGATCGGTCCACCCCAAATAGTCAACCGAATCGACGTCCGGCGATAGGGTCCATCGTCGGTAGATGTGGACGAATTGTTCAGTCATGTTCTGGCGACTCACGCCGTTTGCAGAAATCAATCACCGGATCGACGATCCGCTTCCGTCGTTTGTGCCTGAAATCACAATAGGTGTGAACGTAGGCACATACGATCGAGAGCGGAGCCGGGTATCGGATTCGAACCGATGACCTTCTCTTTACAAGACCGTTCCGATGATCCAGCCCTGTGTGGCATTCCGGCTAGAACGCCTTCCACACCAACGGTTCTGACCTCGTAGCGTCCCTCACCGTTTTGCCCCGTTTCTCATCGTCTCGCGGACCAAATGCGGACCGTGTGAATCTCGGATTCGGACCATCGGGCAACGAGTCTCTCGATGTCCCCTAATGGAACGCCGATATTCCACGGTAACACTCACACCCTGAGTACCAACCGCGGTACTCCCTCTCAACGCGCGATTTGGCTCGCAAGCGGACCCGAAAGCTCGAATAGGCATCGCGGAACAGCGGCTGGAGTCGAGAGACTTCGATGGGTTTCGGATGACCGTAAGACAACGTCACGGGATCGAACGGAATCTGCCGCTGCGGGGCCGCAAATGAGTCTCGAATGGATGCACCACAGGGTGTCGAACGGCCGATTCGCCAGCCGAGATCGCAGTAGGTAGACCGCACATATTGCCGG
>CAXMQO010000006.1:0-5051 GCA_964195515.1 uncultured Saprospiraceae bacterium | reverse complement strand
GGTGGTCGGCTCGTCGAGAAGCACCAACGGCGCTTCCTGGGCAAGCGTTCTCGCAATCGCCGTACGTTGCCGCTCACCTCCTGAGAGGCTTGCGACGGGCCGGTGTTTGATGGCCACGAGGTCGAGCGCCTCGAGGGCGCCGATCACCGCTCGGCGATCTTCGCCAGGACCGATGGAGTCATCGTTTCGGTACGGGTAGCGACCCATCTCCACGACCTGACCGACCGTGAACGTAATGTCCTCTGCCTGACGTTGTTCGAGGAACGCACGCGATGTTGCAAGTTCGCGAACTCGGAGCGTCGACACGTCGACGGTGTCATATGCGATGGCCCCGTGGCTCGGCCGGAGATCACCGGCCAGAAGGCTCAAGAGCGTCGACTTGCCTGCGCCATTCGGTCCAACGATCGCGACAAGCTCACCCGGTGAGAGATCCAGGCTCACGTCGCAGATCAACTTCACGTCGTTCGTCACGTAGCGCACGTCGGCTGCGGAGACCCTCATGTTGGAGCCCTCTTCAGGAGCAGCCAGCCAAGGAACGGACCGCCCACGGCGGCGGTGATCAGCCCGAGCGGAATCTCGGACGGAGCTGCGACCGTTCGCGCAAGGGTGTCGGCGACAACAACAGCAATTGCCCCGCCAATCGCGGCAGCCGGGATCAGGAGGCGGTGGCGCGGGCCGATGATCGGCCGGAGCAGGAACGGAATCAGCAAGCCGATGAACCCCACGACACCACCGAGCACCACCGATGCACCCACGACAATCCCGACGACGGCAACCACCGCGGGGATCATCCGCCGGGTGTCGAAACCGAGCGACCGCGCCTCACGGTCGCCAAGGACCAACAGATCGAGCCCTGGTCCGTATCTCCACAATGCGAACACGGACGGCACGAGAACCACCGTCGCCACCACGAGCGTCTTCCAGGTG
The DNA here is from genome assembly GCA_964195515.1 of uncultured Saprospiraceae bacterium. GTDB lineage: Bacteria > Actinomycetota > Acidimicrobiia > Spongiisociales > UBA5794 > JAHEEL01. The sequence continues at coordinate 4,124 of CAXMQO010000006.1, read as the reverse complement.
GTCCCGCCGAGGGACCCGAACACGAAGAACATGAAGGTGGGCACCCGTGGGCTATCGACGATGAGGACAAAGAGACCAGTCCACGCGAGCATCGCGAAGCCGAATGCCACGCCGGCGAGAACCAGCCGCTCGCTGCCTGCCCGTGCCCGGAGTGCTGCAGCCGCGATCCCGAAGCCGGCTCCAGCGGCGGCCGCAAGAACAACGGGCACGACCGGGAAGGCCGCAACCGGGGTAACGGCGAATCCGAGCGCCGCACCGACACCGGCCGCCGACGAATACCCCAGAATATGGGCATCGGCCAGGGGAGTGCGATACGTTCCCTGGAGCACCACACCAACGCTCCCGAGAGCGGCTCCGAAGGCGGCAGCGGCAAGGACCCTTGGAAGTCTGATCGACGTGAGTACTCGATACGTTGCGGTATCCGATGTGTCCGATCCCGAATTGACGATCCAGCGGAAGACGTCGCCTGCGCTGATTGAGAATGCACCGAGCATGAGAGCACCGAGCATCGTGACGCCCAGAAGGACGATTCCACCCCCGAACCAGACGGCGAGCCGCGTCGGAGAAGGTCTCGGCGTCACGGCGCGGCTGGCAGCGAACGGAGATCCGCGACGAGCCGTTCGATGGAAGCGGCAATTCGTGGCCCAAACGTCAAGAAGTCACCCTCGGGATAGGCGAACACGGCACGAGTCCTCCCGGCAGGCGTCGCGTTCACGCCGGGAATCGCGAGGAGTCCCTCAATACCTCCGAGCACCGCGTACCCCTCCTCAGGGACGATGAGAACGTCGGGCGCTGCCGCTGCCAGCGCCTCCGGTGTCACGGGGACATTCCCCTCGACACCGGCTTCTACGCCGGCATCGAGACCGCCGGCGGCTTCGATCACCGGTGTCGTCGTCATACCTTCGCCGAAGAGCAGCATCACGTCTGGACCTCTTGTGTAGACATAGGCGATCCGTCGCGTGGTGGACGAGTCGCCCGATCCGACCGAAGCCGAAGCGATCTCTTTCTGGAGGCGATCGTTCAACGCTCCGGCGGTTGTGGGCGTGTCGAGGAGAATGCCAAGCAAGGTGACCTTTTCATAGAGACCGTCGAACGTGGTCGGCACATCGACGATGGCAACCGGAACTCCCGCGGCTCGGATCTGTTCGATGGCTGTGGCCGGCGCCGTCTGGGTATTCCCGATCACCAGCGTCGGGTTGTGTTTCAGCACGCCTTCTGCAGTCAGAAAACGACCGATGCCCACCTTCGGGAGCATGACGGCTTCCTCCGGAGCTACGGTCGTGACATCGGTTGCCACGACCGAAGACCCGAGGCCGAGTTCGAATACGAATTCTGTGAGATCGCCGCTGAGCGTCACGATACGAGACGCATCGTGAGCATCAATCGCTACTCCATCAGCTCCAACGAAGGTGTCGTCCTCCACGTTGGGGCTTTCGGCTGGGGACTCCGAACAGCCGGAGACCACGAGGGCGAGTAGTGCCGCCGCAATGCCCATTCCGCCGAAGCGGAAGCGATAGATCACGACTCCGGACAGCCAACACGTGCGGATCCCATCATCGCGCAGAACATGTCCCTAGTGATCTTCCACGTCCCGTCCCGGAGCACGGCATCGCCGCTCAGGTCAGGGTACGTGGGTGTGCCGCCGAAGAGCAGGTCGTAGGTCACGTCGGCCGTGTCGCCATTGATGGTCACAGATGAAGCAGCGAGTGCGACCCCGCCCATGGATTCGCCGGTCTCCTGGTACATCGCCACGGTTTCTTCGAGACCGTCGGGTTCTTCGAGATAGGGGACCTTCTCCTCATATCCAGTCTCGCTCGAGAACACGATCTGATAAGCAAGCACCACCGCATCAACGTCTGGATCGTCACCAGGAACGATCCCGACGTCCGTGGCCGTCGTGGTGGTCACCGGAGCGGCCGTCGTCGTCGTCGGTGCAGCCGTCGTGGCCGTCGGTGCAGCCGTCGTGGTCGTCGGTGCAGCCGTCGTGGTCGTTGATAGCGGCACGTCGGCGGCCGGTGTCTCGGCAGTCTCCGACTGAGAACAGGCGGTGGCAACCAGGGCCAGCACGGCGAGCAGCATCATCGTTCGTTTCAAGGGATCCTCCAGTATGGAACCGTGCGATTCTGCCACGACCTGACCCGACATCAAGTCGGGTCCGCACCTGTAGCTGCGGTTCTCGGGCGGATGTCTGCTCTATGGACCGGCGTTGACTACCGGGCGACGGCACATCGAGCATACCGACGGTATTGGCCGGGAACGGAAGGCGTATCCTCCATCGGGCGTCGACGGCACAGAATCTCGCCGCGATGAAGGAGTTCAGATGCCCCGTATCGTGATCGTATCCGCCGGGTACACCACCTGTGCGAGGGCCCTTGAGGCTCGCTTGGAGGCAGGCAACCTCGTGGGAACAAACTGACGTGCGCGGCCCTACGGCGGGACGACCGACATTCACAGAGACAATCGAGTACTTCAACCCGGCGTGGTTCGCATCGGTGATGGGAACGGCGGTCGTGCCGCTCGCGATCTCGTTTCTCGCCGGCCCGTGGGTGCGAGGAGTCGCCGCGGCGTTCACCGTTGTCTCGGTACTGATGTTCATTGCGATCTTGGTTCCATGGACACTGCGTTTCTTCATGTTCCCAGCGGCCGTCCGCGCCGATCTTCACCACCCCATCGCAGCGAGTTTCTTTCCGACCATGCCGATCGCCATCGTGGTCATCGCCCTCGACCTCCTGAAGTATCCGGACATGTTCTTCTAGACGGACACATCGCAGGAGATCGCGTTCTGGATGTGGCTGATCGGTTCGATCGGGATCTACTTGGCGGCGTTCATCGTTCTCCCGAGGATCTACCGCAGCGACGCGATCGAGTTGTCCCACGCCAACTTCGGATGGTTCATCCCTCCGGTGGCGAAACTCCTCATCCCCGTTGCCGGATTCGAACTGGCGATGCTGTACACCGACCGTTTCGAACTGACCTTCGGCCTTTCCATCGCCAGCTTCGGCATAGGGTTCTTCCTGTTCATCTTCGTCGGCTCGCTTGTCTATCAGCGGTACGTGCTCGAGTCGCTCCCGGTCAGCAAATTCGCAGCGACGTCGTTCATCGCGATCGCGCCGACCGCGATCATCGCCGTGGCATTGTTCAAGATGATGCACCTCTTCGAGGCTGGGACTCCGATCGACATCGACCCCCACGCGGTCAAAGCGTTCTCGGTCCTTGGCATCCTCGCTGCCTGGGGTTTCGCTGCGTGGGCATTCGTCATGGCCGTTGTCATCACCATTTCCTACATGCGTGATCTCGATCTGCCCTACGCCCTTTCATGGTGGGCATATACCTTCCCGCTTGGCTCGCTTGCAGTCGCCACCGGCGTCGCGTGGAAGGTGAGCGGGTTCGAGAGTCTCCACTGGTTCTACGTGGCAGCGGTCGTCGCCCTCTTCGGCGCATGGATCACTGTTGCGGTGCGAACGGCCCGGGCAATGTTGGTCGGGAAGGTCTTCGAGTCGCCGCACTAACCGGGCCCGAAGCGCCGAAGGTGCCGGTAGGGTCCCGATCATGGTCAGCAGCGACGCAACGACGGTGTTGCAGTATCTCGCGGAGCTTCCGGATGATCGACGTGGGGACGTCGAGACCGTTCGGGACCTCATCCTCGAGAACTTGCCTCCCGGGTATGTCGAGGTGATGCGGTGGGGGATGATTACCTACGAGGTGCCGCTCGAGACGTACTCCGACACGTACAACCGCAAGCCGCTGATGTTTGTCGCCCTTGCCGCCCAGAAGCGTCACCTGGCCCTCTACCTGACGAACGTGGCGTTCGTCCACGGCGGTGAAGAGGCGTTCAAGGCCACGTACCTCAAGACGGGGAAGAAGTTGGACATGGGACGTTCGTGTCTCCGCTTCAAGACCGCCGGCGATCTCGCAACGGACGTCATCGCCGAGTCGATTCGTTCGATGCCCATCGACGAGTTCGTCAAGCAGTACGAGGTCTCTCGAGCCGCCCGTTGATCGGCTTCATGTACTCCGCTGGAGCGTGAGAATCATGACGCTCGGCTCAAGAGCGACGACGGCATGGGTGAGGTTCGCATCCATGTGAATCCAGGACCCGGGATCGATTTCAATCGTTTGATCGC
>CAXMQO010000005.1:0-34470 GCA_964195515.1 uncultured Saprospiraceae bacterium | reverse complement strand
GGGGAGTGAGAGCACCCCGTCGGCTTCATTGACGTTGTATTCGAGACGTGCCCTTTCGGCTTCCTCGCGGGTCTTGAACGTTCCAAGGCTGGGCCGACGGTACCGGTCCCGCTCCCGGTCCCATGTCGGCTCGGCGAGCACGGTAAACGTGCCGTTGTCGCGTTCGAATACGGTTCCTCTCAATTTGACCATGACAGTCTCCCTTCCATTCGTCGTCGGTCGGGAGAGCACTCACCCTTGGTTCGGTCGAGCAAATTCGGTTGCTCGACCGTTGCAGCATCTCATCTACTTGGACCTGGCGTAAGCGACCACGAATGTCGCTGAGCGGCTACCCGCACACATTTCACCTGGTCACAGGCATGGCGATAGCGACTCATAATCGCTTGGCCGCAGGTTCGAGTCCTGCCGGGCCCACTACCGTCGAGCTTCGTCTTGTGCCGGGAAGCCAGGTGTTTCAAGGCTTCCCGGCCGTTCCCGCCAACCCGCCGTGCCGCCCTGTACCGGACCGTTGCAGCCGTTTGGGTTGCAGCCGGGTTGCAGTAGTCCCCGACCCGCTCACAATCGAATCAATTGACAAGGTCGGCTCGCACAAACGCCGATGCCTATGGACTTCGTCTTTCGCGGCGGGTGCCTGGGGTTGAGTCAGCGATCTCTTTTGCGTGAAGGCAGCAACCGTGGCTAACGGATACTCGGTGCCAGATCTAGGAATCGGTTCACGGTCCCCGGCATTGAAGAGATAACGCATCGTGCAACGTCGAGCGAGAGGCGGCGCAGTCTTGCGAGCTGGATGCGGACCCGGACGATTAGTGCCCAACCCAGTCCTGTCCACCCAACCCGAAGACACCTTGACAAGACAGCGCACATAGGAGATTCAATATGAGCGACTGATCGCTGGCGTGCTGAGGGAAGGCCCCCATGTGTCCGCCGTTGTCAATTCACCGCCAACAAGGCGAGTCGATGAGTTCACTCGTCATGGCGATCGACTCGTTCGAGCCAATTGCATCCACATTCCGTAGGCAGCGAAGCGCGGTGGTGGAGCTCACAGGTGACCCCACCGCGTCGCTGGCCGATAGAACTCCGCGTTGGCCCTCCTGACCGCTTCGCTGAGCTGCGGCCGAACGCGCTCACGCCGCTGCGACAAGTAGAACACCGCCAAGCCCAGAGCAACCGCATGATTCAGCGGCACCACGGTCGCGAAGCTACCGGGCGTGTGCACCGCGGCAGGGCACGCTGATACAGGTAGCTGAGCCGAACCGAGACGCGGTAGCCACGGGAATTCGCTATCAGATTGATGCCCTCGGGTTCGCTGCCATCGTGTAGGTGTCTTACTCGGAGGGTGCCTGACCAATCGACGGCGGTGTATGTTGACGTTGTGAGCAGATCGGATGCCGCGGCGGCAACACTTCGACGGATCTACCTCGGTCTCCTGTTCGTGGTTGTCGTAGCCGCGTCCTCCGTCGCGGCTGAAGCATCAGGATGGACAATCGAAGAGGTGCCCGCTGCCTTCTTCCTTGCTCCCGCTTCCGGTTGCCTGGTCTTGGCCATCGTGCTGTACGTGCGCTCGCGCCGATCGAGAGGAACCAGGTTGCGTCTCGACCGTATCGATTCGGCGACAGCTTCTCACGAGTCAAACGACTCACGGCGGGTGATTGACGGCAGCGACAGGGAGGTCGGGAGCGACATCACAGAAGAACCGGGAGTGGCAGACGACATCGACGTCGGTGAGCTGTCGGCAGCGACAGGTTCAACGCGAAATTCTGGAGATCCACGAGGTGATGCCGGTTACGACATCGACGCCCCCGTGCGCGACGGGCAATCTGCGCAGCCCGCAGCATCACAATCGATGGGTACAGCCATGCCACGAGTCCAACTAGAACGTTCATCGCCGTCGATTCAGGTGACCATCGACGAAGCGAACATCGGAGGGGCCGGACACGATGCCATGCGACTGGCCGGCTTGCTCAACCAGTTCGAAGACGTCGACTGCGGGTTCGGTGACTGGGCCGCACCGAGCGGCCTCGACCCGCATCGCGACGATCGCGTGCACTGGGAGCGAGGTCTATGGCTTCAACTCGTTGGGGACTACGGAGCCGAGTCGGTCGACCTGGCAGACGAAGCCGGGGATCGATGCCGAATCACACTTGCATCCGGCAACATGGTTTTCTACGTTTCGGGCTATCAGCGGTGGATGTGGCTCATCCTCGATCACGCGGGCACCAGACCGCCGCCAACGGCGTAGGGGTGGCCGCCCGGACGGACCCGCCGACGGTCTTAGGGTCGTGGGGTGACCTGCCCGGGTAGCCACGTCCCGATCCCATCCGACCGTTCTCATCGGCGAGAAGGGGCCGGCCGGGCAGATCGGGCGACGGGCCTAGCTTCCGTCGTGGGGCAACCCACCCGGACACCGGTCGATCAACTGAAGATGCGCCTGTAGATGCTCACGCTGATCGGCGAAGCGACGACGAAGATGGCAATGATCCACGCGATCGACAGGGCGACCATGCCTTCGATCGTCTTGCCGGACGGCAATGCCTCGATGCCGATCGTGAGACCGCGGACGGTCGTCGCGAGCACCGAAACCGGCTGATTCTCGGCAAACACCCTGAGCCAGTCCGGCATCGTCTGCACGGGAACGAAGACCGAACTCGCGAACACGAACGGGAACACGAGCAGGAAGCTCGCCGACTGTGCCGCCTCCGGAGTACGGGCCATGAGTCCAATCGCAGCGAACACCCACGACATCGAGTAGCCGAACATGAGCGCCAAGAGCAGGCCAAGCAGGAGTTGCGGGATCCCGACCGGCCGGAATCCAATGAGAAACGCAACGAAGATCATAAGCGTGTTCACAGCCGCGCTTCGCACCAAGTCAGCGAGTGTGCGCCCTGCAAGCACGGCGCCCCGCGCCATCGGTAGCGACCGGAAACGGTCGATGACACCGGCAGCCAGATCCTCGGTGAGGCCGGTCGCCGTGTTGGTGGCACCGAACATCACGGTCTGAACGAGTATGCCCGGAAGGAGGAAGTCGATGTACTCGACACCGGGGATCGCGATCGCACCGCCGAACACGAAGGTGAACAACAGCAAGAACATCACCGGCTGAACGGTGGCGACCAGCAGCAGCTGCGGCATCCGAATGAAGCGCCGGAGGTTGCGCTTTGTGATAATCCACATGTCCTTGATCGCGTGCGCCGGGGTGACGCGCGACTTGGTCGGTTTCACGGCTGTGGTCGTCATCGCGCTACCTCGCTTTCCTGCATGTCATCGGCCGCGGAGACCGGCTCCGCGGCGTGGCCAGTGAGGGAGAGGAACACGTCATCGAGGGTGGGCTTGTGGAGTTCGATGTCCAGGATCGGGACCGAGGCATCATCCATCGCACGGACGACTTCGACGAGCGAACGGGATCCCTCCTCGGCCGGGATGACCAGGAGTCCCCGCTGCTCATCATGGAGCGGGTCCGCACCGGTGAGGTCGTTGATAGCGGCGATCGCTGTTGCGCAGTGCTCGTCACGCACCTCCAGTCGGACTACAACACCGCCGATCGTCTCCTTGAGGCTGTCGGAGGTGCCCTCAGCGATCAGACGACCGTGGTCGATAACGCCGATGGCGTCTGCGAGGAAGTCGGCCTCCTCGAGGTACTGGGTCGTGAGCAGAAGGGTCGTGCCACCGCTCACGAGTTCTCTGATGAGTTCCCAGATGTCGACGCGTGACCGTGGATCGATGCCGGTGGTCGGTTCGTCCAGGAACAGGACGTCCGGGCGTCCGACGAGCGATGCGGCGAGGTCGAGGCGACGGCGCATGCCCCCCGAGTAGGTCTGGACCTGACGGTCGGCAGCGTCGACAAGGTTGATTCGCTCGAGGACCTCATCGGCGCGTGACTGCGCCTCGGCCATCGACAGGTTGTACAACCGGCCGACCATCACGACGTTCTCTCGACCGGTCAGGAACTCGTCGACGGCAGCGTACTGACCGCCGAGGCCGATGCGGGTGCGGACACCGATCGGGTCGGCGACGACGTCGATTCCCTCCACGGCGGCGGTCCCGGAGTCAGGCTTGAGGAGCGTCGCGAGAACCCGGATCAGGGTCGTCTTCCCTGCCCCGTTCGGGCCGAGCAGGCCATAGACCTTGCCACTCTCGATGGAGATCGACACTCCGTCGAGGGCGGGAACGTCGGACTTCTTGTACGTCTTGTAGATGTTCTCAGCGACGACAGCGAGCGTCATCGTCCCTCCCCGGTTCGTTGGATTGCGGTCCTGTCCCGAGACACATCGGGACAGATCGACGGTGTGGTCATCGGAGGCTAGGGGTGGGCACCCTGGCAAGGAGCGGGAATCTCGCGTCGTCGCGCAGGAAGCATCAGGTCGCGGTGGGAGTCGTTCGGCGATTTCGGAGGAATCGGGCGACCGCAATGCCGGCAAGTGGCCCGAGGAGCGCCAGCGCGACGGTGACGCCACCAACGGCAGGAGTCTGGTAGAACACCTCGCCGAGCGTGGTTTCGTAGCCATCGTCGATCCCCGAGTAGATCACAACGCTGACGGCGACGATTGCGCCGACGATCCCGCGGCTGTTCGGATCCTTCGGTCGATGTCGACCTCGGTGATCTCGTGGTAGGCGTCGCGTGGCTGGGTCATTCGGTCCCTTGGAGGCCTTTGATGAGCGGTGGGTTGCCCTCGATCATGATCGGTGGTCCCTTGAACTCACGGGGGGTCGAACCTAATTGCAAGTGCAGCAGCGAGGTGAGCTTCTCCGACCTTGTCGAACCAGTCGGGTCGTTGGTGTCGATGTGGATCTGGACGCCCTTCCCGCTCCTCTTCGATTGTGGCGGCTTCGGTTCTTGCGGAACCGCGCCTCTCCAGGCCCGTACACGGCGGGATCAGACTCCCATTGGTCTCCCGTCATGCCATGCCAGTCTGTCTCGGAGTTGTCGGTCCCTTTCTCTCCGGTACACTGGTCTCCCAAGATGAGGAGGCAACGATTCTTCGATCGTACGTCCTGATCCAGACCGACACCGGCCGAGCAACCGACGTCGCCGGAGCCATCCGCGGCGTGTCCGGCGTGGTCTCCACCGAGGCAGTCGCCGGACCCTACGACGTCGTGGTGCTCGTTGAGGTCGAAGACATCGACGCCCTCGGGCAACTGGTCGTGACCGCGATCCAGTCGGTTGAGGGCATCGTCCGAACGCTGACCTGCCCGGTCGTCAAGCTCTGACAATCCGCTCGGAACGAGCACGCGGGACCCATCCACCCTCGAACGGACCGGGCGCACAGGGACCGCGGATGTCTGACCAGACGAAGAGAAGTCGGGGGACCCTGCGATGGGCAGCCCGTACTTGTCGATGATCGGGCTGCCGAGCCACGGTTGACATCGCTCCCAACTTGGGACTCCGCCCCTTCACAGCAGACAGCCCGGAGAATCCTGTCGTCTGTCGTCTGTCGTCTGTCGCCTGTTGCCCGTTGCCTGTCCCCTGCATCTGTCTCCGCGCGGCCGCGGAGCGGACCGGACCATCTAGAGTTATTGCGAGATTCCCGGCCGTCCTCGGATGGCTCGACGAATCCTGAAGGCGGAACAGTGAAGGGAGAGCCAATGGCTCGGAATAGATGGAAGTTCTTGGTCGCGCTGATGATGGTGCTCGCGCTTGTCGCGGCAGCATGCAGCAGTGACGACGATGCGAGTAGCGACACGACAGCGGCGAGCACCGACGAGACGACCACGACGGCCGCGGAAGCGGCGGAAGAGTTCAAAGTTGCGTTCGTGCACGTCGGACCGACGGCTGACAAGGGTTGGTCGTGGGCCCACGACCAGGGAGCTCAGTACCTCGAAGCCAACATGCCCGGCGTCAATATCACGACGCTCGAGAGCATTCCTGAGGGCCCGGACTCGCAGCGTGTGTTCGAGGACCTCGCAGCGGACGGCAACACGCTGATCTTTGGCACGTCGTTCGGTTACATGGATCCGATGCTGGCCGCGGCGGAGAACTATCCGGACGTTGCGTTCATGCACGCGACCGGGTACAAGACCGGACCCAACATGGGCAACTACTTCGGCGCCGCCGAAGAGGGTCGCTACCTGTCCGGCATGGCCGCCGGTGCCCGCTCCGAGACCGGCAAGATCGGCTACGTTGCAGCGTTCCCGATTCCTGAGGTGCTCCGCGGCATCAATGCGTTCACGCTCGGCGCTCGCGAAGTCAACCCTGACGCCACCGTTCAAGTTGTTTGGACGTCGACTTGGTTCGACCCACCGACCGAGGGCGACGCCGCTCAGGCACTGCTCGACTCAGGTGTCGACGTGATCGCCATGCACCAAGACTCGTCGGCACCGGGCCAGGCTGCCGAAGCTGCCGGCGCGGGTTGGGTCGGCTACAACACCGACATGTCCGAGTTCGCACCCGAGGGTTGGCTCACGGCCGCCATCTGGGATTGGGGTCCGTACTACTTGGCCACCGCCGAAGCGGTGAAGACCGGCACGTGGGCACCGGAGGCCTATTACGGCCACATGGCGGATGGCATGGTCGCCATCGCCCCGTTCGGTCCCTCGGTGTCGGCCGATACACAGGCCCTCATCGTGACACGGGAGGGCGAGATCGTCGGCGGGACGTTCTTGGTCTTCACGGATCCGATCGTGAACCAGGCGGGCAACGAGCAGGCGCTCGGCGATATCTTCAGCATGGACTACTTCGTCGAGGGAGTCATCGGGAGCCCGACCGGCTGATCGATACTCGAACCCAACGCACGAGGACCCCGCAGCCGCGGGGTCCTCGTGCGTTGGGAGGGCCGGGTGTTCTCTGGCTAGGATGCCGGCATGCCCAGCCCGGACCAGAGCAGCACCCCTCCAGCGGTCGAGCTTCGCAAGATCGACAAATCGTTCTACGGCGTCCTCGCCAACGCCGATGTCGACTTCAGCCTCGCTCGCGGCGAGGTTCACACACTCCTCGGCGAGAACGGCGCGGGGAAATCGACACTCTGTTCGGTGATGGCCGGCCTCTATCGACCGGACTCGGGAGAAATGCTGATGGACGGCACACCGATCGTCCTCAAGTCTCCGAAAGACGCACTCGCTGCCGGTATCGGGATGGTGTACCAGCACTTCCGTCTCGTATCGAACCTCACCGTTGCCGAGAACCTCGCACTCGGAAACCCCGACGTCGGATTGCGGCTGTCACAGAGTGAGCTCGAGGCCGAGGCTGCCGAACTCGGCGAACGCTATGACTTCCCCGTCGATCCGACGGCTCGCATCTGGCAGCTCTCGGTCGGCCAGCAGCAGCGGGTCGAGATCCTCAAGCTTCTCTACCGCGACGTCCGCATCCTGATCCTCGACGAGCCGACCGCCGTGCTCACCCCACAGGAGGGCCAAGCGCTGTTCAGGGCCATGCGCACGCTGGCCGACGAAGGACGCTCGTTGATATTCGTCTCGCACAAACTCCACGAGGTGAAGCAGGTCTCGGACCGGGTGACGGTTCTTCGCGAAGGAAGGGTCGTCGGCAACGTCGACACCGTGGACGCCGAGCCGCGGGATCTCGCTCGCATGATGGTCGGCAAGGACCTCGTGCTCCCGACACGCGCGCCGAACGACTCGATCGGGGAGCCGGTCCTGGTCGTCGACAATCTGACGGTCGTGGACGATCGCGGGCTCAACGCCGTCGACGGTCTGTCGATCACCGTCAGTGCCGGCGAGGTCGTTGGGATCGCCGGCGTCTCGGGAAACGGTCAGCGTGAACTCGCGCAGGGCATCGTCGGCCTAATGAAGGTGACGAACGGGTCGGTCCACCTCTCTGGACAGGACATCACCGGCACGAGCCCCCTCAAGTCGATCAAGGCCGGCATCGCATACGTGCCCCAGAGCCGCCTCGGAATGGGACTTGCTCCAGGTCTCGACACGGAAGACAACCTCGCGCTGAAGCAGTTCCGTGAGCCGCCATACTCGAACGGTCCCATGCTTTCTCCGAAGGCGTTCAAGACCAAGGGCGCTGAACTCATCAAGGACTTCGACGTTCGTGGTGTGCGCCCGGGACTGCCGATCCGGCTTCTCTCGGGAGGCAACCTGCAGAAGGCACTCATTGCTCGCGAAGTCACCCAGGACCACTGCGTTCTGATTGCCCGATCACCGACCCGTGGACTCGACGTGGGCGCAACGGCCGTGGTGCGCGATCAGATCCTTGCTGAAAGGGATCGAGGCATCGCCGTACTGCTGATCTCAGAAGACCTCGACGAGTTGCTCGCTCTGTCGGACCGCCTCTTGGTCATCTACGAGGGCAAGATCGTGGGCGAGATGCCAGCTTCGGAAGCAACCGCCGAGCGGCTTGGATTGCTCATGTCCGGCCACACCGAGGAGCAGTCGGTGTGAGCCGCCGTTTCATCGTCGAACCGCGCGGTCTCGCTCCCTGGTGGCTCAAGCTGCTGATCCCGATCGGTTCGGTGATTGCCGCGATGATCCTCGGTGCGGTGTTCCTCGCGATCACCGGCAACGACTGGGTCGAGGTCTATCAGAAGATGGCCGATGCAGCGTTTGGCTCCGGGCGGGGGTTCGCCGAGACGCTCGTATCAGCAACACCTCTCATCCTGACCGGCGTTGCAGCCGCCATCGCCTTCAAGATGCTGGTTTGGAACATTGGGGGAGAGGGACAGCTGATCTTCGGAGCCGTCGTCGCGGCAGGCGTGGGGATCTGGCTCGCCGACTCGACTCCTCAAGTCATCGCGATAGTTGCGGTGGTCATCGCCGGTGCGATCGGTGGAGCCTTCTGGGCCTCGCTGGCCGCCGTTCCGAAGGTGTACCTCGGGACCAACGAGATCATCACGACGCTGATGCTGAACTTCATTGCTCTCAACCTCATGCAGTACCTCGTGCTGGGCAGTTCGAGCCCGTGGCGCGATCCCGAGGCGACGCAGTTCCCCCAGGGTCGCCCCATCCTCGATAGCGGTCGCATCCCCGAATTCTTTCACCGGCTCGACTGGGGGCTGTTCATCGCCATTGGCGTCGCGGTGATCGTCTGGTTCGTGATCAGCAAGACGCGGAGCGGCTTCGAGTACCGAATCGTCGGAGACTCGTTCGACGCTGCCCGCTACGTGGGCATCAAGGTTCCGAAGAAGGTGCTCGGAACGTTCCTCGCTTCCGGAGCCGCTGCCGGCCTCGCGGGTTCAATCCTGGTGGCGGGAATCCTCGGCAAGATGGACCCGAGATCCCTCGACCTCGGACTCGGATTCACTGGGATTATCGTTGCCGCTCTTGCTCGCCTCAACCCGATTGCCATCATCCCGGTTGCGATCTTGATGGGCGCGCTGAACAACGCCGGACCTGCCCTGCAGTCGATTGGTGTGCCGTCCGCGACAGTCAGGATCCTCCAAGGCGCGATTCTGCTCTTCGCCGTTGCTGGCGAGTTCCTGATCTCGAACCGGATTCATCGACCCGACCCAATCGCCGGTGAGGCGAAGGCAGAGCCAGAGGCACAGGCAGCATGAACGAATCCATACTCATGCTCACGCTCATGGCCGGTATCGGTCTCGGGACGCCGCTCGTGTTCGGCACGGTCGGTGAGATCCTCACCGAGCGATCGGGCATCCTCAACCTCGGTGTCCAGGGCATGATGCTGTTCGGCGCGGTGATGGGATTCTGGGCCACGTTCGTGTCCGGCAGCCTGTGGCTCGGCGTGTTCGCAGCTCTCTTGGCTGGGGCCGGAATGTCCCTGATCCACGCTTTCAACTCGATCACGCTCCGGGTGAGTCAGATCGTATCGGGCCTGGCGTTGACCATCTTCGGAACCGGCGTCGCCGTGTACATCGGCAAGGCCGGCTCAGATCCATTGATCGGCCAACCGTCGAAGGCGGTGTTCGAACCGATCTTCCCAGAGGCCATGTCCGACATCCCGCTTGTCGGACCGCTGATCTTCGGACACGACGCCATCGTCTACCTTTCCTGGGCAGTCGTCGCCGCAGCGAGCTACTACCTGTTCCACACACGCCCCGGCCTGACGGTGCGCGCGGTGGGAGAGGATCCTGCCAGTGCTGAGGCCGCGGGTATCAACGTGTCCAAGGTCCGTTACATCCATGTGGCGCTCGGTGGAGCGCTCGCAGGACTCGGTGGCGCCTACTACTCCCTGGCACTCGTGCCGTCATGGCAGGACAATCCGATCGGCCAAGCGGGGTGGATTGCCATCGCCCTCGTGATCCTGGCGTCGTGGCGTCCGTGGCGGGCTCTCTGGGTCGCGTACTTGTTCGGGATTGCGGGACGGCTCAACTTCACGTTCCAGACGCTCGAGATCAACGTACCGGCAACGCTGCTCGACATGCTGCCGTTCCTGCTCGCGATCATCGCGATGATCGCGTTGACGAGTGGGAAGCGGGCGAAGTTCCTCGGAGCACCTGCTGCGCTCGGAATTCCGTACTTCAGGGAAGAGCGCTGACCCGAGCGTGTCCTGGATCCTGTTGACCAACGATGACGGTATCGATAGCCCTGCGCTCGTGCCGTTCGCCGCGGCCCTCCGGCGACTCGGCACGGTTCGTGTGGTCGTCCCCGACCGGGAGCGAAGCTGGGTCGGCAAAGCGATCACCCGATTCGGTCCGATCCGGACGGATCAAGTGGAGCTCGATGGGCAAACCGCGTGGACCTGCACCGGCTACCCGGCGGACGCCGTACAGATCGGCATCCACGAACTCTTCGACGAGCCACCATCGCTGGTGGTGTCCGGCATCAACATCGGATACAACCATGGTGCCGCGTTCCTCCTGTCGTCCGGCACGATCGGTGCGGCGGTTGAAGGATGGGTCTCCGGTGTCCCCTCGATCGCAATTTCGACCGGGTCGAACGGGGACTGGTCATCGTGGAAACGACGCGCGCTCGATCCGGCCGCAGCGAGTGACTGGAAACGCCTCGCCGATGTCGGGGCGGAGCTGGTCGGGGTCGTGGCGGACGCTGGTCTCCCTCAGCTCGCCGATGTCGTTTCGATCAACCTGCCGTTCGACGCAACGGCCGATACACCCCGGCAGGTGACCACCGTCGCACGAATCGGATACGACCGCCTCTTCAGCCACCACGGCGACGGGATCTACCACTATGACTTCGGAGGCGGGCTCATCGAGTTCGAGTCCCTCGAAGGCACGGATATCGAGGCGGCGCGAGGCAATCGGGTCTCGATCGCGCCAATCTGCATGCCGGCCGCATCCGCGATCCCTGACGAAGTGCGCGCTCGTCTCGAGCGTTGAGCCACAAACCTGCCCGGTATCTCGCGCGTAGGGGTCATCCGGCCCTTGTCCAGATCGCTCGAATCGACAATTGTGCAGATCAGCACCAACACGGGTGTTCCTCTCGAGGGAGAAGTCATGGGCATACGAATCAAACGCGTGGGAGTTCTCGGAGCTGGGGTGATGGGACAGGGCATCGCCGCTCATCTCGCCAATGCGCGTATTCCTTCGTACTTGTTCGACGTCGCGCCGCGAGAACTCACTGACGCCGAGACCGCCGCAGGGCTCACACTGGACGATCGTGCCGTCCGCAATCGGATCTCCGCAGACGGCGTCCT
The DNA here is from genome assembly GCA_964195515.1 of uncultured Saprospiraceae bacterium. Classification (GTDB taxonomy): domain Bacteria; phylum Actinomycetota; class Acidimicrobiia; order Spongiisociales; family UBA5794; genus JAHEEL01. The sequence continues at coordinate 22,964 of CAXMQO010000005.1, read as the reverse complement.
CGCCATGCAGCGCGCCAAACCGGCGCTGCTGTACCGGGCCGACCTGGCGCCACTCGTCACGGCATGCAACTACGGGGACGACCTCGACAAACTCGCCGAGTGTGATTGGATCGTTGAGGTGGTCGTTGAGCGGATGGACATCAAGCAGCGCGTCTTCGAGATGGTGGACGAGCATCGGCGCCCGGGCACCGTCGTCTCATCCAACACCTCGGGTCTGTCAGTAGCGACGATGGCAGAGGGTCGCAGCGAAGACTTCAGGCGCCATTTCATGGTGACCCACTTCTTCAATCCGGTCCGCTACATGCGTCTTCTGGAGATGGTTCCGATCGCCGACACCGACCCGGACGTGTTCGCCGCCATGGCACAGTTCGGCGAGCGGGTGCTCGGCAAAGGCATCGTGTACTGCAAAGACACACCGAATTTCGTCGCCAACCGCATCGGCACCTTTGGCATGACTTCGGTGTTCCGCTGGATGGAGGAATTCGGCGTTGGTGTTGCCGAGACCGACGTGGTGTTCGGCCCTGTCGCAGGACGGCCCAAGTCCGCTGTATTCCGCACCGCCGACATTGTTGGTCTCGACACGATGGCCCACGTCATCGCCACCATCGCCGAGGGTTGTCCGGACGATCCGTGGAGGGACCGGTTCGTGGTTCCCGAGGCGATGCAGGGGCTGATCGCCGACGGAAGGCTCGGCAGCAAGACCGGCGCCGGGTTCTACAAGAAGGTCAGGACCGACGAGGGCAGCGCAATCCTCAGTCTTGATCTCGGCACACTCGACTACGTGGACGCCGGCAAGCTACGGCTCGCCGCTGTGGGCGCCGCCCGCAAGAAGGAGACGACGGGCGAGAAGATCGCAGAAATGGTCTGGTTCGACGACGATCATGGTCGCCTGGCCTGGAAGGTCACGGCCGAGACGAGCATCTACGCTCTCGAGCGTCTCGGCGAGATCGCCAACGACATCGTCAACGTGGACAGGGCCATGCGTTGGGGCTTCGGCTACGAGCTGGGCCCGTTCGAGACGTGGGACGCGATCGGCGTCGAGCGGTCCGTCGAGCGCATGCGTTCCGAAGGAATGACCGTGCCGGTGGCCGTCGACCGCTTGCTCGAACAGGGCGAAGGCACTTGGTACGTGAAGCGTGACGGCGCTCCCTTCTACTGGGACGTTGCTTCCGAGACATATCTTCCCGTTCCGACGTCTGACGGCGTGATCTTCCTATCGTCGCTCGCAGACAGCGGAATGGTCCTCGCAAGCAGCGTGGGCGCCACGCTCTACGACATGGGCGACGGGGTCGGGTGCGTTGCGTTCCACACGAAGATGAATGCGATCGACAACACGATCCTCGAGGTTATCGCTACCGGCTGCGACATGGTCGACAACGGCGAACTCGTCGGGTTGGTGGTCGGCAATGAGGCGGCCAGCTTCTCCGTTGGCGCCAATGTGGGCCTCATCGGGATGCTCGCCATGTCCCAGGACTGGGAGCAGATCGACCAGGCCGTTCGTGTGATCCAGGACACGTTCATGCGGATGAAGTACTGCGACGGGCCCGTGGTGATTGCACCCCGCGGCATGGCGCTTGGTGGGGGCTGCGAAGCCGTGATGCACGGTGACGCGGTCCGTGCCTCAGCCGAGTCCTACATCGGTCTGGTCGAACTGGGTGTCGGGCTGATCCCCGCCGGTGGTGGGTGCAAGGAAATGGCGTTCCGGTTCTACGGCTCGATCCCCGAAGGAGTGAAGGCCGATCTGTTCCCCTTCATGGAGAAGGTGTTCATGACGGTCGGCACCGGAACGGTGTCTACCAGCGCCGAGGAGGCGAAGTCACACGGATTCCTGCGTCGGACCGATCGGATCACCCTGAACCCGGATGCCGTGCTCTCCGACGCAAAGGCCGATGTGCTCGCCATGGCGCAGTCCGGATACGAGCCCCCGGTTCCGCGAAAGGTCCCGGTACCCGGGACCACCGGGATCGCCGCCCTCAAGGTCGGTGTCCACGGGATGCAGCAGGGTGGGTTCGTGAGCGAATACGACGAGCAACTCGGCGTGGTGCTCGCCACGGTCCTGTGTGGTGGTGAAGTGCCGGCCGGCACGCTCCTCAGCGAGCAGGGCTTCCTCGATTTGGAGCGGGAGGCGTTCGTCAGTCTCTGCAAAGAGCAGAAGACGATCGACCGGATCTTGCACATGCTGGAGACCGGCAAGCCGTTGCGGAACTGATAGGGAGAAGGAGTACAGCTATGAGTACAGGAGTCGTGGTCACCCACGCGCATCGCACCGCAGTGGGAAAGTCCGGAAAAGGCACCCTGCGGGAGACCAGGCCCGATGATTTGCTCGGCCGTCTCATCGAGGAGTTGATGACGAGGATTCCCGCCGTGGATCCGGCCGACATCGATGACGTGATCGTCGGATGTGCCTTCCCTGAAGGCGAGCAGGGAATGAACGTTGCCCGCATCGCCGCCCTGCGAGCCGGCCTGCCGGTTTCGGTGCCGGGGATGACGATCAATCGCTTCTGCAGCAGCGGACTGCAGTCTCTGGGGACGGGTGCTGCACAGATTGCAGCCGGATGGTCGAAGATCGTGCTCACGGGCGGGGTCGAATCGATGTCGCTGGTGCCGATGGGCGGCCAGAAGCCGGCACCCAACCCGTATCTGGCGAACGAGTTCATGGCCGCATACGACGCCATGGGCATCACAAGTGAGACCGTTGCTGAGCGTTATGACGTGAGCCGTGAGGATCAGGATGCATTCGCCGTTGAGTCGAACAGGCGTGCCTTGGCAGCGATCAGCGAGGGCCGCTTCAAGGATGAGATCATTCCGCTCGAGGTGACCGTCGGTGGAAAGACCGTCATGTTCGATACGGATGATGGCCCAAGGGCAAGCACCGTCGAAGGTCTTGCGAGACTGCGGCCGGTGTTCAAAGTCGACGGCCGATCCACGGCCGGCAACTCGTCGCAAACTTCTGATGGTGCTGCGGTGGAGCTGCTGATGAGCAGGGAAACGGCCGCCGAGTACGGCTTCGAACCGCTCGCCGAACTCGTCACCTACCAGGTGGCTGGTGTGCATCCGGACGAGATGGGAATTGGTCCGACGGCTGCAATCCCGAAGGCGCTCGAGGCGGCCGGTCTCTCGATCGACGACATCGGTCTCGTTGAACTGAACGAGGCGTTCGCCAGCCAGGCGCTCTACTCGATGCGCATCCTGGGTCTCGATCCGTTCATTGTCAACGCAAATGGTGGAGCCATCGCTCTTGGCCACCCGCTGGGTTGCACGGGGGCGAAGCTGACGGCGACGCTGCTTCACGAGATGAAGCGACGCGACGTCGAGTACGGAATCGTGAGCATGTGCATCGGCGGCGGCATGGGTGCGGCGGCGATCTTCAAGCGGGACAAGTAGTGCTCGCTGGGCTGGGGTCCGCTGGGCTCGCCGCACTGGGTACCGAGTCGTCGAGCCGGTGCGCCGCGCTGTGAGCAGCGGAGGTTCGGCGATGGCGTACCCTCTTGGACCGTGGACGAAGCGACCCGTGACCTCCGGCGGCGTATCGACGTGCTTCCTCGTGCTGTTCGGCGGCGGTTTCATCGGCGACTGACCGGAACGGAGCGGATCGACGATGCCGGTCGGCGAGCCGAGACGATCACGAAGCTCACCGGCTCGATCACCGAGGTCGAAGACCGGATGAAACGGCGCCGGGCTGCCGTGCCGAAGCGCATCACCTACCCGGAAGACCTTCCGATCACCCAGTGGCGTGAAGAGCTCCTGGATGCCATCCGGGATCACCAGGTCGTCATCGTCGCCGGTGAGACGGGATCGGGGAAGAGCACACAGATTCCCAAACTCTGTCTCGATCTGGGAAGAGGCGTCGAAGGAACGATTGGACACACCCAACCCCGTCGGATCGCCGCCCGATCGATCGCCGACAGGATCGCTGAGGAGATCGGTACCAAGGTGGGTGACGCCGTGGGGTACGCCGTGCGTTTCTCCGATCAGACGGGCGACTCCACCCTTGTGAAAGTGATGACCGACGGTCTGCTCCTCGCCGAGATCCATCGAGATCGGCGTCTCGAGCGATACGACACGATCATCATCGACGAGGCCCACGAGCGGAGCCTCAACATCGATTTTCTGCTCGGCTACCTCAAGACGCTGCTGCCGAGGCGGCCCGATCTCAAGGTGATCATCACGTCGGCCACGATCGACACCGAGCGGTTCTCGCAGCACTTCGAAGATGCCCCGGTCGTGGAGGTCACGGGCCGCACATACCCGGTCGAGATCCGGTATCGGCCACTCGACGACTCCGTTCGATCCGAACCCAGAGATCAGACCCAGGGCATCTGCGACTCCGTCGAAGAGCTATTCACCGAGGGGAACGGCGACATTCTCGTTTTCTGTTCGGGGGAGCGCGAAATCCGCGATGCTGCCGACGCACTCACTGACCTGGCGCTGCCACACACAGAGATCCTGCCGCTCTACGCCCGCCTCTCCACAGCCGAGCAGCACCGGGTATTCACGTCGCATACCGGGAGAAGGGTGGTCGTCGCCACGAACGTTGCCGAGACCTCGTTGACCGTCCCGGGTGTTCGGTACGTTGTGGATGTCGGAACCGCACGCATCTCCCGCTACAGCCGGCGAACCAAGGTGCAGCGCCTTCCGATCGAGCCGATCTCCAAGGCCTCCGCGAACCAGCGAGCCGGCCGGTGTGGACGGCTCGGCCCCGGCATCTGCATCCGCCTCTACGAAGAGGACGGGTTCGATGCCCGTCCCGACTTCACGGAACCGGAGATCCAGCGAACCAACCTTGCATCGGTGATCCTCCAGATGGCGGCACGAGATCTAGGAGACATCGAGACGTTCCCGTTCCTTGACCCGCCGGATGCCAGATCGATTCGTGACGGTGTTGCACGCCTCGTTGAGTTGGGTGCGATCGAGGGAGCACTCAGGGATGGGCGACCACGGCTCACCCGACTCGGGAGGCAGCTTGCAGACCTCCCCATCGATCTTCGCCTCGCGCGTATGATCATCGAGGCGAACCGAACCGCCTGCCTCCGTGAAGTGCTCGTCATCACGACGGCACTCGCCATTCAGGACCCGAGGGAGCGGCCGACCGAGAAGCAGGCGCAGGCCGATCAGTCTCACGCCCGCTTCCGCGACGACGAATCCGACGTCTACAGCTGGCTCAACCTGTGGGAGTACCTCGGTGACGAACGCAAGGCACGAACCTCGAACCAGTTCCGACGGATGTGCCGCAATGAGTACCTGAACTATCGGAGGGTTCGCGAATGGCAGGACCTGCACGCGCAGCTACGCGATGTCACACGTGATCTCGGCTTCACTCCGAATCGGAAGCCTGCGGAGCGCGAGAACGTACACAGGACCGTGCTGACCGGGCTGCTCTCCAACGTTGGGAGGAAGGACCCCGAGTCACATGAGTATCGGGGAGCTCGTGGAAGCCGGTTCTCGATCAATCCGGGATCGACCCTCTTCAAAGGTTCGCCGGAGTGGGTGATGGCAGCCGAGTTGGTTGAGACGAGCCGGCTCTGGGCCCGCGGCGTCGTCGCTGTTCAACCCGACTGGATCGAAGAAGCTGCGACGCATCTGGTTACCCGCTCCTACTCGGATCCGTGGTGGGAGGCCGATCGGGGTGCCGCCTTCGCTAACGAGACCGTGACCCTCTATGGGCTCCCTCTCCAAGCGGAGCGACCGGTGCTGTACGGGCGGGTGGATCCGGACGGCGCACGAGAACTCTTCATTCGTCACGCCCTCGTGGCCGGAGAGTGGAAGACACCCCACCGGTTCGCGGAACACAACGCGATCGTCATCGACGAGGTGCTCGCGCTCGAGGCGAAGTACCGGAGGGCGGACCTGTTCGTTGACGACGAGACCATCGTCGACTTCTTCGACGCGCGGATCCCGAACGATGTGATCTCGGTCAGGCACTTCGACCGGTGGTGGAAGGACGCACGAGTCGATGACTCCCACCAACTTGACCTGTCCATCGAAGATCTCCTCGACTCGGAAATCGAGACACCCGGCGAAGGGGCGTTTCCGGAGAACTGGCAGCACGGCGACGTCACGATGCCGCTCGTATACGAGTTCGATCCGACGAGCGACAGGGACGGTGTGACGATCGACATTCCCATTGGAGGGCTCTCCAGGATCGACCCCGAGATCTTCGACCGGCATGTGCCGGGACTCCGAGAGGAACTCGTGATCGCCATGATGAGAGCCCTGCCTAAACAGATCCGCAAGAGGCTCGCTCCGATCCCGGAGACCGCTCGGTCCGTGCTCGAGAGCTACGACCCCGACGCGGATCGATTCGTTCCATTCCTGAGGGGAGAGATGACACGGCGTTCCGGTGTCCCCATCCCGCCAGACGCGTTCGATCCGGATCGTCTCCCGTCCCACCTCCGGCCCACATTTCGGATCATCGACGCTGAGGGGACGGTGCTTGCCGAAGGGGGAGACCTCGGGGCGCTCAAGGGTGCCCTCCAGGAGGAGGCCCGCACCGCGATGGAGGCGTCGCATCACGGGACCGAGCGAATGGGCATGCAGTCATGGGAGATCGACGAACTCCCGCGTGCCGTTGAGATCGACGGCTCGGGTCGGGCCGTCACGGCGTATCCGGCCCTTGTCGACGAAGGCGATTCCGTTGCCGTCCACCTCTTCGCAACACCGGCCGAACAAGACGCCGCCATGTGGGAAGGCACGCGAAGGCTCCTGATGCTCGACCTCCCTTCACCGTCCGGGCAGTTGCGGCCACTCGTTACCGAGGACGGCCGGGCGGCCGTGGCGGGCGGTCCGTACGACTCCTTCGGCGTATGGGCAGAGGACTGCCTCGCGTGCGCAATCGACGGGATGCTCAGCGAAACCGGGGGACCGGTGTGGGACCGCGAGGCATTCGAGCGGCTTCGCTCGACTGCCCGAGAGGAGATCCCTGATGCCCTCGTTGCCGTGGCGTCGGATTCCCTGGAGATCCTCGACGAGGTCCGAAACGTCTGGTCGGCCATGGCTTCGTTGATCGGCGACCGGTACGCACCTGCGGTGGCGGACATGACGACTCAAATTGATCGACTGATCTATCCGGCGTTCTTGACGAACGTCGGCGTCGACCGACTGGCCGACCTGAATCGTTTTGTGCAAGCCATTGGACGGCGCATAGAACGACTCCCGGATCACACCGATCGTGATCGTGAACGCATGGAGAGGGTGCAGGACCTGGAGGCGGAGCGTGACGAGCTTTCGGATGCAATGCCCGGATCGGTCGATCTCATTGAGGTTGCCTGGATGCTCCAAGAACTCCGTGTTAGCCTCTTCGCTCAGGAAGTCGGGACCAAAGGCAAGGTGAGCGAGAAACGTATCACCGAAGCAATGCGGCGCGCCGTAACTCCGTAACTCGTGTTCCGTACCCCGGCTCATAGCTACTCAGCTGCTCAGCGACTCCACTGCTCGGCTACTCCGCTACTCAGCTACTCGGATCACCCTGGGAATGTTCCGCGCCCCAACGGCATTGATGTATCCAACCCACCGTTCTCGAGAGGAACTTCCACGATGACCGCCTTTCCTGCTCTTCCTGTTGACTTCGAGCCGACGCGGGCGACGCTGCACGCTTACGCGAATGCCGTTGCGGCGCTGCCGCGTGTTCATGCCGTTGCACACCCGAAGTGGTGGCACATCTCGCTGAAGGTCCGCCCCGATGGTTTGGTGACCGAGGCGATGCCACTCCCCGAAGGAGGGGCCGTCTTCGTGCGAATGGACCTACGCAGCCACGAGATCGTCATCGAGAGCTCAAGCGGTGAACGGAGATCGTTCCCGATGGACCAGGGACTCACGGCGACCGAGATGGGGGACGCCCTCATCGGCGCGGCTGCGGAAATGGGACTCACCGGCGATTACAACCGAACGAAGTTCGAGAACGACGAAGCACGGGACTATGACGGAGAACACGCAGGTGGATTGTTCGAGGTGTTGGTCACGGTGGAGGCGGCGATTGCCGGACACCGGAACCGAATCGGGGGAGAGGTCGGTCCTATCCAACTGTGGCCTCACGGGTTCGACCTCGCGTTCGAGTGGTTCGGCTCCAAAATGGTTCCTCACGAGGAAGACGGTGAGGTCACCGAACTACCCGCTCAAATCAACCTTGGCTTCTATCCGGCCGGCGACGCGTATTTCTACTCGAATCCCTGGCCGTTCGATGGGGACGCTCTTCTCACCCTGGAGCTGTCGGACGGCGCCCGTTGGAACACCGAGGGGTGGGAGGGTTCGATGTTCGTGTACGCCGACCTTGCCGGTCGGCCTGATGGCGTCGAACGATTCCTCGAATACGCAGGGGCCGTCTTCAACGCTGCAACTCCCACGTTGTTGCACTAGATCGAGCCGCATCTCGGGGAATCGGCGTCTCCGCTCTCGGCTACCCTGCGGTGGAGGAGGCGTCATGGCATTTCCCGAACCGTTCTTTCGCTGGCGACCGCACCCCTGGCATGGATTGGATACCGGTCCCGACGCCCCAAACGTCGTCACGGCGTTCATCGAGATCTCGCCTTTCGACGTCGTGAAGTACGAGGTCGAAAAGCGGACCGGCTACCTGAAGGTCGATCGCCCGCAGCGGGGGAGTAGCTCACCGCCGACCCTCTACGGGCTGAATCCCAAGACGTACTGTGCCGAGCGTGTTGCGGCCATGTCACCGGAGGTGACCAAGGCGGACGGCGATCCCCTCGACATCTGCGTCATCTCCGAGCGAGTCATCGACCGCTCCGAGATCATGCTCAACGCCCGGGTGGTTGGCGGACTCCGGATGATCGACAACGGCGAAGCCGATGACAAGTTCGTTGCGGTCCTCGTCGGTGACGCCGTTTTCGACAACGCCCGGGATATCAGCGACATTCCTCAGGCGATCATCGATCGCCCCGAGCACTACTTCCTCACCCACAAGACCATGCCGGGGGATGAGCACCAGGTTGAGATCCCAGAGATCCACGGCAGGAAACACGCCATCTCGGTCGTCGAGGCCGCCATGCTCGACTACGAAGACCACTACGGCGGCTAGTCGACATGATTCACGACGCTTCGTGATGGACACGGTGGGAGTGGTGGGCCTGACTTCAGCCGAGGTGCGCAAGCGTGTCTCCGACGGGAAGGTCAACGTCGTCGAGTCGCGGGTGTCCCGATCCGTTTCTAGCATCCTGCGCTCGAACCTCCTGACACGGTTCAACGCGATCATGTCGGCGATGCTCGTGATCGTGCTCGTCTTCGGGCACCTTCCGGACGCGCTCTTCGGATTCGTGATGGTGGCCAACGCCGTCATTGGGATCGTCCAAGAGCTTCGAGCGAAACGCACACTCGACAAGCTCCGCGTTCTCGTGGAACCGAACGTGACGGTGATGCGCGATGGCGTCGACGAGGAGATCCCGATCCGCGACATCGTCCTCGACGACGTGATTCGGCTCACCACCGGTGATCAGGTGCCGGCCGACGGAACGGTGCTGATAGCCGGGAGCGTTCAAGTCGACGAATCGCTTCTCACGGGAGAGGCCGATCCGGTTCACAAGGAACCCGGTGACTCAATCCTGTCCGGTTCGTTCATTGTCTCCGGGTCGGTCACGGCGGAGATCACCGCGGTCGGGGACGACTCCTATGCCCAGCACCTCGCGGTCGAAGCAAGGAAGTTCACCCTCGCGAAGAGCGACCTCATGGGAGGGATCGACCAAATCCTGCGCGTTGTCACCTGGTTGCTGATTCCCATCGGTGGCCTTCTCCTGTGGAGTCAGCTGAAGATCCATCGATCGCTCGGAGAGGCGATGATTTCCACTGTTGCGGGGGTCGTCGGGATGGTTCCGCAAGGCCTCGTGCTCCTCGTTTCGATGGCGATGGCCGTGGCGGTGATTCGCCTGGGCAAGCGACGGGTCCTGGTCCAGGAACTGCCCGCAGTCGAGACGTTGGCGAGGGTCGACGTGGTGTGCGTAGACAAGACGGGCACGCTCACCACCGGCTTGATCCGACACCGTGAGACTGTGAATCTCTGGGAACGTGACCCGGCGCGGTTCGAGGAAGCGCTTGCGGCGCTCGCAGCCGCGGACCCGTACCCGAATCCCACCATGCGAGGTGTTGCAGAGGCGTATCCCGATGATCCGGGTTGGACGGTTGATCGCTTCGTCCCGTTCTCGTCTGCGAAGAAGTTCTCGGCGGTCCGGTTCACTGATGGGCACACCTGGGTCATTGGAGCTCCGGAGATCATTCTCGGTGAAGAGGCAACGGAGTTGCTCGGCCGCCTGAGTTCGGTCGCAGCAACCGGCGATCGGGTGCTTCTTGTCGCGGTGACGAATATGCCGCTGACCGGTGACGACGGCGACGTGCCGGATGGACTCGAACCGGTCGGATACCTCACGTTCGCAGAGGAGATTCGGAGCGATGCGGCCGGTACCGTTGCCTATTTCGTCGACCAGCACGTGACCCCAAAGGTGATCTCCGGCGATTCTGCTTCGACGGTGGGAGCGATCGCGGCGATCGTCGGAATCCCGGCTGCGGACCGAACGGTCGACGCAAGAAGTCTGCCGGATCCGGATGATCCGGAATTTGGCATCGCCGTCAACGAAGATGCGGTGTTCGGGCGCGTCACACCGGAGCAGAAACGCTCAATGGTGACTGCCCTCAAGGACGCCGGCCACACCGTTGCCATGACCGGGGACGGTGTCAACGACGTTCTCGCCCTCAAGCGAGCCGACATCGGGATCGCCATGGGTTCGGGCGCATCGGCAACGAAGGCCGTGGCCCAAATTGTCCTGCTCGACAACGAGTTTTCGGCACTGCCATTCGTCGTGGCGGAAGGACGCAGGGTGATCGCCAACATGGAACGTGTTGCGTCGCTGTTCGTCACCAAGACCGTCTACGCCGCAATACTCGCCGTTGCGATTGGCTTCGTCGGCTGGGCGTTCCCCCTGCTTCCCCGACATCTCACGCTGATCGGCTCATTGACGATCGGAATCCCGGCCTTCTTCCTCTCATTCGAAGCGACCGAGGAGCCCGTTCGTCCGGGAGCCTTTCGGCGGATCATGCGGTTCGCCGTCCCGGCAGGGGTGGTCGCCGCTGGCGCTGCATACGGGGTCTACAGCGCAACGCGTGCGATCGACCCTGACCTTCTGGTGGCCAGAAGCGCCACAACCATCACGATGGTGCTGGTCGGCATGTGGGTCCTCGTCGAGCTGACGAGCCCGCTCACACCGAAGCGAGCGGCGCTGGTTGCGTCGCTGGTCGGTGCGTTCGCTCTCATCCTCGCTTTGCCCCTCGGTCGGATCTTCTTCGATCTCGTGATTCCGCCGCTCGACATCGTGGCGGTGATTGCCGCAATCTCAGTTGCAGGCGCCATTGTTCTGCACGTGGCGCTGCGATTCGTCGACCATCACGGAGGCAAGTGGGTACCGTGGCTGCGATACGAAGAGGAGGCAGGGTGACGGTGGGCCAGACAACGTCGGGTTTGAGCCGTCGGGAACGCATCCTCAAGAACATCGCGAACTTTGCGGTCCGGCTCGTCTATCGCAGCGTCGAGGTTCGGCAGCAAGCCGGTGAGACGGCCACCGGCCCGCAGCTCACCGTGTCGAACCACTTCGGGGGTTTCGCCGACGCGCTCATCCAGGCCTACGCCCTCGACCGGGTGCCGCGATTCGTCGCTCGCGATGTCATCTGGCGATACCCGATCGCCAAGCAGGTCATGCAGTTCGCCCGGGCGATCCCTACCCACAAACCCGAGGACAAGGGCCCGGCCGGCAACGACCAGATGTTCAGCTCCACGTACGAGGCCCTGGGTGAAGCCGACCTCATCATGATCTTCCCGGAGGGGATCACCGTCGATGACCCATCGATGGCCAGGATCAAGACCGGCGCCGCCCGCATCGCCCTCGGGGCAAGAGCGAGCGGGGTCGAAGGGATCCAGATCGTCCCGTCCGGCATCCACTACGACGATAAATCCGCGCTCAGGTCGAAGGTCTGGGTGAACGTTGGGGCACCCCTCGACCTCGATGCAGAGATCGGGCGGTACGCGCCACTCGGAACACCTCAGGACGCATCGAACCGCGACGCCGTTCGCGCATTAACGGCCGATATCGAGGAACGGCTCAGGCGATCTGCTCCCGACTATGCCGACTGGGAGGAAGAGCGAACGCTCTCAGAGGCGGCTGCGATCGCACTGCGGACGGTGCCCGGGGCGACCCCGGAGGTCGACTACGGCGACGCGTCGGATCTTGCCAACCTGCTCTCGCAGCGACCCCCGGACGCGAAGGCAGTGATTGCTGAAGCGCTCGATCGCTACACGGCGGATCTCGACGCGGTGGGTCTCAACGACCGACAGATGGCGACCTCGCATCGCTCGCGGAGATCATTCCTCGGTCGGATTATCTGGAACGGCATCATCGGCCTGCTCCTCTTGCCGTTCGCACTCGTTGGCCTCGTGATCAACTTCGTGCCGTTCGTGCTGCTCTGGCTCATCGGGAGGGTGAAACTCGATCCTGCCATGGCAGCCACCGTGAAACCAGGCGCCGCGATCCTGTTGTTCTCGATCAGTTGGGGTGTCGCCGGATGGGTGGGGTGGACGTGGTCGGGGCTCGAGGGTGTCGGTGCGGCGCTTCTCGTCATGCCCCTCTACCTCTACGCGCTGTTCGCGCTCGTCGAACGCGGCCGGCTCATCTGGCGAGCCTGGCGCGGCTGGTGGCGTGCACATCGGCGGGATCTCTATGAGGGCGTCAGCGAACACCGTCGCGCCGTGGTGGAAGCCGTCGTCGACGCGATCTGACGGACATCTGTCAGCCAGGTTCCTTTCCGTCGGCGATCTTCGCCGCCCGTTCGACTTCGGATCGTCGCAACCGAGCCTCGATGCTCGCCATCTGGTCATCGGTTACATCCGTCAAGCCGTAGGCGACGCTCACGAACTGCGCAAGGTCAGCCCGGTAGTCGTGTCCAAGCGCCTTGAACTCGCCCGGGATCACGGTGGCGGCATTCTTCGTGTCGATCGCGCTCTGCCAAAACGTCACCGCCGGAACCCATTGCTGTGTACGAGAGACATTCGGCGGGCGCTGATCGGCCGGGCCAAGCCACAACGGCCTGCGATAGGCGAGGTCGAGGCCGAACCGGGTGACCGGATCCTCGTGATGATCGAGGAAGAAGTACCGGATATCCGATCGGGATTCGTCGGGGGTCTCGCGGTATTCGTCGATCGAAGCGAATCGGGCAAAGAGTGAGCCGTCGATGCCGGGTCCGCCGCCGAAAATCTCGCGCCGCCACCGACTCGCGTACGGCGTCCCCGCCCACAAGCCTCGGCTCACTCCGAGGTCGGCGAGGATTGCCGTTCCGCCGCCCGTGAACGCCCCCTGACTTGCCTGCGCCCCCAGGCTCTCACCGTAGAGCACGACCTGCGGACGGTCGGCCGGGTCACATTGATCGAGTTCATCGTTGATCGCGTGAAGGAGAGCACCGTGCTGCTCGATCGCCAACGGAATCTTCGAGGCTGAGAGCATCGAAGGAAGCGACCCATACTGGATCGCGACGGAAGCGATGTTCCCGCGAGAGAGATACTCGGCCGCTTCGACCGGGATGTAGTTGAAATAGCCGGTACCCGCGGGTGATCCGACGATGAGGAGCGATCGGTCGAATGCCCCGGTTCTCCGCAGTTCCTTGATCGCCAGGGCGACGCGGCCCTCGATCGAAGCGGCCGAATCGACACCGACGTAGACGCGAATGGCATCCATTGCACCGTCCTCGCCGAGCACCTCATCGATTCGTCTCCGGGGCGAGGCCTCGCTGACGAATCGGCGACCCTGAAGCCCCAGTTCGTCAAACTGCACCTCGCTATCCGGACCACCGCTCACAACGCTCGTGACGGGCGCCTCGGAGTAGCGGGTCTCGGTGCTTCGATTCGACGCAGCGATCTTCCCGAGCAGTTGCCCCATGCCGAACCGTCCGGCGAGTAGTGCGCCGCCGCCGATCAACGCGTGTGTCAACGGCAGCCATGCAACCGTGGGTCCTCCAACCGCTCGGCCCAATACCGATGCTGAAGCGCTTGCCGCTTTGCGCTCTGCCATCACCGAGCCGGCGACAGCCGTCGCAACACCCGTGCCGACCGCGAGCGTCCATACAACATCGGAACCGTCTGGTGGGATTCTCCCACCGGCGTCGTAGCGACCGAGTCGGTCTTTCAGGTAGAGGTAGGCGCCGCCTGTGAACGCTGTGGCCGCTGCGACTCCTGCGGCACCGCGAGCGATCCGACCGTGGGACGTCGCCGTGCGCACCCCGTGGCGGACGAGACTCGTGGCGAGGGCCGTTGTCGCAGCGTACGACCGGGCGCGGGCGGCCGTAACGGCGAGGGCCCCAGGGCGATAGGACTCGATCCTCGGCCCGATCGTCGAGACGAACACGGCCGCGGCGGCGCCCGCCACCGCGTCTATGGCCATCGGCGATCGGACGGGAAGCCGCTCGATGACCTGTGCGTATCCGCTACCGACGATGTAGCCAGAAGCGATCGAGCCGGCAACAACGAGGGCCTGATCGGTGCGCGGGCGAATCATCAGAGACGGTTGGTTGGACTCGATCGCCGCGGCAGCACCGAGGGCGAGACCGGTCTGGACGTGAGGCTTCGCCAGGAAGGCGAAAAGGATTCGGGCCGGGTTCAACATGGATCTTTCTTCTGGCAGACCCCCACGATACCCACGGGGGTGCCGCTCAGTCCCAGCTGAAGAGATTCAGGATGGATCCGACGACCGTGAGGACCAGACCTCCCAGCAGTGCAGCCCAGATCGAGTCGCTGGTCAATCCGACGCCGGCGTCCTTGGCGATCCAGATGGCAAGTGTCATCAATCCGACGTTGATGATAAGCGTGAACAGCCCAAGCGTGATGATGCGGATCGGAAGGGTGAGGAACTTCGCGACCGGCTTGATGACCGCGTTGATCAGGCCGATGACGGTGCCGAAGAGAAGCCAACGCCACCATTCCCCGGAGTAGTGCAGACCCGGAACGAGCCACACCGTCAGCCATGCTGTGGCCGCACCAATCGCAATTCTGAGGAGCAGTTGCATACGTGGCTATCTAACGACAGCGGAGCCGGGTCTCGTTCCATGCGTACGACCGTCTCATACGATGCGCCGTTCGGTTGCCCACCGGGCCAACTCGTGACGGTTCGACAACTGGAGTTTGCGGAGCACCGATGAGACGTGGGTTTCGACGGTCTTCACAGAGATCGAGAGGCGGTTCGCGACTTGCTTGTATGCGTAGCCTCTGGCGATCTGGCGCAGCACCTCCCGCTCTCGCGGTGTCAGTCGATCGAGTTCGGGGTCGGCCTCGACGGGTACCGTATTCGAAAAGGCATCGAGAACGAATCCGGCGAGCTTCGGCGAGAACACGGCGTCACCGGCTGCGACGCGTTCGATCGCATCGGCGAGGGCGTCGGGTTCGATTGACTTCGTTACATAGCCGCGGGCCCCGGCCCGAATCATCGCGATCACGTCTTCGGGAGCGTCCGAGACCGAGAGCGCGAGGAACCTGATGTCCGGATTGGTCTGCAGAACATTGGCGACCACGGAGAGCCCACCTCCACCCGGCATGTGAACGTCGACCAGCACGACATCTGGACGGTTCTTCCGGATGCCGTCAACAGCACCGTCGACATCCGTCGACCAGCCGCGGACGTCGAATCGCTCGGAGAGTTCGGTTCGAACGCCGCTCAGGAACAGCTCATGGTCATCAACGAGGTAGATGGTCGTCATCGGGACTCCGATCGTAGATGGATCTCGGTGCCTTCTCCCGGTCGAGAGACGACGCTCGCTTCGCCGCCGGATCGAGCCATCCTGGCGACGATAGATTCGGAGATCCCTCTGCGTTGCTCCGGGACCCCGTCGACATCGAAGCCCGATCCCTGATCCGTGACCCAGGCTTCAGCCGCGTCTTTCGAACACTCGACATACACGGAGACGGTCCGGGCCCCTGAATGTTCGGCGGCATTCGCCATGGCTTCTGCAGCGGAGGCAACCAACGGTCCGGTCGCGTCATCGATGATCCGGTCGCCGACAACAACTACCTCGACCGGGACATTGAAATCCGCTTCGATCTTCGCTGCTGCTGCTGAGACGGCCTCACCGACCGTCCCGCCGTCTGCGGTGGTGGCGGGTTCGAACAGCCAGGCCCTGAGATCACGCTCCTGAGCCCTGGCGAGTGTGGTCATTCGCTGCGGATCGTCGCTCCGCTGGATCAATGCGAGTGTCTGGAGAACGGAGTCGTGGAGGTGCGCTGCCATGTCGGCGCGTTCCTCGGAACGGATCCGTGCTCTGCGTTCCTCCGTGAGATCCTCGAAGAGGCCCAGGATCCAGGGACCGAACAGCAACATGAATCCGGCGGCCGTGAGGAGAACGGCGATTGCCACGGGTCCGAGCGCCTGGAACGAGTCAAGGGAGGCGAGGACAACGACGATACCGACCGCCATCAAGGCGACACCAACGATGACCTGGGCGCGGCTCCTACTGGAGTCATCCCCCGTCGGTCTGGCGAATCGGGACATTCGGTCACGGGACTCAGCGCTCGATCGGTCCCACACCATTGCGGCGCCGAAGATGAAGAGTGCCGCCGGCCACACGATCGGCCCGAACCAGAGGCCGACGGCCTCGAGGATGACGAGGAGAGCGAGGAAACCCAGAGACAGACCAACTTCCTGTGACGTGGTAGCTGGTCGGTCGGCGACGATCATCGACCCGTACTGCCGCTCATCGGGCGTCGTCAACCAACCGACGACATAGCAGAGGACGCCGAAGCCACCGGCCAGGGTGAGTGCGACGAAGGCCGCACGGACGAAAACCGTGGGAATACCGAGGCGGGCCGCGGTGCCGCCCGCCAGACCGGCGACGATCCGGTCACCGGTCGAGCGGGTCAGGCGTCCGCGAAGAACCTGGAAGCGTTCGCTAGATACGTTCAGAAGCGATTCGTCCTGTGTGTTCATGCAGGAGTGATGTTGTCACAGGCCGGGGCGGGTCACAACCGGTGACAACCCTGAGATGTCCCTGAGACATCAGGGTTCGACCAGGAGGATTCCCGATTTCACAAGATGCAGATGGGTTGCATGATGGGGCCATGAGCAATTCAACCCATTCCACAAATCGACTGCTCCGCCGCCCGATCGAGGGCCGAGCGTTTGCAGGCGTGGCCGCCGGCCTCGGTCAGCGGTTCGACCTCAACCCAACCTGGTTCCGTGTCGCGTTCGTCGTGATGACGATGTTCGGCGGGATCGGCCTGCTGCTCTACGCCCTCGGATGGCTCCTCATCCCGGAGGAGGGGAGTGATGATCCGATCATCGCTCAGTGGCTCTCCGGCTTCGACACCTCGAATACGGGCATGGTGGTCGGAGTGATCCTCGTTGGTGTGGCTGCCGTCATCTTGGCCTCGAGTTTCCATCTGATCTCCGGGAAGTTCGTGTTCGCGGCGATTCTGCTCGTCGTCGGAGTTCTGTTGTACCGGGGTGACCTCGATCGCCGTTCCGGGCCACCGAGTGGTGGGAACGGGAAGTCCTCATCGACCGACGGAGGCGACCACGGTGTCCACCCGGAACTGGTGGAAGGTGAACCGATCGTCGCGACCGTCGACGTGCCGGAGATCGCTGTTGAGTCGAGAGCCGGGCCGACGCCACCTGCTCACCCGCCCCGACCAAAGTCGATCCTGGGGCGTTTGACGGTGGCGGCAACGCTCATCGCAGTGGGCGGCCTCGCCATGCTTGACATCGCAGGCGTTCTCTTTCCGGATCCCGTGCACTACGTCGCCGTCACGGTGGGGGTCATCGGAGCGGGTCTCCTCTCTGGGGCGATCTTCGGACGTGCCCGGTGGCTCATCGTTGTGGGCATGCTCCTGATGCCGCTGCTCTTCCTTGCGAGCATCGGGCCCACCTGGTCGATTAGCGGAGAGGCCGGTGAGCGGTACGTTCGGGTCGAATCCATCCAGGACCTCGAGCGCGTCGGCTTCCAGTATGAACACGGTGCAGGAGTCCTCGAGATCGATCTGCGGTGGTTCGAACCACCTGCAGTCACCGAGGGCCTCTATCCAATCCCGATCGGCGCGAAGATAGGCGCCGGCGAAGTGAGAATCTGGCTGCCGGAGCCCGCCAGTGCGATCGCGCACGGCAGGGTGGGGATCGGCTCGATCGATATCCTCGGCCATCAGAGCGCCGGTCTCGGCGTTTCCAGAACCGAGGAGACGTTCTCGTCCGAAGGCGACTGGATGTTCGACATTGAGGCAAACGCCGGTGTCGGCTCCATCGTTGTGAGTGACCACACGACCATCTGGGAGGGATAGCACCATGTACCGTCACCGTTTCGACATTATCTCATTCATCTTCGGGGCGCTGTTTGTTGCCCTGGCGTTCATCGCTCCGGCACGCGAGTGGCTCCCGGACGACTTCGGTCGCTGGGTCGTCCCAGGGGCCTTGCTCCTGCTCGGTGTCGGATTGGCCGTTTCGGCCATCGCGTCGAGCCGATCCGGCGAGGGTTGAGTCCTTCGCCCTATTCCCCCGAACGCCATCCGCGAGTATGCTGGTGGTAGGGCAGAATGGGGGAAGGGACGTGCCGGCACCGAAGCAGTTCAAACCGGGACCGCAGACGATCCGCGACGACGCTCCCGTATCTCGAGCGGTCGTCACGAAGGGTCGCTACTCGGTGGTTGCCCCGCAAACGCCGACTATCGACGACCCCGGGGTCGTCGAGGTTTCCGTCGACGACGTGACCGTCGTCATGACGAGCGTCTCGAAGTATGAGCAGCGCTCCGCGCGCGCGTACGGGGAGATCGGGGACGTGTTGGTCGAGGAGGTCGAGGAGTTCGAAGACGTCGAAGAGGTTGCACCGGTACCGGTGAAATCGGAAGCTCTCACGTTCGGGGAGTGGCGATCTGAGTCGATGCTCGAGGGAACGCACTACCACCGCAAGGACTCCAGGCGGATCTAGCGCTACATCAGGCTTCCGGCGCCGTCGGGCACTCCTCAGAATCCTGGAGATCGAGTTCGACCTTCGCACGTTCCGGGTCGGTGATGACCAACTGCACGTGTTCGTGAACCAAGTCGATGTTGGCGATCGCTCCGAGCTTGCCGTCGTCTCGGTACTTCAGGTGGTACTCCGGAGGGATGAACCGGACGGAGACCATGTTCTCGATGTCCACTACCGGGAGTAATTCGACGAGTTTCGGCAGCAGATCGATCGGGATGTCGGTCGTCGTCGTGTTCTTGATGACGCCTGCGAACTTCCCGAAGTTGAGGATCAGCGACGTTGGGTCGGTCTGTTCCATGGCGGCTTCGAGAACGCACTTCTGACGGTTCATCCGGAAGTAGTCGCTGTCGGCGTGACGGGTCCTGGCGTAGGCCAATGCCTCGTCTCCGCTCATGTGTTGTTGGCCTGGTTCGATGACGAGTTTCGTGAGCGTGCCGTCGAGGAGCGGGTACTCGTCGTCGACGATTCGTTCCGGGACGTAGATGTCGACTCCGCCGATCGAATCGATGATGTCGACGAATCCATCGAGATTGACGAGTGCGTAGTAGTGGATCGGGATGCCGAGGAATTCGGAGATCATGCCTTTGACCGCATTCTCCGACGGCGTACCCGGCCCGGGGAAAGCCTCGGGATACTGTTCGCCCATGATCCAGAGTTCGTTCGTCAGTTCCGGGTAGCAGTCACAGTCCCAAATCCCAGTGCCCTCGGGGAGAGGCGCGTACGTCCAGTTTCGTGGAACCTGGAACATGGCCGCTTCACCCGTATTCGGGTCAATGCTGACGGTGATCATCGTGTCGGTTCGGATCCCGGTCCGTCCCACTCCGAAGTCCCCACCGAGCAGCAGGATGTTGAGACGGTCAAGATCCTCCCACGGCGTCTGCTCGATCACCGTGGTGGTCGTGGTCGAGGCGGTCCCGTCCTGACCGTCGGTCGTCGTATCCCCGGTCTCTCCAGACGTGGCCGTCGTTGTGGTTCCCGATGCTTCACCGCCATCGAAGACGGTTGTGATGAGACTGTATTGGACAAGGTCGTAGTAGCCGAACACGACATGGGGGACGAGGAGGAAGATTCCCAACGCCAGCATCGCAGTGAGACCGGCGATGCGGGTCACCGATCGGCCGGTCTCGGTTGCCGATCGGTATGCGTCGTCGGCTGCCCACACCCGGTATCCGAGGATGACGATGTTGAGGATCATCATCAATGCGAGCGAGGTCGGCCGGACGAATGCAGTGACGATGGAGACCCTGTCGTGGAAGAAGAAGAGCAGGAGGAGAAGCGTGGCCGCGTCGATAATGAACAGCGTTCGGGCCTTCCTGCGGTCTCCGACGAGCCATTGGCCGAGACCAGGCAGCAAGGCCGAGGCAACAGCCGCGACAATCGGATGAGGGCCGCGTGAGGTCGGTGGACTGGTCGCCATGCGCGCATGCTAGGAAAGGGGGTCCGATATTCGTGGCAACGGTCGCGTGGAGAGCGAATGTCGGCGGGTAACCTTGCCCGAACCGAGAATCGACCCCGAAACGCACCTGTGAGCGACACACTCCCCGACGACCTGCCCGCCGAGACGCCAGGACACTCGAACCGCACCCGCTACGCCTACATGCGGCGCGACGGGACGCTCGACATCGTCCTTGGAAGTCTCGTTGCGGGGGTCGGCGCCTACATCTACCAGTTCATTGGCGGTCGCAGTCTGGGAGAGGAAGCGTTCGCCCCCATCGCAGCGCTGCTCACCGCGCACTTCCTCGCCTTCGTGATCATCCTTCTCCCGATCGAGCAGTTCGTGATCCGCCGGCTAACACTGGGGTACCGTGGATGGGTCGTCCCGGCCCGGGCGGCGGCGTTGGCGGTCTCGACGGGGGCGGTGGCCGCGGTCGTGGTGTGGTCCTCTGCGGACACGTACTTCGACGGTGATGCCTCGTTCGCCTGGTTCGTCATAGCGACCGTGGCGTTTCACTTCTTCTTCGTTGTCGGTCGTGGCTACTTGGCCGGGTACCGCAGATTCCGGTCCTACGGCTACGTCAGCGGAGCGGCGTCCGTGCTGAGACTGGTGATCGCCATTGCTGTTGTCATGGTTGGGCCGACCGTGACAGGATTCGCCTGGGCACAGGTGCTCGGTCCACTCGTCATCATCTTGTGGCGTCCGTGGCGCGTGCCGAAGCGTCGCGTGGCCGGATCCCGCGGAGAACTCGACTCGGAGGACATCGCGGACATTGGCGAGCGCGGGTTGCTCTCAGGGCTTGTTCTGTCGTCGGCTGCCTCACAAGCGCTTCTGCTCGCAGGACCGCTCGCCGCCGGTGCCCTCGGCGCCACTGCCTCTCAATTCTCGATCACGTACGCCACGCTTCTTCTCGCCCGGGCACCTTTGACGCTCGGGTACAACCTGATCGCCAGAGTGCTGCCCCCGTTCACGGAGATGGCGGTCCGGGGAGAGCGCCGCGAGTTGCGCTCGTGGGCCCGGGGAATGGGGATCGCTGGAGCGGCTCTCGCGTTCCTCGGTGCGGGGCTCGGAGCACTGCTCGGCCCCACATTGGTGGCGATCGCGTTCGGTGATGGTTTCCGGCCAACCGCGACCGTCGCGGCGCTGGCCGCTGCCGGGGTTGTCCTCGCCTCGGCGGGGTTGTTCATCGGTCAGATTCTGGTTGCTCGCGGTCGAGCCACCCGGCTCGCTGTGGCATGGGCCGTCGCAGTGGTCGGCGCGTTCGTCGTGCTCGTGATCCCGATCGAGGATCCCGTGTTTCACGTCGTGTTGGCCTTCGTGATAGGCGAGGCGCTCGCGCTCTCATCGCTCGTTCTGGGGGCCCTCATGCGCGACCCGGAGGAAGGCGAAATCTCCCACGGTTACGTCGTGGCAAAGCGCTCGCTCGACATCGGCGTGGCCCTCGTCTCACTGATATTGCTGGCTCCGGTGCTCGCTGCGGCAGCGATCGGCGTGAAGATCGGTTCGAGAGGGCCTGCATTCTTCCGGCAACTTCGCACGGGTCGGAGCGGGCGCGACTTCTGGATGGTGAAGCTGAGAACGATGGTGATCGACCACGAAGAGGAAGTGTTCCACGAGCACCTCGAACGCCTGCGCTACAGCGAGGACGACGACGAGTACACGATCAGAATCGATGACGATCCACGCATCACGCGCGTTGGAGGGTTCCTCCGGCGTTGGTCGCTCGATGAGTTGCCGAACTTCTGGAACGTCCTCAAAGGATCGATGTCACTCGTTGGTCCCAGGCCTCTCGTGCCGGAGGAGGCTGATCTCGTCGGCCTTGACAACCCCCGCTTCGACGTGAAGCCGGGGATCACGGGTTACGCCCAGGTCCACGGTCGTGACTCGATATCGGTCGCGGAGCGGACCGCGCTCGATGAAGAGTATGTCGAGACGTGCTCGATGAAGTTGGACGTCAAGATACTTCTCGAAACGTTCGGAGCGGTCCTGCGCACGAAGGGCGAGGAGTCCAGAGTCTGAGCAGGAATGCTGTGAGGGTCGTGTAGCGTTCCACTCTTCATGGATACCATCAGCACGCTGCTCAACGAAGGCGACCCGGTCGTGGCCGTCATCGGCGCCACCGACAACCCGCGGAAGTACGGCAATCGGATCTATCTCGATCTGAAAGGGAAGGGGTTCCGCGTGTACCCGGTGAACCCTTCCAGGGACACGGTCGACGGCGACCCGGCATTCGCGAGGCTTTCCGATCTTCCCGAGACACCAGACATCATCAACTTCGTCGTGCCGCCGTCAAGGACGCTGCGGGTCCTCGAGCAGGCGAAGGAATTGGGGTTCACAACCGTGTGGATCCAGCCCGGCGCCGAGAATGAAGCTGTT
The DNA here is from genome assembly GCA_964195515.1 of uncultured Saprospiraceae bacterium. GTDB lineage: Bacteria > Actinomycetota > Acidimicrobiia > Spongiisociales > UBA5794 > JAHEEL01. The sequence goes on along the minus strand of CAXMQO010000005.1, from coordinate 178 downwards.
ATGGGGTATCTCGAGGAGCACGGCTTCGACTATCTGGTGAACGCCTGCATCATGGTCCGGGCGAGGTTCCGGTCGACGATCTGATCCTTCCCCGACGGCCCCATCTCGCGGTACAATCCGGTAGGGGTTAGATCAGGGGGATCGACATGACCGCTGAGGATGTGCGCCGCGAGGTGTG
>CAXMQO010000004.1:0-10274 GCA_964195515.1 uncultured Saprospiraceae bacterium | reverse complement strand
GAGCCGATGGGAAGGCTCTCCATACACAGCAGCTGCCATCCAGGGCATTGCTGCCCGAGCATCGGACACGACGATCTGGCTCGGGCTGCCGAGGTCGCGTTCAACGACAACCGCGGCGGCTCCTGCGGAGATCGCGCGATCCACGAAGTCATGGCCATCGTGCTGCTCGCCGGGGATCGCGACGAAGAGGTCACCAGAACCGACAAGGCGCGAGTCGTGAGTCACCCCGGTGATCTCCGCATCCGCACCCTCGAGTCGCCCGCCGCCGGGGAGGCGACGAACGAGATCCGAGAGGAGGACCGGATCAGGCATCGCCGTCGTGTGTAGGAGACACGCCGAGTTGGTGAAGCGTGGACTCTGCGATCTCGGCGAAGATGGGAGCAGCGGAAGTTCCGCCGAACGACATGTCGTAGCCGCCGGCGATCATCCCACTGGGTGAATCGAGAACGACGACCACCACGATCTTGGGGTCGTCGATCGGAGCGATCCCGATGAACCATGCGATCGTCTCCGTGTCACTGTACTTCCCGGTGGCAACGTCGAATTTGTCGGTCGTTCCGGTCTTGCCTCCGACCGGGAACTCGTCGATGTCGGCGCGAAATCCGGTGCCGTCCTCGACGACTCGTCGCAACATCGTCCGCATCGTTCGCGCCGTCTCGGGGGAGACAACCCGATGGCGCCTCGGCTCGGTGATCGTTCGCTCTCCATCCGACGCGACGATCTCTGCGATAACGTGCGGCTCGACCCATTCACCGTCGTTGGCGAGGGTCGCGAAGACAGAGGCCATCTGGAGCGGGGTCGCTCCCACGCCGTAGCCGATCGCTGCCGAAGGACCCGCTGCCACATTGTTCCACTCTGACACGTGGTCGAGGCGTCCGGTCGACTCACCGGCGAAATCGATCGAGGCGGGACGGCCGAGGCCGAACGCGTCGAGATACCGGTAGTGCGCCTCGTTCCCGAGCTGACGCTGGATCTTGATGGTGCCCACGTTGGATGACTGAGCGACAATGTCCGAAACGGTCATGACGGGTGGATTGCTTCCGTGGTCGGAGTAGGTCTCGTCGCCTACCTCGATCTCATTGGGGGTCTCGAACGGCGTATCGGGGCGAATGACACCCTCTTCGAGGGCTGCAGCGACGGTTACGACCTTGAGGGTAGAGCCCGGTTCATATACATCGGTGATCGCACGGTTGCGGAGGGTCGACGGGTCGAGCGCCGACCGGTCGGAACCATCGAAACCCGGGAGTGACACCATGGCGAGGATCTCACCGTTCGCGATGTCCAAGACGATCACCGAACCGCCGAATGCCCCCGAGCGGTCGATCCCGGCTTGGAGTGATGTCTCGGATATGTACTGGATCTCGCGATCCAGCGTCAGCACGACGTCGGAACCAGCGACCGAAGGCTCGAGGAGGAACTCCGCTTGAGGGATCGCCCGACCGGACTGATCGCGTTCGACGACTCGCTTGCCGGGGTGCCCGGCAAGTTCAGTCTCCATCACGGCTTCGATTCCTTCGATGCCGGACCCATCGTCAAGCCGCGTGATGCCAATAACCGGAGCGGCGAGGGCACCCGAGGGGTAGATCCGGAGCGGCTCTTCCACGAACCAAAACCCGATCAGATCGGCCGACTCGATCGCTTCGCGCGCTCGCTCGACCGTGTCGCTCTCGAGCCTGCGTGCAACGTACGTGAATCGTCCATCTCCTTCGAGCCGCTGGATCAGTTCGACGTAGTCGACGCCGACGATCGGAGCGAGTATCGCGGCCGCCTCCCCCGGTGCCTCAACGAGGCTCGGATCAGCGACGAGCGCCTTCCCGTAAACGGTGACCGCGAGTTCGATACCATCCCGGTCGTAGATGGTTCCTCGCTTCGCCTGAATCGTCTCGTGGCGAACGCGCTGATCGAATCCAAGCTGAGCAAGTTCGGCGGCATCGGCGCCTTGGACACGGAAGAGGCGGTAGCCGATTCCTGCCCACGCGAGGACGAAGACGAGTCCGACCGCGATCAGCCGCAGGTCGACGAAGCGAAACCTCGTTCGTGCCATCTCAGACCGCCCTCAGCGTCTCTCGACGGTCGGTCGCGTGGCCGCCAGCGTTCGGCCTTCGCATCGTTCCCCTCCTTCGATCGTCACGGCTGCTCCACGAACAGCGCTCGCAGATCCATCCATCGATCCTCTGGGCCGCCGACCGTGTCCGCCATGCCGGAGATCTCGATCGTGTAACGATCCTCCGGGTAGACGAGCCCGAGGGCGGCGGCCCGTTGTGTGATCAGTGCGGGCGCCTGGAGTCGTGCGTAGTCGACGCGCAGGTCCCAATGGAGCTCCTGCTCCACAGCGATCTCTCGGTCGAGCCGCTGGAGTTCGAATGCAGTTCGGTCGAGAGAGATCCGCGAGTAGATGACGGCGAAGAAGGCCAAGATGACTGCGATCGTGAATATCACGAGTGGTCGGACGACCGGACGTCTGCGTGCCTGTTCTCGTGCCCCGACGCGCCGGGCCGTTGACCGGGGGAGAGCGCCGGCCGTCATAGTGAAACCTTCTCTGCGACGCGCATGATTGCACTCCGCGCACGGGGGTTCCCGGCGATCTCGTCAGCCGATGGGCGGAATCGCCCGAGGTCTTCGAGTTCCTCGCGCCGATCGCACCCACAGACCGGGAGGTCCGGCGGACACACACAGTCGGTCGTGCCCTCGGCGATCCGTCGCTTCACGATGCGGTCTTCGAGCGAGTGGTACGCGATCACGCAGATCCTCCCGCCCGGTCTGAGGAGTTGGATGGCGGATTCGAGACCGGTCGAGAGTGCGTCCAGCTCAGCGTTCGTGGCAATGCGGAGAGCCTGAAACGTCTTCCTGGCCGGATGTCCGGAACGGCGTGCCGCTGCCGGGACGGCGTTTGCAATAACCGACGCGAGGGCAGTCGTGTCGCCGATAGGTCGCGACGCGATGATCGCGTCCGCGATGCGCCCTGCGTAGCGCTCTTCTCCGAAGCGGCGGATGAGATCACGGAGGTCGTCGCGGTCGTACTCGTTGACGATGTCTCCAGCCGACAGTGACACGTCCCGACCCATCCGCATGTCGATCGGACCGCTGCGGTGATAGGAGAACCCCCGTGCCGCGGCATCGACTTGATGTGATGAGATGCCCAGGTCCAGAAGAACCCCGTCAACGACCCCAGGACCGTCAGGTGGTGAGTCCAACTCATCGTGCACGATCCGTTCGATCTCTGCGAAGTTCCCGAGCACGACTCGTACCCGTGGATCGTTCGGCGTGTTGGCAATCGCATCTGGATCGCGGTCGATCCCGATGATCCGCACCTGCGGATAGGCATCGAGAAGATGCCGCGTGTGGCCACCGCCGCCGAATGTGCCATCCACGACCACGCCGTGCGCCGCAGGAGCGAACACCTGGACGCACTCCCTCACAAGGACGGGTTCGTGGTAGCTGTCCATGGTCTGATCCATGGTCAGCCCCCCGGAGCGCTGGCGCCAACATGGAAGCGGGCGGAGTAAGGGGCCTTCCAATTGGCATCCGGGGGACTGACCACAGGCCAGACCATTTCGTCGATTCGAGTACGGGGTCGGTGACCCGGTGCTCGTATCGCTTGTTCATATTCCATCCTCTGAGAGCGCCTCCTCGATCTCGGAGTAGTACGCGTCGGCCTCCTCCGCCACGGTGCGCCATGTGTCGGCCGCCCAGACCTCGACCCGGTCTGCGACACCGACCACCGTCAGGTCCTTCTCCAACCCCGCGTAGCGGCGCAGTGATTCTGGAATCTGCACTCGTCCCTGCCGATCGAGTGCCTGATCCGACGCCGAGGCGAAGAAGGACCGCGAGAAGTTCCTGGCCCGCCGATCAGTGCGCGGCAGCTTGAGGACCTTGCTCGATTCCTCTTCCCATCGATCCATTGGAAAGACGTAGATGCAGCGCTCCTGGCCTTTGGTCACGACGCACCCATCGTCAAGTCCCGTACGGAACTTGCTTGGCATCACGACCCGGCCCTTCTCGTCAAGCGAGTGGCTGTATTCTCCGAGAAACACGCTTCCGCGCCTCCGTTGCGCTGCGATCATCATCTACCACGAGGCCCCACTATGGCCCACTGCGCGCCACTTGTCAACTCAATCGCCCCCGGACGTACCCCGACGTCCCCACACGTGACCCGGTAGCCTGCGGCCAATGAAACGACCCGTCACCCTCATCGGCGTCGGCGAGATGGGAGCGGTGTTCTCCCATGCCCTTCTCCGCTCCGGATATCCCGTGTTCCCGATACTGCGATCCACTCCCCCTGCGGATGCGGCCCGTGTCGTCCCCGAACCGGTCCTGGCCCTCGTAGCGGTCGGAGAGGATGATCTCCACACATCCCTCGATCAGATGCCGGACGGGTGGCGGTCCCGCGTGGGATTGATCCAGAACGAGCTTCTCCCCCGCGACTGGGAACGTCACGCGATCACGTCGCCGACCGTTGCCGTCGTGTGGTTCGAGAAGAAACCGGGGCGTGGAACGAAGGTTCTCATCCCGACGCCGGTTGCGGGACCGGAAGCCGGTCTGCTCGTCGGGGCGTTGACATCGATCGGCATCCCGGCCGAGCGGATTTCCGACGACGCCCTGGTCGACGCCCTGGTCGCGAAGAACCTCTACATTCTGACCGCGAACATCGCGGGCTTGAGAATCGGCGGAACCGTCTCCGGGTTATGGAACCAGCATCGCCCCCTGGCGAGCGCTGTCACCTTGGAGATCCTCGACATCCAGGACTGGCTCGTCGGCACCCCCGTCGATCGGGACCGGGCGATCAACGGCATGGTCCGCGCAATCAAAGGTGATCCCGAACACGGCACGACCGGACGGAGCGCTCCGAGACGCCTCGAGCGGGCGATCGGCCATGCCCGCTCAGCCGGCATCGAGACCCCTACCCTGATCGAGATCGCGCACGAGGCGGGACTCTCGGTATAGGCTGAGAATCGATACCCCCAGGAGGAACCGTGCACATACTTATCGCAACCGACGGAGCGATCGATGTTTCCGCGGCGGCAGATTTCGCCGCCGCCCTCGCGGGGGCCGACGGCCGAGTCACCGTGCTGACGGTGATCGAGATACCGCGTACCTTCATCAACGACATGCGCACCCAGTGGGGTGCCGGGGAGAGTGCCAGCGTCGTCGCAGACTACACATTCGTCGAAACCCCGGCCGTCTCACGTGAAGCCCCGAGGGGTTGGCCCGGTGACGACACGCTGATCGATCGCTACCTCAGCGACAAGCTCCGCCAGAACACGGCTCCGCTCGTCGGTGCGCTCCGGGAACGAGGCATCGAGGCCGAAGGTCGCTTCGCCGAGAGCGAGAACGTGGCACAGACGATCATCGAGCAACTCGTTGCGCTCGACGCCGAGGTCGTGGTGATCGGTTCCCATGGTCAGGGCCTCTTCCAAGGGTTGCTCGGATCCACAGGCACCAAGATCGTTCGCCGGTCTCCGAAGCCCGTCCTGCTCATCCGCTCGGCTACGCCGTGACGTAGGGCGCCCAGTCCGGATCTACTGCCCCACCGATCGCAGCCGCCACCCATGTGTCGATCCGCGGCGGTCGCGGAACGGACGCGAGCCTGAGCCCGGCCTCGGCCGGCGTGCGGCCCCCCTTCTTGGTGTTGCAGCGCCTGCATGCGGCGACGACATTCGACCAGGAGTGTTCGCCGCCCTGCGACCGGGGGACGACGTGATCGAGATTCTCGGCATGAATTCCGCAGTACTGGCACCGGTGATCATCACGCTGGAAGACGGTTGCGCGATTGACCGGGACCCGCCGCTGATAGGGAACTCGCACGTAGCGCCTGAGCCGAACGACCGACGGCGACGGCATCGACACGACCTCGGATCGCCAGATCGCACCATTCGTGACCAGGAGGTCGGCCCGGTCCCGCAGCACGAGCACCAGCGCGCGCCGCACGGGAACCACCGAGAGTGGTTCGAGACTCGCGTTCAAGACGAGGGCTCGTGACACCCAGAGAGCGTACCAGCGGCATCGTTCGCGGAGGTCGGACACGAAACCACTCAGCGGCAGTCGTTGACCACTCACTGTACTCCTGTCATACTCACGGTGGGCAGCATCATCGAGAGCGTGGGAGAAGATGTGCGCGTCGTTGGGTACGTACGGGAGGCATCAAGCCTGACCGAGGGAGAGACCGCGTTCGCGCAGAGTGAACGGATACGAAGATGGACGGCCGATTCCGGTCACCACCTGGTCGCCACGTGCCAGGACGGGCGCGATCCGGCTCATCCCCTGGGACGGGACGGGTTCCGGGCACTCCTCGATATTGCACGATCGGGGAACGCCGATGCACTCGTTATCTCCGAACTCTCGGTCCTCTCCTCTGACAAAGTCACCCAGGAGATCATGCTCAGTCACCTGCGAGAACTGGGGTTGACCATCGTTTCAACCAGCGAACCCGACCATGACGATCTGCTCGACGTGCCCGATGACCACACCCGACTCGTCGTACGGGATGTGATTGCGAAAGTGGATGAATTCCGGAAGGAGTTCCCCGAGACGACGGGAGAGTCTCTCGATCCGACGGATGCGGATGTGATCGTTCAACTGATGCCGCACGGCAGTCACCGAGAGGAAATCGCCGCCCACACGGCTCGACCCACGGCATAAGCACGGCCACCGTCCATGATCGAAGAGCCAACCAGCGCGTCCCCTGCTTCGTCGATGACAACCGTCACCACGGACGTGCCGCCAACGTCACGGAGATCGACCGAGCGGATGAGTGGACTGGTGGTTGCTCCTGCCAATTCTGCAACCGCCGACACCACCGCCTGATCGAAGGCCGGGCCCGCAGCCCCTGCGGCGCGAACCGACACGGTGACACCATCGGCGAGGGCCTCCACGAACACTCCGTCGCGACCCTCGGTGACCCGAACCGACGTGAGCGCTGAGCGGACTGATGTCTGAACGACAACGGCCACTTCATCCGGTGCCGGTGCCGGTGCCGGTGCCGGTGCCTTGACGCCTTCGCCGACCTCGGAACGGAGACCGTGGAGAGAGAGCACTCGCTGAACCTCGTCGCCGACCACGCCAGCATCAACACCCGGCGCAAGGTGTACACGAACGCCGGTCGGCGCCATCGCATCACCGTCGAGCTGTGCACTCTCGACGCCGGGCAAGCTCAACAGGTCATCGCGAAGCATTCCAACGGCCACGTCAGCCTCCCCTCGTCTGCCCCTTGGCGGATCGTCGCCTCCACTCAAGATACGCCACGACGTCCTCCATGGCAAGGTCGGCGTCGTCACTTCCGTAGGCGGTCGCGGTACGCCATCGGATGAACTCGGCATCCGGGATCGGGAGAAATGGAGACCGACGCCACCACCCAACACGAGCAAACGCAACGACCGCCCCGGCAGCGGCAGGCCAGAGCGCAGGTCGTCTCACGAGAGCGCGAGCGGTAGCGCGCCAGATCATGATGCCTCCATGGGCTGGAAGGTAGCCGAGTAGCTGAGTAGCCGAGTAGTCGCTTGCCCATGAAATCATTCCAACTCCGTCACTCCGTCACTCCGCCACTCCGCCACTTCGCTACTGCTCTACTCACTCCCCGTCCCTAAAACCTCCCGCGCCCTCTAGTCTCGGTCATGCAAGATACCCAGGAGGCTCCCCCGTGCAAGCGACCCCGGACGAACTGGCCTGGTTCGGTGAACGGTTTCGAACCGTCGCCGACAACATCGAGCATGTCATCCAGGGGAAACGGGAGACGGTCGAGCTCATCGCTTCGTGTCTGGTCTCGGGCGGGCACGTCCTCATCGAGGACGTCCCGGGCGTGGGGAAAACCCTCCTGGCCAAGTCACTCGCACGATCGATCGACTGCTCGTTCAAACGGATCCAATTCACTCCCGACCTCCTCCCCTCCGATGTCACCGGGGTCTCCGTCTGGGATCGCGAGGCCGGCGAGTTCGTCTTCCGCTCCGGGCCCATCTTCTCGAACGTCGTCCTCGGAGACGAGATCAACCGTGCAAGCCCCAAGACCCAGGCAGCTCTGCTCGAAGCGATGGAGGAACTCCAAGTGACGATCGACGGGGTGACTCGCACCCTCGGGCCTCCATTCATCGTGGTCGCGACACAGAACCCGATCGAGCACGAGGGAACCTATCCACTCCCTGAGGCACAGCTCGACCGCTTCATGATGCGTCTCACGATGGGGTATCCGACCCGCTCCAAGGAGCTCGAGATGCTCGACACCCATGGCGATCGATCGACGTTTGAGGACCTGCGGCCGGTGATCCATGCGGAGGACGTCGTCCGCATGGCCGAGATCGCTCTTCACGTCCACGTCGCAGACGTCGTGAAGGGGTACATCATCGACATTGCCGAAGCCACCCGAGAAGAACCCGATCTTCTTCTCGGCGCCTCTCCGCGGGCTTCGTTGTTTCTCCAGCGAGCGGCCCGCACCACGGCCGCCATCGCCGGCCGTGACTACGTCGCACCGGACGACGTGAAGAGTGTGTTGCATCCCGTACTCAACCACCGGCTGATCATGCGACCTGAGGCACAGATGCGTGGGGTCAGCGTCGACAAGGTCCTCGAAGGGATCAGTGGATCCGTGCCGGTGCCCGGGACGCGCGTCGCCGCGGGATGAGGATGGGCCGCTGATGCCAACGACCCGCGGATGGGCAGCCCTCGGAGCCGGTGTTGCCCTGATCGTCTTGTGGGTTGTGTTTGGCGAGAGGTTGATGCTTGGCGTGGGTCTCTTCCTCGTTGTGACGATCGGGAGCGGGGTCGCGTATGTGCGATCGACCGTTCCGAGCGTGGGAGTGTCGCGCCGCGTCACTCCTTTCCAGGTTCACGACGGGGACCGGGCGATTGTGGAGGTCACCCTCTCGACCAGTCGTCGGATTCCTCAGGCGATCGTCCTCGACGAGGTCTCCGGTTTGGGCACGGCACGCTTCGTCGCCGATCGTGTCGAACCCCACAATCCCATGGTCGCTCGTTATGAGGTGTTGTGTCGTCCTCGGGGGGTCTATACCGTCGGACCGGCGATCGTCCAGGTTCGGGATCCGCTCGCGCTCTGCGAGGCTGGAGGCACGGCCGGCAAGATCGATCGTCTCGTCGTGTATCCGGCCGTGGAAGATCTCGACGGCCTTCCGCTCGGTCGCGGCCATGACCCGACTGTCAACACCTCTCGGGCGAGCTTCTCCCAGACCGGCGGAGAGGACTTCTTCACCCTCCGCGAATACCAGCAAGGGGATGATCTCAGAAGGGTCCATTGGCCGTCGTCGGCGAAACGAGGCGAGCTCATGATCCGCCAGCTGGAGATGCCGTGGCAATCGAGGGCGCTGGTCCTCCTCGATCCCCGTCAAACGGCGTATCCGGACTCGGAGGCGTTCGAGCATGCCGTTCGGGGTGTCGCTTCTGCGTTCAGGCATCTCTTCAGAAACGGATACACACCGACGCTGTGGATCGGGAACGGGTCGGGCACCGTGGTCGGCAGCAGCGAGGGCTACGGGATTGCCATGGAAGAACTCGCCGCGGTGCAGCCGGCACCGGTTCTCGACCTGAAGACGGCTCTCGCCCGTCTTCGCCGCACGGGGGTGGCCGGTGGCGTTCTCGTCCTGGTTACCGGTGTACCCGACGACCCCGTTCTTGGTATGTATCGGACGCTCGGGAACGACTTCTACCGGACGATCGTGATGTCATCCGGATCCGAGTCCGACGATGCACTCGTGCAGTTCGCGCGTGCCGGAGCGACCACTGTCTCGTCGCAATCCCCGGATCACTGGGCATCGGCGTGGAAGCAAGGAATGGACCGGACGTGGTCTACCGCTACAGCTGGATAGCCGGTCTCGCATCAATCGGGTTTGCCTTTTGGCAGTTGACTCGGTTGTTGCGGCCGACAGATTCGGGGGCGAAGTGGCAGCTCGTCGTGATGTCCGGTCTCGCCATCGGCCTCATCGTCACATGGACGGCCATAACGTATCGATTGCGATCGATCTGGATCGTGCTGATCAACGTTGCTGCACTCTTCCTTGCGGCGACGCGGTTCGCGGCACCCTCGGAGTCCCTCCTCATCTTCCCGACGACCCCGGGCGCTACCGCGCTCTGGTCGGATCTCGTGCGCGCCTTCGACCTCATCCGGCATGGCGTCGAACCGGTCCGACCGATTACCGGCATCGTCGTGATCCTGACGGCTCTGTTCTGGCTGCTCGGGGCCCTCCTCGCATGGGGTCTTTCGAAAGATCATCCCTTCGTAGCGCTCCTGCCGCCGCTCGTCGTTGCACTCCAGTTCGCAACGCTTGATCGGC
>CAXMQO010000003.1:0-23064 GCA_964195515.1 uncultured Saprospiraceae bacterium | reverse complement strand
GGGGAAGCGGCACCTGCGCCGAGTATGCGACCATCGCTGAGGACGCCCTGGCGGCCAAGCCGGCCAACGTCTCGTTTGAGCAAGCCGCAGCAGTTCCGATCTCCGCATTCACCGCCGTGCACGCTGTGCGCGACAAAGGCGAGGCGCAGTCCGGGCAGAAGGTCCTGGTCATTGGCGCCTCGGGTGGCGTTGGCACCTACGCCGTCCAGATTGCGAAGTCCGTTGGGGCCGAGGTAACGGGTGTTGTCAGCACGAGGAACGTGGAGATGGTCCGGTCGATCGGTGCAGGCCATGTCATTGATTACACCAGAGAAGACTTCATCGACCGTGAGCAGCGATACGACTTCATCCTCGACAATGTGGGGAACCATTCGTTGTCGGACACCAGACGGGTACTCAAACCAACGGGGAAGCTTCTGGCCAACGGTGCACCCGTCGGCGGTTGGGTCGGGGGTCTGAACTACTTTGTCGCGGCGTTCGCGTTGTCACTGTTCGTCCGCCAGCAAGGGCGTCCGTTCGTTTCGGCGTCGAACCCGCAAGATCTCGCCGCCCTCAAGGAGCTCGCAGAAGCCGGGAAGATCACGCCGGTCGTCGACAGAACCTATCCGCTGAACGAGGCCCCGGACGCGGTGGCTCATGTCGGAGAAGGTCACGCCCAAGGAAAGACCATTATCACCGTGGATCACGCCATTGAGTAGATGTGTTGTGCAACGTGGTTGGTTACGCGCCTGATGGGTGGGCTGCCGATGGCGGTGTGGTTGCGTTGACGGACTGGAGGACGGAATTGCGTCGTGTATGGACTGGCCTCTGTGTGGCGCTGGTGCTTGCAGGCTGTGGCGGTAGCAGTGAGCTGTCACTGACGGTGTACGTCGACCGCCTCAATGTCATCGTGGATCAGGCGAGACAGGAGTACGAGGTACTCGTGGCAAGCCCCGAAGGGGGCGTGCTCGCCGCCGATGGGACCCAACTCGTCAACTTCACACCACAGGACCTTCAGGCCGCCCTCGATCGGGTGAGAGAGATCGAGTCCAGAGTCGACGAGGCCACGGCCGCCATTGATCCGCCCGACCAGGTCGCGGCTCTTCACCATCTGTTCTTCGATTTCGATAGTGACTTCATCTCAGCCCAAGAGGCACTGTCCGTTCGGGCGGGCACCGCTGCGGACTGGGCGGAGCTCTCCGACACCACCGAGATGGCCGCCTATCGGGCAGCGCTTGCCGACGACAAGCAGGCGTGTGCCGATGCGCAGTCTGAGGTCAACGCGATTGGCGAGCAACGAGAGGTCTTCGTCGAAACGCCGTGGATTCCCGCTGAGCTGAAAGAACTCTTCGAAGTTGCGCTCGGATGCGACGGATACCCGGAGCATCCGGAAGACGTCTACCGCCCTTCCCCAGGTTCCACTCCCTGACCCAGCCGGCTGAATCTCAGCGGCATGCGTCGGCGACTTCTCGCTGCTGTTTGCCGAGCGGGCCTGGGGCTCTCACGATGTCGTCTGCCCTTCTGTAGCGTTCGGCCGCTAGGCACCCGAGGGCGACCACCACGACCTCCTTCAACTCTGGTCCTTCGCAGCGTCAGGCCTGTGTGTCGCCGGACTCCGGGGTTGGCGTTGATGCGGTCGCCGGCGTGTGGGGCTGCCTCATGGCAGTGTCCCGTTTGTGCGGCTCGTAGTCGAACTCGCCGCCGCGGGTCACGTCATCGATCATGTCCTCCCGTTCGTCGCCCTTGCGGGATGGTGTGACGAGCAACAGGAGGCTCGGCAGCACGAGGAGCGTCACAACGAGCGAGCACCCGATCATGACGGCCGTGAGGACGCCGAACGTCACGAACATCGGCATTGGTGCCGCTGCCATGATGAGGAACCCCGTCATTGAGGTCACGGCGGAGATGGTCAGCGCACCCCCGGTGCCCTCGCCCGTCCGTCGCAGGGCCGGAAATCGACTGGGTTCGTGCTCGAATTCCTCGATGAAGCGAACCGTGAAGTGTGTCGCATAGTCGACACCGACGCCGATCGAGATCGCAGCGATCATCGCGGTGATCAGATTCAGGCGGTACCCGACGAGGTACATGAACCCGTAGACCAACGCCACGACGAGGAGAATCGGGACCATCGAGACCACCGCATAGCGACCCGACCGCTTCAAGATCGATGCCATCCGTCGCCCGAAGTGGCGGAAGATGAAGAAGAGGGTGATGAACACGAGCAAGGACGTCAGCACCACGGCGATCGGGAGCGATAGCAGCATCGATTGCAGGAAGGAGTCCATGGAATCCTGGCCGGTAATAGCGCCCCCGGATACCGCGACGGTCGCGGTGCCGTCGGGGAGATTGGCTTTGAGTCCCACAGCAGCGTTCTCGAGTACCGCTCGTCCCGCAAGGATGATCTCGTCGTCGGTGAACGTGGCTATACCCGTCGCGATCCTCGTCCCTTGGACGCCGTCACCCAAGTAGAGGATCGTCTCGGTCTGTTCGACCGGGAAGATCTCAACCCCACCATCGTCCAGAACGCTGTTCGTCTTGACGTACCGGTAGATCGCGGCGATCTGTTCGGGGCTATCTGCGATACCGTCGCCGTCGTTGTCGGTAATCTCGACGCCCTGTTCGGCGGCGATGGCGGCGCGCATCGGCGCAGACATCGTCGCGATCCGCACTACGGTGACAGCGTTCGGTGAGAATTCGACTTCGCCGTTGAAGTCGCGCACGAACGCCGCGTCCGATGCTGCGATCTCCGCCTGAGCGCTCTCCACCGCGGTGAGAGTTCCGGGTGCGGTGAGGTCGCCTTCGATGTAGACGTAGTCGCTGGTGCCTCCGCCGCTTCCCCAGTATCGCTCGAGCTTGTCGAGACTCGCAACGAAATCGGTCTTCGAGGAGAAGAAGTCCTTAACCTCGAACCCTCGCTCCACCTTGGACGCACCGATGAGGGCAACCACGGCCAGGACCACAACGAGGGGGATCGCGAACACCCGCCACCTTGCGACGAAGTGCACCGTCGTGCCTGCAGCGCTGAAACCGTGGCCAGCACCCTTGACCTCATCCGTCAATGGTCGACCCGACTCCGCAGCGCGTCGGTTGCGCCGGCGGGTGAGCCAGTACGGCAGGTAGACGAACAGAAGCAGGAACACGAGGTAGAGACCCCACCCGATCGCCGGCATCACGATGGTCATGGTCACTGCGATCGCGGCGATGAACGACGCCACGACGAACCCGACCTTCTGGCCGGCCGTTCGCAGATGGCTGAGGTCCGCCGGTCGCGGACCCAGCCGCTCCTCGGTCGACAGCAGCAGCTTCGGTGCGACCCATCCGAGGATCATGTACGACAGCAGCAAGCCAACCGCCGCGGCGATCCCGAATTCGACGATGCCCTCGATTCCGGAGACCGCATTCGACAGGAATGCAGCCGCCGACGACAACGCCGCGAGCAGGAGGGCGGACGATACAGCCGTCAAGCCGAGCGGGTAGGCCCGGTCTCGCCCCAAGCCCAGAACTTGCATCTCACGTGTCCGCCCGCTGGCATGAATGAAGAAGTCCACGCCGAAGCTGATCAGAGCGATCGGCACGATCATGATCAGCAGTGGCGAATTCATCTTCAGCCCGAGTAGAGCGTTGATGCCGCCGTAGAACATCATCGTCACGCCGAGGCCGGCCCCAACGATCATCGCCGCCCAGTACGACCGGAGTAGCGCGCCAACCAGGATCACGATGAATGCCACCGCTGCGAGGAGATATGGCGCCGCAGCCGTGGTCTGTTCTTCGGCAACGAGTCCCGTGTCCATGGCGACGCCGATCGCCGTGACGGACACTTCGTTGCCACGCAGTGTGGATTGCACACTCCGCAGCCAGCGCTCGGCTTCAAGGCTGGTTTCCTCCCCGAATGCCTCCAGCAGCTGTTCTTGGTCGAACGTGTCGAAGTCGTATACCACGCGTGCAAAGAACGCCTGTGATTCCCACACCACGACAGAAACGCCGTTGATCGTTGTCACGTCTCGTGTTGTCCCCATCGGTGCGAGGAGGAACCGCAACGAGCTCGTTGGCGCGTCGTCGGCGAAGAGGTCGGCAAGTGCGATCTTCACGTCGGCTTCTGATGCCGCCTCGAGGCCGCCGGGGAGTGCAGTGTCGACGGCGTTCGCGATTGAGTAGACGCCCTCGATCGTGACACCGAGTTCCCGGGCGAACGTCGCCGCAAGGTGACTTTGGGACTCAGGATCCGCGAGCAGCGCGTCCTGATTCTGTTTGAGTTCCAGTAGAGGATCGCGGCTGAGCACGTCGCCACCGGCGGGATTCTCAACGATGAACGGGACCTCGCGTATGGATGAACTCGAAGCGAAGACTTCGTCAACATGATCCCGGGTGTCGTAGATGGGGCCCTTCGGATCGAACGATGGTTCGCTCTGATCGGCGACTACCGGGTAGAGGGCGGCGAGTCCCACGGCCAGGACTACTAGCACCGCCGCGATCGACCACGAGTGGCGGTTGATCCATTCGTAGAAGCCGTAGCTCTCTATGGGGACGAACTCTGGTTCATCTTTGCGATCGACGTCCGAGTCAAGCATGTGGGTCCTCTCCCACCCACGGGGCGAAAGCCCCTGGGTCTTCCGCCGGCGCCGCCGAATCTGGAACGCACCGCCTGCTTCTCCGACGAGGCGGCGAACGATGCCGAGCATGTCCTTGGCTGACCGCATCAGATACGGGAACCGGGCCCCAGGCTAGCAATGCCGTTTGGCACGTGCTGGCAGCCGCGGTTCTCGGCCGGTATTCGGCGAGGCGCGACTGCAACCGCGAGCCCGCGAGAGCAATCAGCCCCTATCGGCCGTTGGTTCGAGTGAGCGAGAATGCAACCCGGGTTCGGCCGCGATGCATCGAGTTTCTGTGCAAGGAGGTTTCGCGATCAGGCGCTTCATTTCCCTCGCGCTTTCGGTTGTGCTCCTGCTCGTTGGATGCGGCGGCGGTGAGATGTCGCTGACCGAGTACGTGGACCGCATCAACACGATCTTCGAGCGAGGCATCGAGCAGTACGAGCCGCTCGCAACGAGCCCGGAAGGCCTTGTGCTCATCGTGGGCCAGGGATCGCATCTGGGGCTCACGGATCAGGGAGTGCAGCTCACCGACTTCACCCCGCGCGACTTGCAGGTTGCCCTCGTGCAGGTCGCGGAGATACAAGCCGAGGCTCTCGAAGCAGCCGCAGACATCGAGCCACCCGAACAGATTGCCGATCTCCACCGGTTGTACTTTCGGGAACTCCCGATCGCAGAACTCGCCGCTCGCGCAGGTACCGCTGCGGATTGGTACGAGCTCTCAGAGAGTGCAGAGATGGCCGCGTACCGAGAAGCGCTCGCCGCGGACAACCAGGTGTGCGCCGAGTTCCAGTCCAAGCTCGACGCTACGGCCGATCGAGGGGTCTTCGTCGACACGCCGTGGATTCCCGGCGAGTTGAAGGAGACCGTCAACTACGCCCTCGGGTGCGACTCGCTCCCCGCGGATCCCGAGGACGTCTACCGTCCGCCAACGACCTCCGTTCCTGAGGCAGGTGTTGGCTAGCGCCGGACGGACCGTCCCTCCACTGGTTGGGCCGTCCGGGCAAGTCCGCCGTTCCCGTTCGGAACCGGGTGTCCATGCTCTCAGGAGTCGGCGGTGCACCCTCGCGAAGATGACTCGGATATGCTCATGCGGCAGGGAACAGCATCCCAATCTGAGCGGATCGATGTGAATGAGCCGACACCGCCTCAATCGATGAGCGAGCAAATCCAGGCTGAGCCGAATCCCAGCGCGGTGACCGCCGAGCCGCGCCCACCCCTGGTGCGATCGACCGTCTACGTACTGCGCGCGCTGGTCGGCGTCGTGCTGGTGTTGTTCGGGATGATGCTCCTGCTGATCTTTGAGAGTGCGTTGCTCGGCATCAGAGAAGACTTCGCCACGATCCAGGAAGCGTGGCCCGAGTGGCTGAGCACGGGTATCCAGGCGGTGATCGCTCTGTTCATCTTCACCGCGATCGTCGGTACGAATGTCTTTCTGCTGTACCGGACGAAGTATCGCCGATGGATCATGATCAACGTGGCTGCGCTCTCGGCCCTCGCGCTCGGGGCGCTGGGGAGCCGGACCGTGCTCGCGTTTGCGACGTCCGATGCACTCAAGGAAGCCGTTGAAGGTACGTCGAGTGGCGGACTCGGCAACGACGGTGTGGCGGCGGTGGTCGCCGTCTTGACCGTTGGCAGCGTGTGGATCGGACCGCGGCTGCGACCGTGGGCGATCGGTCTGGTGGTGGCCGCGGCATCGCTGGCGTTCGTGGGTGCATCGATATCGGTACTCACGCTCCCCTTCGACATCGGAATTGGAATCCTGGCCGGTGCCCTGGTGGCACTGATCCTGAAGACCCGCGATCGGGCCGCGACTGCGACAGAGGTCCGCATGGCGCTCGAGCAGGGCCGAATCCTGGTGGCGGAAGTGGCGCGTGCCCCGGTCGAAGCGCGCGGGTCGCTCCCCTGGTACGTGACGACCCACGACGGGGAGGATCTATTCGTCAAGACGCTCGACTCGGACGATCGGGCCGCGGATCTGATGTCCCGCGCCTATCGGACGCTCCGGCTCCGGAGGGCTGGTGACCGGCGGCCGTTCTCGTCGCTGCGCCGGTCTGTGGAACATGAGGCCTTCCTCTCCCTCGCCTCGAGCGCTCGTGGGATCCGCACACCCCAGCTCGTGACCATTGCCGACGTCGGTAGCGACGGGATGCTGCTCGCCTACCGCAAGATCGACGGTCGGTCCCTTGACTCGGTGGATCCGGAGGAGGTGACCGACGGGCTCCTCGCTGACGTCTGGAGGCTGGTGGTCACGCTGCACGACGCCGCGATCGCCCACCGGGAGCTTCGGCTTGCGAATGTGTTCATCGCCGACGACGGCGTGCCTTGGATCATCGGCTTCGGCTCCGCCGAGTTGGCTGCCAGCGAGTCGTTGTTGGCACGCGACTACGCGCAACTCCTTGCGTCGACAACGGTGGCGGTAGGTGCCGGTCGAGCCGTGGCTGCGGCGGCGAATGTGATTGGGAGGGAAGGCATCGCTGAGGCGCTGCCGTGGATCCAGCCGCTTGCGCTCAGTTCGGTGACCCGTGCCCAACTTGGCAAGGCCAAAGGTTATGCGAAGCTCCGTTCGGTCGCCGCCGCCGCGACCGACGTCGAGGTGACGTACGAGCGCATCGAGCGGGTGAAGCCCAGGACACTGTTCGTCCTTGCGAGCGTGGCCATCGCCCTCTATGTGTTGATTCCGCAATTGACGGCGGCAACGAGGTTCCTCGATGAGCTGCGTTCGGCACAGCTCGGCTGGGTTGCCGTCGTTGCCGTGATGTCGGCGTTGACATATCTCGGCGCGGGCCTGGGGATGGTCGGGGCGGTTCCGGTGCGACTCCCGTTCTGGTCGGTCACGATGGCGCAACTCGCCTCGTCGTTTTCCAATCGAGTGACGCCGGCGAAGGTCGGTGGAATGGCGACCAACGTGCGGTTCCTCCAGAAGCAAGACCTGACGCTGCCGATGGCCGCTTCGGCGGTTGGATTGAACACCGTCGCGGGCTTGCTCGTCCACGTCTCACTGCTCGTGCTCCTCGGGTTCGCCGCATCCCGAGATGTCGCACTGCCCCTCCCGGATACGAGAACGACGGTGATCATTGTCACCGTCCTCATCCTCGTGTCCGGGCTCTTCATGGTCCTGCCGGTCGGACGGAAGCTCTTGACGAAGTACCTTCTCCCGGCTCTGCGAGCCGGGGGCTTTGCGATCGCCACGATTGCCAAGACACCCACGAAGCTGGCGGCGCTCTTCGCGGGATCCGCGATCATCACTCTGAGCTACACAATCGCAATGATCGCTTCACTCAACGCGTTTGGTGCCGATGTGCCGGTCGCGAGCGCCGCCGTCATCTACCTCGCCGGGGCCGCCGTCGCCACCGCCGCCCCGACACCCGGCGGGGTGGGCGCCACTGAGGCGGCGCTCATCGCGGGGTACACCGTCGTCGGCGTCGATCCGTCAATCGCGTTCGCGGCCGTACTGCTGTTCAGGCTCATGACCTTCTGGCTGCCGATCCTGCCCGGCTGGCTTGCACTCGTGTGGCTGAACCGGAGTGGCCGTCTTTGAGCGACGGTCAATCTCAGATCTGGTTGCGGGTCGTTCGGGCGGACGTACCGCTGGATCGGGACGTGGCTCCGCACTGGCTGGCGCCACGCTCCGAGGGAAGGGACACACGAGGGGTCGCCGAATCTGATACGGAGTCGGCGCGACTCTGCGAGTATGAGATCGTCTCTAGGAGGGAAGATCTCACCCGACGCTGATTCACCCGAGGTGATCGACGGCACCACCACCGGCCCAGTCGGTCCAAGCTCCGATCTTGGTCAGATCGGAGAGCGTCGTGTCGTGCGCATCGCCGGAGTGCGTTTCGCCGGCCGGCGAAGACGCCCGTCAGGTGAGAAGGAGGCGCTGCCTCGAGAGTTCAGGGGTACCGGAACGTTCTGGGCCGTGATCGCGCTCCTGGGACTCCTCATCTGGGCTTTGCTCTTCCTTGTCGGCGGGTCGCCAGACTGGTGGACGAGACAAGACCTGCGGATACTGCTCCGTCTGGAAGAGATGCGAACCGACGCGGCGACGGCATTCTTCAAGGGCATCAACCTCCTCACGGCCGATCTGTTCATCCGTGTGGTTCGATGGGGAGTGATTCTCGCCCTGATCTTCTACCGGCGATGGCGTCACCTCGTGGCCGGGATGGCGGTCTTCCTCCTCGTCGACCTTGTGACCTCCGGGATGGTTTATGCGGTTGCACGACCCAGGCCCCTCGTCGAAATCCTTGTTCCATGGGAGGGCTACTCGCATCCGTCCGTGCCGGTGGCGTCCGTCGCTGCCACGCTCGGAGTGATCGGCTACTCCCTCATCCCAAAGGGGAAATGGCGCAATCGGTGGTTCATTGGGGGCGGCGTCGTGATTGTCCTTGCGGTCGTCGCGCGGGTCTATCTGGGTGTGGATCATCCGTCGGACGCGGCAGTCGCCGCCATGTTCGCTCTCGCGGCTACGGTCGTCGTCTTCAAATTGTTCGTTCCCGACGCAGTGTTCCCCGTCACGTATTCGCATGGGAAGTCGGCACATCTCGACATCGGCGGCGATCGCGGGGAGGCCATCAAGAACGCGGTTCACGATCAGCTTGGCCTAGAGGTGACCTACCTGGGGTATGTCGGGCTGGCGGGCAGTGCCGGATCGACTCCCCTGCAGATGAACGTGCGTCGTAGCCCGGACTCGGATGAGTCATCGATGATCTTCGCCAAGCTCTATGCACAGAGCCACCTCCGAGCGGACCGGTGGTACAAGTGGGGGCGGACCGTGGTCTACGGCACGCTGGAAGACGAAGTCAAGTTCACCTCCGTTCGGCGGCTCGTGGAGTACGAGGACTACATGATGCGGGTGATGCGCGATGCAGGTATTCCGTGCGCACTCCCATACGGCTTCGTCGAGATCACCCCCGAGCGCGAGTACCTGATCGTCACCGAGTTTCTCGATGGCGCGGTCGAGATCAGCGAGGTCGAACTGACCGACGATCAGATCGACGAAGGACTCGAGGTGATTCGACGCCTCTGGGACGCCGGGCTTGCCCACCGCGACGTCAAGCCGGCCAACATCATGGTGCGAGACGGGCATGTGGTCTTGATCGACGTGGCGTTCGGCCAGGTGCGACCAACGCCGTGGCGCCAGGCCGTCGACCTTGCCAACATGATGCTGGTCCTGGCATTGAGCTCCGATCCCGAGCGGGTCTACAACCGGGCGCTCCAGTTCTTCTCGCCTGATGACGTCGCCGAGGCATTCGCCGCTACGCGCAGCGTGAGCGTGCCGTCGCAATCCCGAAGCATGCTGCGGACCGTTCGCAAGGATCGGAGAATTGACCTTGTTCAGTCGTTCAGAGACCTAGCGCCGGCACGTGAACGGATCTCGATCCAACGGTGGTCGCACCGTCGGATTGGCATGACTGTGGTGACGGTCCTTGCCATTCTGATCCTCATCTCGTTCATCATCGACAACATACGCGGGCAGGGATTCATCTGATGCGGCGTCTCGTATTCGCAGTCTGTGTTCTTGCGGTGCTCTCGGTGGGGTGCGGTGAGCAGCAGTTGGGTCGGCGAATCGTCGAATGTGAAGGCTCGTCCCAGGAGCTCAGTACCAGCATCATTCTCACGGCGCAGGCGGTTCCCGGCACCGATTACATCCCCTGTGTTGATGCGCTGCGTCCGGGGTGGCAGTTCGAGCATGTGCAGGCGCGCAGCGGCCAGGCCTACTTCACCCTCGATTCCGATCGCATGGGGCTGGAGTTCCTACGGGTCACCCTCCTGCCGTCATGTGATGTCGGGGGAGCACGCCCGGTCACTTCCGACGAACGAGACGTCGACCTCTCGGTCGAGATTCTTGAACAGAACGCCGACTTCGCCTTCGTGGTTATCCCCGTAGCGAACCGCCATCACAACTATGCAGTCTCGGTCGTCGCCCACCTCATGAGCGAGTCGGTTCGGGGACGCGATATCAGCGCAACTCTCGACGAATCGGACGCGCCCATTTCGGAGACGATCGCGTCCGCCCATGCCACCGGAACGCCGGTGATCATCATCGATGACGCCGAAGTGGACACTCAGACGGTGAGCTTGCGTCGCGTCGGAGGCGATGAGGAGTCCGGTCTCGACTTCGACGCGGCGCTGGAGGAGATCGAGGATGATGTCGAAGAACCGGTGTACAAAGCCCGCTGGTTCTACACCTTCGAGGGTGGCTGCATCCGATACGACATCGACGCCGAGGGTGAGGGTGCGCAATCTGTGAAATCCGACGTGGCCCGAGCCGTTGGGATGTACCCAATGGAGGAACTCTATGAGCTCGCTCGCCAGGCCGGATACCGGGGATTCGAGTGAGCGACGGAACCCCATCCGATGCCGACTCTGCGGGCACCTCAGCCGCCGCAGCCGACCAGACTGAACACCGCCGGCGGCTCCCGTGGAAGCGGATCGTTCAGGCGCTGATCTCGCTGGCGATCGTTGCGGGCATCTTCCTCGGGGTCATGCCCCTGATCGCTGACTACGGCGACGTGTTCGACACGATCCGGGCCATGACCGGTCTGGAGCTCGGGTCCCTCGTTGCGTTCGGATTGTGGAATCTGATCACCTACTGGTTCGTGCTGACAGCTGCCCTACCCGGGCTTCGCCTTCGAGAGGCGGCGGTGGTGAACCAGGCTTCGACGGCCGTCTCGAACACAATGCCCGGTGGAGGCGTGATTGGCGTTGGCGTCTCGATCGCCATGCTCACGTCATGGGGTTTCACGATTGCATCGATCGGGCGGTCTGCGGTCGTGACCGGCATATGGAACAACTTCGTGAAGCTCGGCATGCCAGTGCTAGCGCTTGCACTGCTGGCTCTGGACGGGGAACTCTCTCCAGCACGCGTGACGGCTGCGGCCATCGGCATCATCATCTTGGTCGGTGCGGTTGTCGTGTTCGGCCTCCTGCTTCGAAGCGATCGCCTGGCTCGGGCGGTCGGTCAGGGCGTTGGGAGTGTCGTCAACTGGGGTCGCAGGCTCTTCCGCAAGGGGCCGATTGAAGGATGGGGCGAGCGGTCCTCGGCATTCCGAACCGACACGATCGGGCTCCTTCGGCATCGATGGCTGTGGCTCACCGTCGCCACCCTGCTCAGCCACGTCTCGCTCTACCTGGTTCTGCTCGTCGCCTTGCGCCACGTAGGGGTATCGCAGGAGGAGCTGAGTTGGATCACGGTTCTGGCCGCCTTCGCCTTCGTACGGTTGATCTCGGCGCTCCCGGTGACTCCCGGAGGCGTGGGGGTGGTAGAACTCGGCTATGCCGCTGTGCTGACGATCGGACTGGACGACATCACCAGCGCCCAGGTTGTTGCAGCGATTCTGGTCTTCAGGGCTGTCACCTATCTCCTTCCGATTCCGCTCGGTCTCATCTCCTATGTGATCTGGCGGGTGAACAAGAGTTGGAAGATGAGTGAGGAACAGCGAGCAGCGCTCGCCGGTGACGCATATGACTACGAACCGGGGACGATCGCTGAGACCGGCGGTGCCTAGGGGGTGGTTCCGCCGATGCAGGCCAGCCGTCACGTGGGCGGAGGAGAGATGAGCGCGGAGAACCTACCCGCCGGATCCGATGGGCGACTGCAGTCGGATCCTCTCCTCCACGACCACCCGCTCGCTTGGCAGGTTGCGTTCGTGCTGTGGATGCTCAGCGCTCTGCTCTTCCTTGCGTTGGCCATTCCTGTGTCCGCCGATGTGGTGCAATCACTCGACGACGTCGTGTATCGCTGGGCGGTGGCTGCCGAGTGGGATCCGGCGGTTGCCGCGGCGAAGGTCCTCGATTTCGTCGGGAGCGTTTGGGTCACGTGGCCGTTGATGGTCGGCGTAGCCGCTTGGCTGGCATGGCGACGTCGGTGGGACGCCTTCGCTACGTGGGTATCCGCGATGGTGGTCTCTCAAGCCCTTATCGGACCGGTGAAGGACGTGTATGAGAGGGTTCGTCCACCGCTGCCACTCGTCGAAACGACGAGTTGGTCGTTTCCCTCCGGCCACGCCGTCGCCGGGGCGGTGATCGCCCTGGCCGCGGTGATCGTCCTGGTCAGAGCCGGTCCGAAACGGCGGAATCTCGAGTTGCTCGCCGCCGCATTCGTCGTCGTGATGGCGCTCAGCCGGGTCTATCTGCGCGCACACTGGCTGACGGACGCCGCCGCCGGCGCGGCGCTCGGCGCTGCCATAGCGATCTTCAGCGCAGCGATCATTCACAGGATCGACGACCGTCGCCGGGGCATCGGCCGGTCGTAGCGGATGTGGAGTCGCGCGGTCGCTAGGCCGACGATGGAGGGGTGACGGGCGACATCTCGGCCCGATCGCGAATCGTGCGCAGCATCTTCTGTTCCATGATGAAGGTGCCTGGCTCCGTCAACGCGATCATGGCCACAGTCGCAGGCGTGACATCGAACTTCGGACGCCATCGGCTCACGAGCCTGCTGCCACCGCTTGCAGCGGGGTACAAGGCAAGGCACCAACTCGTTGACCCGTCCTCCAATACGCTGACGATCGAGCGTTCCTCATCGATCGACTCCACCACGAATCCCATGTCGGGCATCATCAGAATCTTGTCGTCGACCCGGAGGTCCTGGTATTCGGGGAGGACGCGATCGGCACTCGGCTTGAAATCGTTGTCGCTCCAGTCGTAGCTGTACCACCCGGCCTTGCCGTATCCGATCTGAACCAACCACGGCCATGCATCCGCAGGCGTTGCTGCAATGCTGATAGCCCGCGTTGTGGAGCCAGCGTTGGGTATCAACTCGTCACCCGGCATCGTTCTGGTTACCTCCTCATCGGTGGCTCCCCACCGCATGTGCCAGGGCTTGACGACACAGAAGTACAGAACGGCCAATAGGCCGAAGATCCCGAGTGACAGAGCTAGTCCACTCATCCAACCCAACCACCACACCAACCCCACCACGATCGCAACAGCCGCAACGAAGACGACTCCGACGATCGCCATGATCATCAACTGCGTCCGCATAGAGCCTCCTGGGGAGCGATGGCGCAAAGCCGTTCCCAGTATCCGGGCGTTCGGTACCGTTATCCAGAGGCTTTTGCCACCGAGCAAGGCTCCCGAATCAGAGGAGACCACTATCCAAGCGATCATGCGGTCCGAATACGGTTCACCTGACGTCCTTCGTTTCGAAGAGGTAGCTATGCCCGTTCCGCGGGAAGACGAAGTTCTGGTTCGCGTTCGTGCGTCGTCGGTCAACATGGCCGACGTCGACTATCTCCTGGGACGGCCGAAGTTCGCTCGCCTCGGCACCGGGTTGCGCGTGCCGAAGAATCGACGCCTCGGGCTGGACGTGGCCGGTGTGGTAGAGGCGATCGCTGGGAACGCGAAGACATTCCGACCGGGAGACGAGGTCTTTGGAGACCTGACCGAGCACGGTTTCGGAGCCTTCGCGGAGTACGTGTGCGCTTCGGAGGATGCATTCGCCCCGAAGCCGAGCGGGTTGACGTTCGAGGCGGCGGCGTCCGTACCGCAGGCGGGAGTCATGGCCCTACAGGGTCTTCGCGGCAAGCGGTCGATCCAGCCCGGACATCGGGTGTTGATCAACGGTGCCGGCGGAAACATTGGTCCGTTCGCCGTGCAGATCGCGAAGTCCTTCGGAGCCGAAGTGACCGCTGTGGACAGCGGCGGCAAACTCGACATGCTCAGATCGATTGGCGCAGACCACGTGATCGACTACGCCGAGGTGGACTACACGAAGACGGGGGAGCGATACGACCGGATCCTCGATATCGCGGTCTATCGCTCGATTCGAGAGTCGAGGCGGGCACTGCGTCCCGACGGCGTCTACGTCATGGTGCCGGGATCCATTGCTGGAGTGTTCCAAGGCGCGGTTGTGGGACCGCTGACCTCGATCGTGGGAAGTCGCACGATGGGCATGCACATGTGGAAGCCGTTCAATCAGAAGGCTGTCTCGTTCCTGACCCGGCTCCTCGAGTCAGGGGACGTTGTGCCGGTCATCGACAGGGTCTACCCACTGAGCGACATTGCAGAGGCTCTCCGGTATCAGGAACAGGGTCTCACCCGGGGCAAAATCGTCATCAAGGTGGCCGCACACGACTGAACTCGGATCGACGAGTGTCCGAGTGTTGGGCGATGGGAACAGGCGGCTCAGAGCAGACATCCCCTACCGGCGGGTGATCGTGTGGTCAAAGATGGGTGCGGCGAAGAAATCGCGACACCGGAGACGACCGAGGAGAATCCGATGCAGATGAACATCTCACCCAGGTCTCGGTTCTGTGATGCTGAACCCGAGGTCTCGAACGTTGGCAATCGGAGGATCGACCTCGAATGGGTGCCGGCGTGAAGAACCATCGCGTTGTTGTGTCGAGACACGGTGAGCCAGATGTGCTGCAAGTGGTGGAAGAGGATCTCCCTGAGCCCGGGGTCGGCGAGGTACGGGTGAAGGTTCTCGCCGCGGGAGTCTCCGCATACGATCTCATGCATCGACGCTCCAGCCTACTCCCCGGCACGCCGAAGGTGCCGTTCACCCCGGGTCTCGACATCGTTGGTGTGGTGGACGAACTCGGGGAGGCTGTCGCAAGCGCCGAGGTAGGGCAGGCGATCGCTTCAGGACCGCACTCCGAGGGTGGCGGTTACGCAGAGTTCGTCTGCCTGCCGGCGGACGAACTGGTCCCGGTGCCGCCGGGGGTCGACTCCGCTGAAGCGGTGTGCCTGGTGTCGGACTATCTGACTGCGGACTTGATGCTGCACCAGACCGCCGAGGTTCGGAACGGAGAGCGCATACTGGTCCAAGGCGCGGCAGGAGGTGTTGGGACTGCGCTGCTCGAGCTCGGAAGTCTGGACGAACTGGAGATGTATGGCACGGCATCCCAGCACAACCACGAGCTTGTATCCGCGCTCGGGGCGACGCCGATCGACTACCGCACGGAGGACTTCGTCGCTCGCATCCGCAACCTGACCGGGGACGGGGTGGATGTTGTGTTCGACCCCATCGGTGGCGCACGCCAACTCTGGCGGTCGTATCGGGCCCTTCGCAAGGGTGGGCGATTGGTGTGGTTCGGCGTGGCTGCGACCTCCAAGTACGGCCTACGGATCATCCCAGCCAGCCTGTTGACGCGCCTGTTCCTGGCGCTCATTCCCGACGGCAAGCGAGCCCCGATGCCACCAGATGCAGGGAAGGTCGAGCAGCGGGAACGCCTGGCGGTTCTTCTGCAATTGCTGGCAGAAGAGAAGATCAGGCCAATTGTGACGGAACGTGTTCCGTTGGCCGAGGCCGCTCACGCTCACGAGTTGCTCGAGCGGGGCGGACACGCCGGCAAGGTAGTCCTCGTTAGGGCGCGTAGGCACAGCCAGCCACGGTCCCAATGAGACGACTCAACCAGTTTGACGCGCTCGCCGGTGGCGTGAGACCGCCGACCCCGCTGCGATCGTTGCCTGACGAGTTGTCGGCGGCGACGGTGCCGCTATGAATCGTCAGGTTGTTGCTGCTTCTCTTCCGCCAGCGACTTCTGATACTTGCGCTGTTCGACCCCACTGTCGCCGACCAGGTAGGCCACGACGTGGAATGCCAAGGCAAGGCCCCAGAAGACCGTGATCCAGTAGGCCCACTGGATACCCTCGGCGCCGGTGGTGAGGTCGAGGATCCAGAAGAACGCGTTGATGACGATGAATACTCCGACGTGCCACAGCAGGCTGGTGTAGCTCTTGGCGCGTTTGCGCGCCCTCGTCTCCGGTGTGCTCGCGTCGGCTTGGTTCATGTTCCTCTCCGATAGAAGCCATCGTCACTCTGATCGTTCGGAGCATCGGTTGCCAGGGTCTTTTCACCCCAAAGGCAATGGAGGGTGATGACTTGATCGCTGGCGGTGGTCGCCCGAATTCATCATCTCAAGACCAGGCACGATTCGTATCCCTTGTGACGACGTGCCCTACCGGCCGAGGAACGAACGAGGGCATACTGCTCCCCAGGTATCCGATGATCATCAAACGACTTGCGTCGCCTGTTTTGTGCCTTGCGTTGTTGCTTTGCGGCTGCGGTGGGGGAGAGTTGTCCCTCACCGAATACACCGAACGCGTCAACGCCATCGAAGTACATGCAAGCGAACAAGGTGAAGAGCTTGCCGCCAACGCGGAGGGGATTGACGACTTCACGCCGCAAGACCTGCAAGCAATTCTCGAACAGGCGAGGGTCATCAGGGTCGAGGTGGACGAAGCTGTCGACGACATCGACCCTCCCGACCAGATCGCCGACGTCCACAACCTCGTGTTCGATTGGCACGCGGACTTCGTCGCGATTGAGGAGGCGTTGGCTATTCGGGCGAGCACCACTCCGCACACGGCGGCAGGTTGGACGGATCTCTCCGATAGCCCTGAGATGGCGGCGTACCGATCCGCGATCGCCGACGGCAAACAGGTGTGCCTCGACTTCCAGGAACGACTCGACGCAACCGAGGCGAGAGGGGCGTTCGCCGATACGCCGTGGATTCCAGGCGAGATGAAGGAAGTCGTCGAGCGGGTGCTCGGTTGTGTCTGGTTCCCCGACAACCCCGAGGACGTGTACCGGTACCCGCCAACCGAAGCCACTCCCTAGACCACCAGCCCGCGTCGCCGGAGTGTGTCGACGGTGGTCAGGTGGCTTGGTCGCCCCCCGGGTCTGCCGGCTGGCGGGCTGAAGCGAGCCAGAGATGGATGGCGGCGAAAATGCCGTACCCAACGGTCTCGGCCGGACTGCTCGTGAGTGCACCGACGATCGAGAAGACGCCGCCGGCGATCAGGGCGGGACGAACCGTCGACCCTCTGGTGAGAATTGCTACGGCGAGGATGGCCTCGAATGCGGCGACGAGGATCGTGACGGCAACGCTATTCGGCACGAGGAACTCCTCGACGAAGGCCGCGGCTGGTGCCAGCCATGCCTGGTCGGCCATGTCGACGTAGAACTCTGTGCTGTTTCGGAGCACGAAGAAGGCTTGGTGGGCTGCACCGATCGCGTACAGCACGCCGATTGTGAGTTCCGCAGCTTTCCGGATCTTCACGACTCAGCCCGATCCGACACGCCGACCGTTCGGCCGCCCATCCGCGCCGTCATGTCATCTTCTCCGGACTTCCGTCACTATGCGTCTTCTGCTCGATGATCGCGCAACGTCACGATCCCCGCCCAGGCGAACCACACGATGAAGCCCAGACCAAAGGCCGACGTGAGTATATCAGCCAGCACAGAGAACACGGTGAGGATTCCGGCTACGCCGACGAGGGCGCCGAGGTAGTTCAGCACCTTGGGAAGCCCACCGGATCGCAGCGCGGCCCAGCTCAACAACAGCACCCACATGCCACCGGGAAGTTCGATGCCGCCACCCAAGGCTTCTTCCACAGCATTCAGCGAGAGCCACACGGTCTCGGCTTGGCCGGGGTCCTTGGCGAAGAGATCACCGATCACACCGAGGTCGATGATGATGAGCATCCCGCTCGCAACGATCAGGGTTGCCCACATGAGCCCGAATGCGGTCGCTGTCTGCATCAAGGCGCCAGAGCCGGCCTTCAGCCGCTCGTGGAGTGCCAGAGACAAGGGGACCATGAAGACTCCGGCCACGATGAAGATGACGAACGTCCATACGTACATGGCGGTCTGGTTCTCTGCGAGGAAGGCGACCGCCTCACCGGGATCGAAGTTCACGGGCTCGTAGCCCGCCGGCACCAGCACGGCGAGAACCACCCCAAAGCCGAAGATGTATGCCGCTGCTTCGATGAGAGCGGATATTCCGCCCCACTTTCGGAACTCACCCACTGCGTATCTCCTTTGACGCGGTTCGCGGAGCAGAACGCTCCGCTCGTCACTCTATGCGAAGGAAATTACCGGTGGTAATCGCCGGTGCTAGAATTGGGTCGTGGCTGCAGGAATCCGTCCATCCGCGCCTACCGGAGAGCGCTTCGTCGAGATGACGCTCGCTCTCATCGCCGAGACCGGCGGGTCACAGGATGTGAACCTCCGGGAGATCTCACGCCGGGTGGGATGTGCCCACACCAACCTGTACAACTACTACCCGACGTACCAGGATCTGCTGTGGGAAGCGTTTCGGCGCGCACTCGTGGATTACGGAGAGTGCGTTGTCGTCGGCCTTGACGATTCGCTCGGGCCGGACGAGTACCTGCACCGGTTGATCACGAACCTCGCCACCTACCCCGAACAGCATCCCGGCCTCTACCGATTCATCGCATCCGACCCCATCAACATCGAGGAGTTGCCCGCCGACATCCTCGGAGCCGTGGCGCAGATGAAGGTGTGGCTCACAGAGACCTTCGCAGCGGTATCTGGTGCTGCGACCGTCGTAGAGTCGCAACCCGCGTCCGACATCGTGCTCTCGTACATCGATGGCGAGACCCTGAACTTGATCAACGGCCGAGTTGTGCCCGGGGAGGATGTGAGGGGCCGCATCGTCGCGAACGCGTTGTGCCTCTTCCAACTCCTCACCGGCGACGGCATCCAGACTCCGTCGGGTCCGGGAACCGATCGTGCGGTGCGTCCGTATCCGGTTCTGACGGTCTTCGGGCGTTCTCTGAAGGGCACCTGATATGACCCTACGACGGCAACCGGCCTACCCCGGCCACGAACCGACAGGCCGGGGGTAGATCCATGGGTATGGCGTGGGGACTCGTCGTAGTCGCCCTCTCTGTCGTGTGTTGGGGAGGCCAGGCAGTGTCGTGGCTCGCTCCCGCGACCGCAGTGCGGTTCTCGCTCGCCGAAGGCGAGGACACCGTTGATCCGACCTTCTTCGCAGACGTCCGGGGTGAGGCCCTGTGGGACACGCTGACGCTGTGGACGATGCCGGTTGCGGGTGTATTGCTCATTGCCGACAACGCGGCATGGACCTACTTCGGACTCGTGGGTGGTGCGATGTACCTCTACTTCGCCGGACGAGGTGTCTCCACGCGGATCGCCATGCGACGGCGCGGCGTGCAGATCGGCACCCAACAGAACGTCACTTTGGGGCTGGTGTTTCTCTCGATCTGGGGGGTGATGGGCCTCGTGACGATAGTCGCTGCGGTCGTGTCTCTGACGTCGTGAGCACCGGTTCGAACTAGGGAGGAGGAGGAGTGGAAGTCACACCACTGACCTGGCTGGTCGCTGTCGCAGGTTTGGTGCTCATCGGCGTTCTCGGCGGCCTGCAGTGGGTCGCGATCATACGGCCGAAGAGCAAGTGGACGATTGAGAACGTGTACGGGGGCCGTCCTGAACGCACTGATCCCAAGGCCTACTTCGCGTTCAACCAGGGCTACGCGTGGGCGGATGCGGTCTTCTGGGCACCGCTTCAGGTAGCGGGAAGCGTCGGAATGCTGCTCGGCTACCGATGGGGGTTCCTGATCGCCCTCGCCGCGTCCGTTCCATTCTGGTACACGGCGATTCCGATATTCATCTGGGACCGTGACCTCGGATTCCGACAGAACACCGTGACGTATTGGGCACTCACGTGGGCCATCTTCCCGGTGTTCGGAGTCCTCGAGGGCGTCTACTGCTTCGTTCGACTCGCTAGGTAGGGAGTGTCATGGTCAATCGGACAATCGAGCTAGCCGATGGGAGGCGCCTCGCCTACACCGCGTGGGGCCACGAGGACGCGCCACCCGTGGTCTACTGCCACGGGTTTCCGACCAATGGTCGCGAACTCGACCTCCTCGCCCGGGTTCTCGATCAGCGCAACGTCGACGCCCGAGTCATCGCGATGAACCGCCCCGGATACGGGGATTCGACCGCTCAAACTGATCACGGCTTCTTGACCTGGACGCGTGATGTCGACGAGTTTGCCGACCGGCTGGGCTTAACGTCGTTCGGAGTCCTTGGTGTCTCGGGAGGAGCCCCCTTCGCGTTGGCCTGCGGCTACTCACTCGAGGACCGAGTTAGTCGTCTCGGGATTGCGGTCGGCGTGGCCCCGATCGATGCGGCCGGGATGTCGGATGCATCGATCGCCACAGGTCCGTCCCGAAATCGGTACATCCGCCGACTGCAGTTCCGGATGACGGCGCTCGCCTTCGACAAAGGTCGAGAAGAACGATTCATCGAGCAGTCGGCTGCGACGATGAGCGAACCCGACCAACGCGCCCTCGAGGAACCAGGAGTTCGCGACTGGTTCACCGAGACGATGCGAGAGTCATTCGCCGATGGTGGCCGGACGGCCACCATCGAAGCGGCTCTCTACCGAGAACCCTGGGGCTTCGACCTGGCCCGCGTCGGCATCGAGACTCGTCTCTGGTACGGCTCCGATGATCAGACTGTCCCTGCCTCTTCCGGCCAGTGGCTCGCCGACCGACTCCCCAATGCGGACTTCGTACTCTGGCCGGGCGAGGGACACTTCACTTGGATGCTGACCGATCACGCGGCCGATGTCGTCGAGTGGGTTGCGCACGGATAGCAGGTACTCGAAATCTGACCGGCAGTTGCAGGCGGCGGAGACCTCACGTTGCTGGTGGCTACCGATCCTGGTCGGTGTCGCCGGGGTCCCGCGATGGCGCGCCTGTCTCGTCGGCGTAGGCGGCTACGGCGACCCCGATCGTGGAATAGAAGCACTCGTCGCCGATTCGGTCGTACAGGCCGTAGCTCCGCAGGCGATCCTTCACCGGGCCTTTGAGCTCAGCGAAGGCAAACTCGATACCCCGGGCGTCGAGGTCATCGAGGAGGAGCACCAGCATCTCGGCTCCTGTGCTGTCGATGTCGCTGATAGGTTCGGCTGCGACCACGACCCTATGGACTCCACCGGGCGTGTCGTCGATGGCGCCGCCGAGTTGTTCATCGAAGAATCCTGCGTTGGCGAAGAAGATGGGCGAGTCGAACCGGAACAACAGCAGGTTCGGGACGAGATACGCATCGGGATGGCGTTCGACATCGTGGTAGCCCTTGGCGCCGGTGACGCGTCCCAGGACGGCCGTGTGGGGTCTCCATCGTTTCCAGATGAACACCGCAAGCGAGACGCCGATCGCGATGAGGAGGCCTTCGAGGACACCTACGAGGATGACACCGAGCATCGCGATGACAGCGGCTGCGAAGTCGGTCCGGCGAACGCGTGCCAGCCACCGGAGAGTTGCCAGATCGAACAGGCCGAACGACGCGACGATCACCACGGCCGCGAGCACGGACGAGGGCAGGTCGGCGAGTAGACCGTTGGCGCCAACCAGAAGGACGATGATCGCCGCTGCCGAGATGACCCCGGTGAGTTGCGTCTTGGCGCCCACCGATTCGGCGACCACGGTCCGCGACGAGCTTGCGCTCATCGGGAAACCCTGGAAGAGGCCTGCAGCGATGTTTGCCATTCCCAGGCCCACCGCCTCCTGGTTCTGATCGATCCGGTCACCGCGCTTTGCGGAGAAGCTCCGTGAGAGCGCTGCTGTGTCGGCGACGCTTACGATGGCGATGCCCAACGCCCCGGCGAGCAACGGGCCGAGGTCGCCCATCGGCACACTCGGGAAGGTCGGGCTTGGGAAGCCCGAGGGCAATACGCCGACGACCGAGACGCCCTCGTCGGCGAGATCGAGCAGTGCGACAACGGCGATCGCCGCGATCACCGCGACTAGCACCCACGGGATTCGCGGAGCGAAATGCCGACCCGCGAGCATCAGCACAATTGCGACGCTGCCGAGGAGCAGCGAGGCGGCGACGGTCTCTCCATTAGCCACGCTCCGCACGAACTCGATGACGTCGGAGATGAACCCGTCGCCATCGGTGGAGAATCCGAACAGTTTGGGGAGTTGGCTCACCAGCACGAGCAGCGCAATGCCGTTCAGGTATCCAACCCGTACCGGCATCGAGAGCAGATCCGTGATCGTTCCCAGCTTCACCAGGCCGACAACGATCTCCATCAGTCCGGCGAGGATCGCCAGCATGCCCGCCAGCGCGACCGCTTCCGCAGGACTATCTCCAATGACCAAAGGAGCGATGATGGCGGCGATCAGCGGCGCAAGAGAAGAATCGGGTCCGAGCACCATGATTCGCGAAGGGCCGAAGATGGCATACCCGATCAGGGCAGCGACTGTCGTGTACAAGCCGGTGACGGCCGGGAGACCGGCAAGCTCCGCGTACGCCATCCCCTGGGGGACGAGGAGCGCGGTCAGAACGAGCGCCGCGACGAGGTCCTTGCGGAGCCAGCCCTTCTCATAGGTCCGCACGACCGTGATACCGGGTACCCAACGGGCGAGAACGCCTATCACTCCAACCGCCACATCAGGCGCACGCTTTCACCGGTGTTCTCACGAAGCATCGGCTGCGACCCTACTCAACGTCCCGCCGGAGGACGAACAGGTAGCGACATCGAGCGACCCTGTTGCAGCGGCACCGATCCGACCGGGCGCTGCCGGCCCCGGAAACGAGAACAACTCCTGTGAGCAAGGATTCCAAGTGGTGGTCAGGGGCAGGGTCGAACTGCCGACCTCTGGTTTTTCAGACCAGCGCTCTACCAGCTGAGCTACCTGACCGGGCAGACACCAACGCCCGGGCCGAAACCCGGGCGGAAGCGTCTGGCGGGAGCGACGGGATTTGAAC
>CAXMQO010000002.1:0-30394 GCA_964195515.1 uncultured Saprospiraceae bacterium | reverse complement strand
ATGAGGTCAAGGCTGAGGGTTGCTACCTCTGTGGGATTCGTTGCCACAAGAACGTCTACGACGAAGGCCACGATGGTGAGATCGGGAGGTTCCGCGCGAAGATCGACTACGAGCCGATCACCCTGCTGTCGTCGAATCTGGGGATCTACGATCCTGGTGCGGTCTTCTCACTCATTCATCTTGCCGACGAACTCGGGTTGGACTCGATCTCGCTCGGCGTGACTCTCGGCTACGTGATGGACTACAACCGGCGCAACAACGGAGATCTGGTCGGGGGTCTCGGGTTCGGCGATGCCGCCGGTGTGGACCGTGCAATGCGGGCGGTCGCAAAGGGAGACCTCCCCGAGCTCGGTCAGGGAGTCAGGCGACTGGCGGACGAGACCGGCGAAGCCGGGTACGCGATGCACTCGAAGGGTGTCGAGTACCCCGCCTTCCCGCCCCACATCAATCCGGGGTTCCCTTGGGCCCTCGCCGGCGGACACATGTCGATGCGCACCTTCATGCTCTTCATAAGTGAGAAACAGACGGATCTGGACTACTGGGTCAACGCCATCACCGATTCGGGTCCGTTGTACCTCATGGACGACATCACCGGCTTGTGCAAGTTCGCGAATCTGTCGCCGGAGGTCGAGGCCGAGGCGCTGCGGATCGCCACCGGACTCGACATCACCGCCGACGATCTCGTCGATGTCGTGATGAATACCCAACTGCGCGGGTACGCCAACGAGCGGCGGCAGGGATTCGACGTAGGCGACTACCGCCTCCCGGCTGAGGCACACGGGCCGCTGGGAGACTCGGAAATCGGTGTCTTCAACACACCCGAGTTCTTCGACGAGCTTCGGACGATGGTGATGGAGAGGATGGATCGGCGGGCCGCGGCAGCCGGAATCACCACAGCGTGACTCCGACGATGTGAGTAACGTCGACGTAGATGAGCTTGCTGTCCTTTGCCAACGATCTCGAGGTCGATCATCCGATCATGCTTCTCGCCATGTCCGGATGGGTCGATGCAGCGTCGGTCGGGACTGATGCCATCGAGGTCGTCGCCGAAGGCGGCGAGGTCGTCGCCGCCTTTGAACCCGATGAGCTCTTCGACTACCGATCGTCCCGGCCCGTATTGCACTTCTCCTCGGGTGAACTGACCGAGATCTCGTGGCCGCGTCTCGAGATCGTGCACCGAACAATCGACGGAGTCGACCTTCTCATTGCCACGGGCAACGAGCCAGATTTTCGTTGGCAGGAGTTGACGCGCGAGTTCGTTGCGCTCACCGACCGGTACGGCGTGAGCAGGTTCATAACACTCGGTGCCGTGCCGGCGCCCGTCCCGCACACCCGCCCGATCAGGGTCGTGTGCACGACATCGAATCCCGAGCTGCTCCTCGACGACGACGAGGTGTTGCCCAATGATCTCGTTGTTCCCGGCGCTGCCGTCAGCGTGCTTCGGCAGGGGATCGCAGATGCTGGGGTCCCCTCTATCGGGTACTGGGTGCAGACTCCTCACTACCTCCAAAGCCCCTTCCATCCTGGCGTGCTGAGCCTGCTCGAGAGGGTCGGCAATCAGGTTGGCGTCCCGTTCCCGATCGGTGATCTGGCGGAGAGAGCTGCCGCGCAACTCGAGGACATCGACCGTGATCTTTCCGAGCGCTCCGATGCCAAGCAGTACGTGGAGCACCTCGAGCAGATGCAGGACAAACAGGACGAGCCGATGCCGATCATCTCGTTCGACGACATCCCCTCTCCGGATGAGATCGGGGCAGAAGTAGAGAAGTACCTGAGGTCCGCGTCGGACGAAGACTGAGCGGACAGACAGCAGCAAACAGCGGAAACCAAACAGCTCCGGGCTGTTTGGCTGTTGGCTAACTCCCGACTATTCCCACGAACAGCGTCAGTATTGCCAGGACTGCCGTCACCGCGATCATTGCCCACACCGACCAGGTGAGGCCTCTGATCGATCTCACGGTGTTGTTCAGAGAAGCGATCAGGTCATCGAGACGCGGGTCGGCATTGCCAGGGGTCGTCGCTTGGGTCACCGGTGCCACGCGGGTTCGCTCTGCGAATGCCGGCGCCGGTGTGACGACGACGGGCGACTTCGGTGCGGTCGATTGCTTCGGCTGCTTCGACTGTTTCGGCTGCTTCGTCTCAGCGGCGACCGGGGTGAGCACGATCTCGGCACCCTCTCCCGGGTGACCGAGTTGGATCGTCGTCGGTCCCTCTATGTCGAGGGCCTGGATGCGAGCACCGTTGTGAAACGTTCCGTTGCGGCTCGACGCGTCTTGCACGACCCAGTGGGAACCGTCGTATTTGACGACTGCGTGCCGCCGCGAGATTCCGGGACGCGCCACCCTGATCGTCGCGGCCGAATCCGCGCCGATTACGGCCGTCGTCCCGGCGGGAACGGTGACGCTCTGTCCTGCAGCGGTGACCCTCAGGTCCATGGACCCCCCCAATCGTGTGAGCTGGTCGAGACCTGAAATCTAGTGGTCCTTGGTGCTACAACGAAAAGCGGATTGTCGGGCGGCTCGTTACAGGGGGAGCGAGGCCCGGACGGACGTTCCCGATTCAGCGGTCGAATCGATCGAGATCTGCCCCCCGGCGCGTGTCGCACGCTCCCTGAGGTTGGTGAGACCGAGCCCCCACGCCACTTCTGCAGGATCGAACCCAATCCCGTTGTCGGAGACGCGGAGGGCCAGCCGATCATCCCCACCGTGGATCTCGATCGCGATCCGGTCTGCGTG
Source organism: uncultured Saprospiraceae bacterium (assembly GCA_964195515.1). Taxonomy (GTDB): domain Bacteria; phylum Actinomycetota; class Acidimicrobiia; order Spongiisociales; family UBA5794; genus JAHEEL01. Next base: position 27,659 of record CAXMQO010000002.1, on the reverse strand, counting down.
CGAATGGCGGAGCGAATTGCTCAGCGACTCCCGCACGAGCTGTGTCGCATCGTCGATGACGCGCTGTGGAAGTGCATCGAGTGATCCGGTGTAGGCAACGTTCACCTCAGTGTCGTGCGGCCCGGCGAGTCGGGTCACGAGCTCGCGGAGCTCCGATCGAAGCGTCCGTTGCCCTCCCGCGGGTGCACCAAGGTCGAAGATGAATCCTCGCAGCGACGTGATCGTCCGGTCCAGGCTCTCAACGTCCTGCTCGAGCGCACGCCTGACCTCGGGATCGACGACCTTGAGTGCCTGACCTTGGAGCGAGAGGCCCACGGCGAAGAGATCCTGGATGATCGCGTCGTGCAGGTCGCGCGCGATCCGTTCCCGATCTTCGGCCACAGCAAGGCTTTGGAGCCGCTGCTGGAGCCTCACGGTTCGGATGGCGGTCCCGGCGATCATCGCCAACGCCTCAACAAGCGCCTCGTCCTCTTCGGTGAAGCCTCCCTGCTTGTCGGTGAGGTAGAGATTGCCGAAGAGATTCGATCCCGCACGCACCGGCACGCCGAGGAATGAACCCATATGTGGGTGATGCGACGGCATGCCGATCGAGGCCGAGTGATCGGAGATTTGGTCGATTCGAACCGTCTCACCTTCACGGGAGATGAGACCGAGGAGGCCGCGGCCTTTTGGGGGTGCACCGATCGTTTCGGCTGTCTCTGGATCGAGACCGGCGTGGACGAAGTCGACGAGCCCGCCATGTTGGCCGACGACCCCGAGGGCGGCATGCGGCGCACCGGTGAGATCCATCGCAATCTCAACCGTCGTCGCCAGAATCGTTTGAAGGTCGGTCTGTCCGGCCACGGCGGCTGCGCCCTCGACGAGGTCGCGGAGCCGGGCCGGTGTGAACTGTCTCAACGTCACGGGTGCAGGCTACTCGGTCTCAGACTGGGCCATTCGGCCCTCCCCAGTGTCCTCAATGCAGTAAGTTGCGGTCGTGCCACGCAAGAAGAAGCCCGCAGGTTTGCTCAGAGTCGTTCTTGTTGACGATCCCGAGGTCGTTCCCCGCGGGCTCCGATCGCTCATCGACTCGTACGATGACCTCTCGGTGGTCGGTGAAGCCGGCACGGCCAAAGAAGGGGTTCGGCGGGTCGGATATGACGCCCCCGACGTTGTCGTCATGGATGTTCGACTACCGGACGGTTCCGGCGTCGAGGCATGCCGGGAGATCGTCGAGCGGTGGCCAGATGTCGGAGTACTTATCCTCACTTCGTTCGCGGATGAAGATGCATTGATGTCGGCGATCATGGCCGGCGCCTCCGGATACGTCTTGAAGAGGATCGACGCCGAGGCGCTCATCGACAGCATCCGGAGAGTCGGTGCCGGCGAGACGCTGCTCGATCCTGCCATGGCCGAACCACTCTTCGATCGACTTCGTGGGCACACCGTCGACGATCCGCTCATACGCAGACTTTCTCCGCAGGAGAGGCGGATCCTCGATCTCATTGCGGACGGGAAGACCAACCGTCAGATCGCTGAGGAGATGTTCCTCGCCGAGAAGACGGTGAAGAACTACGTGTCGAATCTTCTCGCGAAGATGGAGATGTCGCGACGCAGCGAGGCGGCAGCGTACGCCGCCCGGGTCGCCACCAGGCACGAGCATCAGTACCCGCCTGAGGAGTGGACTCAGTAGACTCGGGTGCACTTCCGGCCGTCAAGTAGGGAGCATGGCATGAGAGTCATCGACGTCATGACAGCGGAGGTCGAGGTGGCGCGCCCGGACTGGTCGTTGAAGCACGCAGCCCGGGCAATGATCGACCGTGGGGTGTCCGGTCTCCCCGTCGTTGCCGACGACGGAACCGTGGTCGGAATCATCACCGAAGCCGATTTCGTTGAGGCCGAAGCCGATCGAGCGATCGGACGGCGGCGTGTCTTCGACACGGTGTTCGGCGAGAAGAAGTCCAGAGTGCCATCGACCGTAGGCGCGGTGATGACGACGTCCCTGTTTGTGGTCGATCGCAACACAATGCTCTCGGAAGCGGCTCGTCTCATGACCGAGCAGAACGTGAAACGACTCCCGGTTGTCGACCCGGATGGCCACCTTGAGGGAATCGTTAGCCGGGGAGACATCCTGGTCGCGTTTGCCAGAGACGACGATGTCATCGCGGATGCCGTTGAGCGCGGCGTCATCCGAAGAATCCTCATGCTCGACTCGCCCGATGTGTCCGTCAGGGTTGCAGATGGTGTGGTGACCCTGACCGGGGAGGTCCCCACGCGGACCGATGCCAAACTGCTCGAGGAACTCGTCGGCCGTGTTGAGGGCGTCGTTCGATGCGATAGCGATCTGAGCTGGTCATTTGACGACGTCGCTGCCCGGCCCATGCCGTAGAACCCCCGGGAACATTCTGGGTGCCCGCAGCGTTTCCTCATGACGAACCGCGAGGCGGAGCGACGACATGGTGTCCGTAGTCAACGAACTGTTCTTCGATGCCCAGGAACCCTGGTACGAGGAAGCTGCCTGCGCCTCATACCCGGCCGAAGTGTTCTTCCCGCCCAGCGATGCTCCATCGGCCGCGAACGCGGCGAAAGCCATCTGTCAAGGATGCCCGGTCCGCGAGGAGTGTCTCTCGTTTGCGCTTGAGACGGCCCAGGCAGAGGGCGTCTGGGGTGGGATGGACGCGGGGGAGCGCCGCAGGTTGCGACGCCGTCTCCGAGATCGGGAGCGGCGCAGAGCATCGTGATGGCCGACTGGAGGGTCGGTGGGCGTCGGCGGCTACGATTCCGTGGATGAAGACCAAGAAGTACGAGAAGCGGCTCGCCGAACTCGAGATCGAGCTTGCGAAGTTGCAGGCGTGGATCAAGGATCGGGGCCTACGGATCATCGTCATCTTCGAAGGCAGGGATGCCGCTGGTAAGGGTGGGACGATCAAGACGATCACTCGCCGGCTGAATCCCAGAATCGTGAGAACCGTCGCGCTTCCCGCCCCCGGCGACCGCGAAAAATCAGAGTGGTACCTACAGCGATACGTCGCTCATCTTCCTGCAGCCGGGGAGATGGTCCTCTTCGACCGTTCCTGGTACAACCGGCTGAACGTGGAGCGGGTCATGGGATTCTGCACCGATGATCAATACAAGCAGTTCCTCACGCTCTGTCCGGCGTTCGAGCGGGAGATCACCGACGATGGGATCTTCCTCATCAAGTACTGGCTTCATACGAGTGACGACGAGCAGGAGCGCCGATTCCAGGCACGGAACACCGATCCGAAGAAGCGGTGGAAGCTCAGCCCGATGGATCTGACGGCGCGGTCCCGATGGGTCGACTACTCGCGCGCTCGTGATGCAACATTCGAGCACACGAACACCGAGTGGGCGCCTTGGCACCTGGCAGATCTCGAGGACAAGAAGGCCGGTCGTCTCAATGTCATCCGCCACCTCCTCAACCAGATCGCCTACGAGGACCTAACACCCGAGCCGCTCGACCTTCCCGAACGGCAAACAGTCGGCGATTACGAGGAACCCAACTGGGCACCGCTGGAGATCCCAAGAGTCTTCGAGTAGGAAGCCAGGCGCCGGCGTCCCGCGTGCGTTTGTCCGGAGAGTCGTTGGACAAACAGTGGTTCGGCATACACTTGCGCTCTACCTTGACCAAACGGGGGACGCCTTGCGCCGCATACTGATCTCGATCGCGATCGCCGTGCCGATCGTGCTCATCATGATCGTTGCAGGTGTCTACGCCTACGACGAGGTCCTGCATCCCGATCGGGTCGGGCGCAACGTCGCAGCAGCAGAAGTCGATCTCTCCAGATTGTCCACCGAGGAAGCCGTCGCCGCGATTGCCGACTACGAGGCGCGACTGATTGCGGCCCCGGCGCCGTTCATCGTCGACGGCGAAGAGGTTGTGCTCGATCCTGCAGCCGCAGGTCTCGCAGTCGACGAGAAGGCCGTGGTCGAAGATGCCTTGAGACAACGACGTAACGGCGGATTCCTCTCGGATGTCGGCGGTTGGTTCAGCTCATGGCGATCGCCCGTCGTGATCGTGATCCCGACCACGATTGACGAGGAGATGACCGAAGCAGTGCTCTTCGGCTGGGACCGATCCGTCGTGGATCAACCCGCATACGAGGGAGCTGTGCTGGTGGAGAACGCGGTTGCCGTACCCGAATATCCGCGACCGGGTTCCCTGCTGGATCGTCCGCAGGCATTCGACGCCATTTCTAGGTCACTTGCCACGTTCGAACGGCTTCCGGTCGCACTTCCATTGACCGATCTCGATCCGACCATCACGAACGTTGACGTCGACGTTGCCGTTGCACGCGCCAACGAACTCATCGGCGAACCGGTGTATCTCTGGTGGGAGGGATCTGCACAGCGTCTCGCGATCACGACCGCCGGCCTCGCATCCGCGCTGCGAAGTGAGATCGTTGTGAACTCTCCGGCGGCCTTCGTCGTGGAACTGGACGAGGCTGTGCTTCGCGACATCGCGGAACGGCAAATAGACCGGTTCGTCAGCGAGCCCGTCGAGGCCTCGTTCACGTTCGACAAGAACACGCACGCCGTTGTGATCGTCCCGTCCTCACCGGGCGTCGTTGTCGACCTCGACGCCGTCCCCGGTGTTGTCATCGACGCGGCACTTGACACCGGATTGGCACGGTTGCCGATGATGGCCGGGGGCATGCCGGTGCTAACGACGGAGATGGCCGAGGCGATGGGTCCGTTCGATGAAGTCTCCACGTTCACTACCTATCACCCGTGTTGCGCGAGTCGGGTCACCAATATCCAACTTCTGGCCGACGAGATCGACGGATCGATCGTCATGCCGGGGGAGGTCTTCTCGGTAAACGACACCGCAGGGAAGCGCACACTCGCCGAGGGGTACGTGCGTGCCGGTGCGATAATCAACGGCGAGATTTCGTGCTGCGATAGCCCGATCAATATCGGCGGAGGTACCAGCCAGTTCGCGACGACGTTCTACAACGCCATCTTCTTCGGGTGCTACGAGGACGTCGAACACAGGCCGCACAGCATCTACTTCAGTCGATACCCGTACATTCGTGAGGCAACGCTTGGGTTCCCTGCCCCGGACGTGAAGTTTCGCAACGACTCTGACGCGCCGGTGTTCATCGACACGTCGCACACCAGCGGGTCCATCACCGTGACCTTCTACGGGAACAACGGTGGCCGCACCTGCACGTCGGAGCGGTCGGGCAACACGGTGACCCGCGTGATGACCCATGCCGACGACACGGTCACGACCCAGTCATGGAGTTGGAACTACAAGCTCCCGAAACCCGCGGAACCAGCAACCACCACGACGACGAAGCCACCCCCCGATACGACGGTGCCGACGACAACCGAGGCCACGACGACAACGACCGCGGCCACGACGACGACGACCGCGGCCACGACGACGACCGCGGCCACGACGACGACCGCGGCCACGACGACGACCGCGGCCACGACGACGACCGCGGCCACGACGACGACCGCGCCCTAGCGTCAGTGTGAACTGTCCGGGGGACGCGGAGCGCCAGCGACGTAGGGGGGAAGAGAGCTACCAGCTGCCAGCTCCCAGCCGCCACCTCCCCCACTCCGTGGGAGAGGAGCCTTCCCAGCTACCCGGCTACTCGGCCCCTCCGCTACTCGGTCTCGCTGATCGTCACCGAGTTGATCTTCACCGGGTTGTGAGGACGGTCTTGTGCACCCTTCGGTGCCGTTGCAATGGTGTCCACGACGTCCATGCCGGAAATGACTTCACCGAAGATCGTGTAGGCGTTCGGCAGACCGGCGTTGTCGTGGCAGATGAAGAACTGGGAGCCGTTCGTGTTCGGGCCAGAGTTCGCCATCGCCACAATGCCGCGGTCGTACTTCGTCTTGGAGTGTCCGAGTTCATCACGGAACCGGTAGCCCGGCCCACCGGTGCCGGTACCGGTCGGATCGCCGCCCTGGACCATGAACCCGGAGATCGTCCGGTGGAAGATCACGTCGTCGTAGAAGCCGTCTCGTGCGAGGAAGACGAAGTTGTTCACGGTCTGCGGTGCATCGGCGGCGTAGAACTCGATCGCGATCTCACCGGCACTCGTGTCGAGTGTCGCGGTGTAGGTCCTTGAGAGGTCGATGGACATCTCGGGCGGATTCTTGTGCTGAGCGGCCATAGGAAACTCCTGATGATCGGGAAACGGGTGCGTCACCCTAGATGAGTCGTGGGCTGTGAGCTGTCGAAAGTTGGCGATCGGCGGTGGATTGGTTCAGAAGCCGCGGCGTCGGCGGATCTTCCGTTGGGACCCCGGCTTGAAGGGGGCCGACTCCTCCGGTGGCTGCCACGCGAAGAGATCCGAGACTCGCTCGTCATTCGAGAACATCTTGATGATCGGCACGTTCAACCCGGCCCTCCGCTGGATGCCGAGTACCTCGTTCACCTGGTCCCATTCGACGAACGTGACAACCAGCCCCTCTTCTCCGGCGCGTGCCGTTCGGCCGGATCGATGGAGATACGTCTTCGGATCGTCCGGCGGGTCATAGTGGAGCACGATGTCGACACCCTCGATATGAAGTCCCCTGGCCGCAACATTGGTGGCGACGAGGACCGTCGCCTTTCCCTCTCGGAAGCGCGACAGCGACTGTTCGCGTTTCTGCTGCGGGAGATCTCCATGGATAGCGGCCGCACTGATTCCGATCTCTCGGAGTCGTTTCGTCAGATCGTCGGCAGCCCACTTCGTCCGAGTGAACATGAGCGTTCTGTCAGCAGTCCTGCTGATCTCTGCCGCCATCTTCGGCTTGTCGAGGTGATGAACCTTCAGGAACCGGTGCTCCAATGTGTCGACATGGTCGCTGTCAGATTCAACGTGGTGGGTGACCGGGTCGGTCATGTACCGGTCGACCAACTCCTGCACCTGAGCATCCAGAGTTGCCGAGTAGAGGTAGGTCTGATGCTTGTCAGGAACGGCTGACATGATCTTGCGAACCTGGGGCATGAAACCCATATCGGCCATCTGGTCGGCCTCGTCGATGCAGACGACACTGATGTCATCAAGACGCGCCTTGCGTCGTTCCATGAGGTCGATGAGACGTCCCGGCGTAGCGATGATGAGTTCGACGCCGGCATCGAGCGCATCGATTTGGGCCTGCATCGAGGCACCGCCGTAGACGGTGACAAGGCTGAGTCCTCGAACAGCGACGAGAGGGGCGAGGTCACGCGTGACCTGCATCGCCAATTCCCGGGTCGGGACGAGCACGAGGGCTCTCGGATGAAATGGCTCTGCCCGCACGAGGCCCTCGACGATCGGGAGGCCGAATGCGAGAGTCTTACCCGAACCGGTTTTCGCCTTTCCGAGTACGTCGATGCCTGCGAGGCCGTCCGGGATGGTCATTGCCTGGATGGGGAACGGTGTCTCAAATCCGGCTTCGGCTAGGACGCTGAGGAGTTCAGGAGCGATGCCGAGGTCGGCGAAGGTCGTGTCGGTGGCGAGTTCGTTGGTCAAGGTGAGGTCACCAGTCATAGAGAGGCCGGCCGGATGCGGCCGCTCGCAAAGGTAGTGGCGCCAACGCGGTACACCGAGGATCGAACTGGTTTCGATTCAGGCCCGCATCAGCCGAGGACGCGCCGGACGAGGCTCTGACGGGCAGCGGCTCGCCTGCCGGCGCCTACACCCACGGCGAACGCTGCGCCCGCCATACCAGCGGCTCCAACTGCGGCCGTGGTGCGTTTCATGACCTTCTTGCGTGCCCGGCTGAATTCGACGATCGGCCAGCCACGGTGGTAGGCGATGGTCTCCAGCGTACGATCCGGGTTGACCGCCACCGGATGGCCGACGATCTCGAGCATTGGGAGATCCCCGGCCGAGTCCGTGTACGCATACGACAGGAGAAGGTCGTAGCCTTTCTCCTCAGCAAGTTTCCGGATCGCGATCGCCTTTCCCTCGCCGTAGCAGAACGGCTCTGCGAGCTCCCCGGTATAGACGCCGTTGTCGACCGCGGCCACCGTGCCGATTCCTCCCGTGAGCCCGATTGCCGCCGCGAAGTCATCGACGATCTCGATGGGGGAAGCCGACACGATGTAGGTATCGCGGTCTGCCGCGTGATGGAGGTCGATGAGCCCTCGGGCTTCCCGTCGGACCTCGCTTTCGAGTCGCGGGATGATCTGCTTCCCGAGTTCGGACATCCTCTCGACGGTGACTCCTTGAATCGCCTGAAGGACCCGGGTCTTGACCGCGTCAGTCTTCTCATCGGAAGCCCCTGCAACCAGGAACCTCGCGGCGTTTGTCGCGTCGGCCACGACCTCTCGGTTGGTGACCATGCCGGCGCGATAGGCCGCCCATCCGAGGGTGAACACGGATGACCCGCTGATGATCGTTCGATCGAGATCGAAGAACACGGCGCCTCTCCTGGGTGGTTGGTCGGTCATTTCGCTGTTTCCAGACCTTCGATTGGGACGGAGAACAGGCCCGCGGCTCCTGCCTTCACCGACGGGAGGAGGCCGAAGGAGGTCGGCAGTAGTTGCTCGGCATAGAACGCGCTGGTGTTGATCTTCGCATCGAGCCATGAATCGCTGCCTTCAGCGGTGGCGGCGAGCGCGAGGCGTGCCAGGTAGTAGCCGCCTGCGATGATCCCGAACATCTTGAGATACGGCGTTGCTCCAGCGAGTCGGTCGTTAGGATCCTCACAGGCCAGCAGCCACTCCGTGGCATCGCTCAATGACGCGGTGCCTGCGAGGAGCATCTTGCCGATCGTTTCGAGGCGGGGATCGCCGCTCTCAACAAGAGGACCTTCGAGCGCGGCCATTTCATCGAGATACGCTCGGACAACACCCCCGCCGTCCATCGGGAGCTTGCGCATCACGAGATCGATCGCCTGAATGCCGTTCGTACCCTCGTAGATGGGTGTGATTCGGGCGTCTCGATAGTGCTGGGCGGCCCCGGTCTCTTCCACGTAGCCCATGCCACCGTGGACCTGGATTCCAACGGATGTCATCTCGACGCCGACGTCGGTGCACCAGGCTTTCGCCACCGGTGTGAGCAGCGCGACTCGGTCGCTACCGGCGCGCCGGCCTGACTCGTCGGGGTGGTGATGCATCCGCTCACCCGAAGCTGCGGTGTCGTAGAGAAGAGCCCGGGCGGCCTCGTTGTACGCCTTCATCGTCATGAGCATTCGGCGAACGTCCGGGTGTTTGATGATCGGGGAGACTTCGGTCCTGGGCGTGCCGACGGCCCGACCCTGGGTGCGTTCTTTCGCGTACTCCACGGCCTGTTGGTACGCACGGTCGGAGATACCGAGCCCCTCGAGTCCGACTTCGCGTCTGGCCTGGTTCATCATGGCGAACATGTAGCTCATGCCCCGGTTCGGCTCGCCGATGAGGTAGCCGATCGAGTCGTCGTACGCCTGCACACAGGTTGGGCTTCCATGGATCCCGAGCTTGTGCTCGATCGACACGGTCTCGACGTTGTTCCATGCTCCGATCGTGCCGTCATCGTTGACGAGCATCTTCGGGACAACGAAGAGCGAGATACCTCTTGTTCCCGGGGGAGCATCGGGGAGTCTTGCGAGAACCAGATGGATGATGTTGTCGGCAAGGTCGTGATCACCCCACGTGATGAAGATCTTCGACCCGTTGATGCGGTAGGTGCCGTCGTCGTTCGGGATTGCTTTTGTGCGGAGAGCGCCTACGTCAGAGCCCGCCTCCGGCTCGGTGAGGACCATCGTTCCGGTCCACTCGGCGGTCACGAGCTTCTCGAGATACGTCGCGCGAAGGTCGTCATCGGCATGGTCCCTGATCACGGTGATCGCCGAGCCGGTCAACATCGGGTTGAGGGAGAACGCCAGATTGGCCGAGACGAACATCTCGCTGACGGCGAATCCGACCGTTTCGGGGAAACCGTGGCCCCCATACTCCGGTGGGCCGGTGACGGCGCTCCACCCGGCATCGACGTACTTGCGCCAGGCGTCCTTGAAGGCGTCCGGGGTGATGACGTTCCCTTCGACCCAGGTCGCACCGATCTCGTCGCCGGCGCGATTCGTCGGGGCGACAACTTCTGCCATGAAGCGACCCGCCTCGTCGAGGGCACCGTCGATCGTCTCGGAATCAACATGCTCGAAGCCGGGGTACCCGATGATCTCATCGAGGTTCGCGATGTGACGCAGGACGAACTTGATATCGCGCAGCGGTGGTGTGTAGTCGGCCATGCCGTGAGGATAGGCCGCGGGGATCGAGGCCGGCCTCGGAGGGCCTAGGCGTCGGCCCCGACCGACTCGCGAGCCTCATTCTTGGTGAGGGCATCGGTCGAAAGGAGCGTGCGCACGTCGAGGGCAAAGTCCGTCACTCGTGCATCGACCCACATAGCGTTGTTGTTCAGCCAGGTGTCGATGAACTCCACCGTCTGGAGCGTTGTCGTCGATTCGGTCGGTCGTTCGGAGGTCATCTCGTCCCGTTCGCTCGCTTACCCAAGGGTACGCCGTAGGCTGACCTACTCCTCATACATCGGCTCGGAGCCCCTCATGCTCAAGCGTCATCTCATCCTGACAACGATCGCGATCTCCCTGATGGTGGGCGCCTGTTCTGCTAGCGACACAGCGACCGTAAGCGATGACGCTGCCCAGGTGTCGAACAGGACCGAGGCGGCCGTCGATGTGGAGCAGACCGATGACACTGGGGGAGCCTTCATGGTCCAAGACGGAGATCTCGTGGAAGTTCACTACGACGGCACCCTCGACGATGGCTCGTCCTTCGACTCGTCTCGCGAGCGAGGCACGCCATTCTCGTTTGAGGTCGGCACCGGTCAGGTGATACCCGGATTCGACGATGCGGTTCGCGGATTGAGGATCGGCGAGTCGCGCGAGGTGCGGATTCCTCCCGCCGAGGCCTACGGGGAATGGTCCGACGAGAACGTTGTCGAGGTGCCATACGGTCCCGACCAGGGCGACGTCGCCGTGGGCGATCAGGTCTACCTCAACACCGGCCAAGCCGCGATCGTTCTCGAGGTGAAGAAGGACACCGTCGTCCTCGATGCGAATCACGAACTGGCCGGTGAAGCACTCACGTTCAAGATAGAAGTGCTGTCGATCACGCGACCCTGAGTAGCTGGGTAGCTGAGACAGATCCCAATCAACCGGGGCAGCACTGGGCTACTCCGCTACTCCGCGCCAGGCTCCTCTGTCGCCCACAGACGCCTGAACTCGTCGGACGTCTTCAGGAGCTCTTCCGAGGTGCCCGTTGCCTCGATCTCCCCGTCCTTCATAACCACGACGAGGTCGGCCCGCTGGAGGGCAGGTTTGCGGTGGGAGACGACGAGGGCAGTTGCCCCCGAACCGTCTTCGAACAGGCGGTCCCAGAGGATCTGTTCGGTCTCGACGTCCAACGCACTCGAGAGGTCGTCGAAGACGAGCAGTTCGGGCCGACGGACCAGCATCCTGGCTGCGGCCGACCGCTGGATCTGCCCACCGGACAACCGGACTCCACGCGGACCGACCATCGTTTCCAGACCATCGTGCATGCCTTCGAGATCCTGTTCCATCGTGGCCGTGCGAATGGCAGCAACAACCTCTCCATCGCTTGCGTCAGCGCCCAGAGTCAGATTCTCCCCGAGGGTGAGGGAGAACAGGCGCGGCACCTGCGGCGTGTAGGCCGTGCGCGGCGGACTCATGAAGGAGGCGGGATCGTCGACCGTCTCACCCTTCCACGATATCGCTCCGCCCTCGAGAGGCACGAGACCGAGCACGCTTCGCAGGAGTGTCGTCTTGCCTGAGCCGATCCGTCCGGTTATCACGACGAACCCACCCGACTCCACGTCGAGATCGACCGACTCAATGCCGGCGCCCGACGACGGGTAGTGGTAGCTGAGGCCGCGGACGGACAACAGGGGGATCCCGTTGAGATCCACATCCGAGACCTCCGCTGATCCCGGTCGAACGCCGGGTGGGGACTCAGTGAACAGGTCGCGATCAGCGACGAGGTCGCGCCATATCGCCCCTCTCATCAATGAGATGATTCGATCGACCGACACTCCCGCTTGCTTGACCCTGGCGATGAAGAGACCAACGAAGTATGCGGAGTCCGTCACCATGGCGAGCAAGTAGACGAACAGGCTGAACTCGCCGACGGTCAAGCCGGCCGACCCGTCCGTGGAGATCGCCCCGGCGGCCAGGATCAGAATGAGCCCGGTTCCAATGCTGACGGTGTTGTGGAACACCGCTTCGAGCCCCGCGGTGAACGTGCGATCGCGAACCATCATCTTGCGTCGCACAGCGTTCAGTTCGTCGAAGTGGCGGAGCATCGTCTCTTCCGCTCCGGCGACCTTCACCGACTGAACCGAACCGAGCGTCTCGCCGAGGAATCCCGTGATCGCCTCCGTCGATTCGCGAGCCGCCGTGCGGTACCGGCGGATCGTTGAACCGGTTCGGCTCACGACCAGGATGACAATCGCCACGGGTGCGAACACGACGAGTGTCATGGTCGGGTCGATTGTGAAGAGGATGGCGATCGCTACGATTGCCGATACGGTCGATCCGACGAAGTCGACGGTGAAGTCCATCGCCTCGAGCGTGTGGTCGACGTCGTCACGAAAGCGCGACACGACCTCGCCGGGCGTTTCGGCAACCGGGCGAGCACCCGGCAGCGAGAAGATCCAGGCGAGCATCGACCCGCGCATCCCCGCTCCCGCGCGGAAGAGCAAGCCCGAGTGGAGGCGCATCGCCACGAACACGGCGCCGATGCGCGCGGCCAGATAGGCCCAGAGCACGGCCACGATCGTGGCGAGATTCCAGCCGGCGGCTTCTCCGGTGAGCTGGTCGAAGAACGCAGCGATGAGGAGCCCGACGATGATCGGTGCCGTCCAGATCGTGATCCACATCACGAGGCTCGACAAGTAGCGAAGCCACTGGTTCCGGATCAGGGCCAGCACGACTCGAGAGATGGGTGCCTGAGAGCGGGCCGTCATGCGAGCACCTCCTCCATGCCGGTGGCCAGTAGATCCGAGAATCTCGAATTCGGGTCGGCCGCGAGCGCGGAACGCTCGCCGAACTCAACAACCCGACCGTCGTCGAGGATGAGGATGTCGTCGGCCCGGGTGACCGTGCCGAGCCGGTGGGCGATGACGATGCCGGTCCGTCCCTCGAGGAGGTGATCGACGGCGCGTTCGATGAGCGCCTCCGTCGCAGGATCCAGACGTGACGACGCCTCGTCGAGAACGACCACGCCGGGGTCTTCCAGGAAGATTCGTGTGAACGCGAGGAGTTGCGCCTGCCCGGCCGAGAGTCCTCCACTCCCGGACTCGAGGAGTGTGTTGAGACCGTCGGGAAGCGACGCAAGCCACGAGTCGAGTTCGAGACGGTGGATCGCGTCGAGGATGTGTTCCTCACGGATCTCGTCGTTGAAGAACGTCAAGTTGTCGCGAACCGACGCTCGGAACAGCTGGACGTCCTGGGTGACCATGCCAACGCGTTTCCGGAAGTCCGCGAGTTGTGCATCCCAGGTGGCTACATCACCGAGGCGCACGATCCCTGCCTGGGGTTCATAGAGCCTGGTGATGAGGCGGGCGATCGTCGACTTCCCGCTGCCGGTTCGACCGAGTAGGCCGACGACTCGCCCCGGTGCGATGTCGAAGCTGACGTCGTGGAGCACGATCTCGTCGGCATCGTCGTCGCCGTCGGCGTACGAGAAGGTGACGTCGTCGAATTCGACACGAAGGGCACCGCCGTTGATCGGTCGGTCGCCCTCGGCTTTGAGTTGTGTTGACGTGGTCATCAACTCGTCGACGCGCGCGATAGCTGCTCCTGCCTTCTGGAGGTCTTCCATCTGAGCCCGAATCTGCTCCATCGGGTGCCTGGTCATCTCGACGTAGTGGAACACCAGATAGACGGAGCCGATCGTCAGCGTTCCGATTCCGAAGAGCCACGAACCGAGGATGAAGACGATCGACGTCGAGAGGCCGTAGAGGATGATCGTGGTGCTCCACATCCACGCCCAGCCCATCCAGCCGCGGATCGTCTGCGGGAGCCACCGGCGTAGGATCTCATTGAAGCGCTCTTCCATGTACGGCCCGGCGCCATTCGCGGTGATGTCCTCCGTACCCTCGACAACTTCACCGACGAAGCCGAATGCCTCAGCGGCGGTTGCCCGGATCGCCTTCCAACGGGGGACCGCTACCCGGTGGAGGCCGGTCATCACACCCAGGGCGAGAACAGTGAAGACGGTGACGCTGAGACCGACGATCCAGCTTTCGAGCCACAGCATCACGAGAACGCCAATCACGAGCGCTCCGTTGCCGACGACTTTGATCATCATTGCTGAGAAGAAGTTCGACAGTGCCGTGACGTCGCCATCGATGCGCTCGATGAGCTCACCGGACGAGTGGCCCTTGTGAAAGCCCATGTCGAGATGGAGCACGTGATCGGTCAGGTTCGCCCGAAGATTGTTCGTCGCCGTCCAGCCGATGTCCTCGGCGAGATAGGTCGACCAGATCGCCAGCGCCTGCTGGACCACCGCGACCAGCATGAACGTGACGGCGAGTGGAACGAGGGCGCTCGCCCCGCTGCCCTCGAGGGCACCGTCGATGAACCGCTTGATGAGCTGTGGGTTGAGGAGTTGCAGGCCGATCGTCCCGAAGAGGACGACGCTGAGCAACACCACCCGTGGCCGCAGGGGTCTCAGGTAGTCGGTGAGGAGGGTGAAATAGGCTCGTACGGGGATCATGTCGTGTCCTGGGTCGTCCGGAATGGGCAGTTGCGGCCATTGAAAAAGCCGCCCGGTGGGCGGCTACCTCGCTTGAACGCTGCTACCGGGTCAGAACCGGAAACGGGCGCGCGCGAGGGTCGCCTGGGGGGTGTTCGGCTGCGTACGCCGGATCATTCCTCGACTCCTCCTCGCTCGGCACCGCGACCACAAAGGTCACCTGACACCGAGAACTCTCGCGCGGGATCCTCCAACTGTCAAGCCCGTGGGAACTGTGGGCTCGCAGAGCACCTTCAAGCTCTGTGGATGATCCGCCGACATCATGGAGATGGATTCGTTGAAGTGCGTGGCGTGCGGAGCCGAACTCCCGGACGCCGTCGCTCGATTCTGCAGCTCGTGCGGTGAGCAGGTGTTTACCACCGGCGAGGACCCCGGGACAGACCCGGCGCCTCCGTCCCGGATAACCGATGAGCACTGGCAGTACATCACGTGGGGTGCGATGGCCGCCGGTGCAGTCGCGATCGTCGCTCTTGTGGCCGTTGTCTTCGGTCTTCTGTCCGGGACCGACACTGCCGGAGCCGCCGATTCGGAATCGACCGAGGAGACGGTATCGACGTCGGCCGCCGTGTCTGGAAACGCCATCGAGATGGTCAATGTCCCGGTGACCGAACCCGTTGTCCTTCGCTCTCCCAGTGTCGGACCGACCACCCGGTATCCCCAGGATGGCACGGTGGTCATCGTGCGAGTGACGATGGATGTGTGCGAGCGTCACGAAGGGATGTTGCGAGCGAGTGGGTCGATTCGAAACGGCTCGACCCTCGCGCAGACCCTCGACTACGACATCGGTATCGACCTGAAGCGCAGGGGAACCGGCGCCCTCCTCTCTCATCTCGAAGATTCTGTCGAGGGTCTCGCCCCCGGCGAAACGGCAGAGTGGAACGTCGAGACGGTGTCGAGCCGCGTCGTGAATATCCGGTGTGAAGTCACCACCTTGACGGTGATCCCGGTCGAAAGGGATTGACTGCAGCCCTGTCGAGGAACGTCAGCCCAGCGCTCGCACGACGAACAGTGCCGTCAGAAGGGCGAACGAGTTGGTCGCGATGTGAGCCATCACAGGAGCCACGGTGCTGTTCGCCCGCAGCCGCAGCCACAGGAAGCCGAACCCTGCGAGGGCGGTGCCCAACACGCTGCCGGTCAGGGCCAAGGCGATCTCCGGGACGCTGTCGATGTTCTCGCCGGCAGGATTGGTGAGCAGCGTGTCGAGCGTCGGGAGGATATGCCACAACCCGAAGAGAAGGCTCGTGGCCAGCGCGGCCCAGAGAGGGGCCCATCTGCGGGCGAACATGCCGAACAGAACCCCCCGGAATAGTGTCTCCTCGTAGAATGCCGTAGCGACCGGTATCCGGATGAGAGCGTCGAACAGGACGACCCACATGGACCGCTCGATCACACGATCGTCGCGGAAGAGGTCCCGGGTGAACGGCATCGCGACGCCGACCAGGATCCCTGCGCCAATCACCCCCATGACGATCCCCCCTACCACCAAACCGCGACTGATCCGATCTCTGCGATAGCCGAGGTCTGTTGCGCCGGCCCCTGAATGCCGGGCGATCGCGACGGCGACGCCGAGGATCCCGAGATTGAACGGGATGTGCCACCAGGGGTCGAGGACCCGATTTGTGATGATATTCGCGTAGGCGGTGAGGGCAACGATGGCGACGATGTGCCAGGCGTGGATGCCGTGTTCGCCTGGGGATTCTCTGAGCCACATCGACGGGCGCCACATGCGATCCCATTCGTCTCGCGTCCACGACGCCTCGGAATCGAGAGGGCGCGGGACTGCCCCCTCGTCGTGCGGTTCGTGACGATCGTCCTCGGTGGCAGACATGGAACCCGCACCCTACCGGTGCGGTCCGATCGTGCGGCTACGCTTTGGGGATGGCGCTTCTCGATGCATTCAAACAGCAGGTGCTGAATCTCGGCAGAAGCGAGGCTCGTGCGAAGGCGCGGCCGCTGCTCGTCAATGACGAGACATTCGACCGTTCCGCGGCCGGTCTCGATCGGAGGACGTCCGAGGGGTTCGTCCTGTTCTGGTTGTTGTCGGACCGAGCGCTCTACCTCGTCGCCGGCGGGCCGGTCGGCGACTGGGCCTTCAGGGTTCCGTATGAAGACGTCGACGAGATGGCACTCGACTTCGACGAGAGCGCCGAGACGCTGCCCTGGTATGTCCGGCTCACGTTGAATCCCGATGGAGATGGGGCGATCACCACACTTCTGGATATCGGCGAACCGGGGAAGCCACTCGCTGCGCCCGTGCCGAGGGTGATCGACGAAGGCGAGAAGGAACGCCTTGCCCAGGGTGCGCTCATCCCGTTGACGGGGTTCGCCGCCATCACAAAGAAGTTCCGAACCGCGCTCGCTCGGCGACTCGAACTCGCAGGCGCAACGCTGCACGTTCATGGCGAAGACCGCGCCGCAGCGCAGCGTAGGCTTCCGACAAGGAGACGCCAGAAGGACGCCGGGTAGCAGACCGACGCACGACGCGTTTGCCGCGAGAGTCGACGATCACCAGGCCATCACAGACCTGATCTACTGATCTACTGATACGCAATCGGCTCAAACCGCGCCGTGAAGTGCCGGAGCCATGGGGCCTGCTCGACGATGCGGTAACCGCGCATCTCCGACGCTCCGGCCGCGACATCGATGACAACCTCAGCCACGTAGTCGATGTGACTTTGTGTGTACGTTCGGCGCGGAATGGCGAGTCGCAGCAACTCCATGGCTGCGGGCTCGTCGGGCGCGCCGTCCACCCCCGGACGGCCGAACATCACGGTCCCGATCTCGATTCCGCGGACACCGCCGTTGCGGTAGAGCTCGATAGCGAGCGCCTGCGCCGGGTACTCGTGCGGCGGGATGTGCGGCAGCATCGCCTTGGCGTCGATGTAGACGGCGTGACCCCCCGCCGGTTGCACGATCGGGACACCGGCCTCGGAGACCTTGTCTGCGAGATACCCCGTGGATCGGATGCGGTAGCGCAGGTAGTTTTCATCGAGGACCTCCTCGAGCCCCTGAGCGAGCGCCTCGAGGTCGTATCCGGCGAGACCTCCGTACGTCGGGAACCCTTCGGTCAAGATGAGCAGATTCCTGGATTGCAGGGACGTCTCGTGGTCGTTCATGGCGAGGAACCCGCCGATGTTGACCAACCCATCCTTCTTCGCCGACATGGTGCAACCGTCGGCCAGGGAGAACATCTCACGGGCGATCTCCTTGGGTGTCCGATCGGCGTAGCCCTCCTCGCGGAGTTTGATGAACCACGCGTTCTCGGCGAAACGACAAGCATCGAGGAAGAGTGGGATCCCGTACTCGTCGCAGACGGCTCGGACGGCCCGCAGGTTCTCCATCGAGACGGGCTGCCCGCCGCCGGAGTTGTTCGTGACCGTCATCATCACGAGCGGAACCCGATCGGCACCGACACGTTCGATAGACGCTCGCAACGCGTCGATGTCCATGTTGCCCTTGAACGGCAGAATCTCGGATGGTTCGGATGCGCCGACCAGATCCAGCGCCTCGGCACCCTGGTACTCGACGTTCGCCCTCGTTGTGTCGAAGTGTGTGTTGTTCGGCACGACGTCGCCCTCGGAGACCATGACCGAGAAGAGGATCTTCTCTGCGGCGCGACCTTGATGGGTCGGGATCACTTCTGAGAATCCTGTGAGGTCCTTCACCGCCTTCTCGAACCGGAAGAAGCTACGACTCCCGGCATACGACTCATCGCCACGCATCATCCCCGCCCACTGCTCGGACGACATCGCACCGGTCCCGGAGTCGGTCAGGAGATCGATGATCACCTTGTCGGCGTGTAATCCGAAGAGGTTGAAACCGGCGCGTCGGAGCGCGGCTTCGCGTTCCTCGACGGTCGGCAGGTCGATCGCCTGAACGGTGTGTATCCGGAACGGTTCGATGATCGTGCGGTACGGCATTAGGTCCTCTCGATCGATGGTTGCGAGCGCACCGGGTGTCGGCTCTGCTCGGCATACTCCCGGATTCTCGCAGCAGGAGGCGCGCTCTGAGTCGGTAGGCTGTTCCCTATGGAACTCCTTGGCGATCTCGATGTTCATCTATTCAACGAGGGCACTCATACCCGCATGTACAACCACCTCGGTGCGCAGCTGCTACCGGGCGGCGGAGCGCACTTCGCTGTTTGGGCTCCGAACGCCCGCGACGTTGCGTTGATCGGTGACTTCAACGGATGGGACGCGACCGCTCATCCGATGTTCCCGACCGGCTCGGGCATCTGGAAGGCACGCGTGCCAGAAGCCAACCCCGGGAACACGTACAAGTATGCGATCACGACCCGCTCCGGGGATCGGGTAGACAAGGCTGATCCGCTTGCGTTTCTCGCCGAGGTCCCTCCGAAAACGGCGTCGGTGGTCTGGAGCCTCGACTACGAGTGGGGCGACGACGAGTGGATGTCGTCTCGCGGTGGTCGCCGTATCATTAAAACAGCGATCGCGATCTACGAACTGCATACCGGGTCGTGGAGAAAGGCAGGTAACGGCGATTCCCTGTCGTATCGGGAGTTGGCCGAGCCACTCGCCGACTACACGACCGAGATGGGCTACACCCACGTCGAGTTCATGCCGCTGTCAGAGCACCCGTATTACCCATCGTGGGGGTATCAGGTGACCGGCTATTTCGCACCGACGAGCCGGTTCGGAACACCCCAGGACCTGATGTACCTCATCGATTACCTCCACCAAGCGGGTATCGGGGTGATCCTCGACTGGGTCCCTTCTCATTTCGCGACCGATGGTCACGGCCTGGCTCAGTTCGATGGAACGGCGCTGTACGAGCACTCCGATTCGAGGAAGGGGTTCCACCCGGACTGGGGGAGCTTCATCTTCAACTACGGGCGAAATGAAGTTCGTTCGTTTCTCGTTTCATCGGCGAACTTCTGGCTCGATCGCTATCACGTGGACGGTCTCCGGGTCGACGGCGTCGCGTCGATCCTCTACCTCGACTACTCACGGGACGAGGGGGAGTGGGAGCCCAACATCTACGGCGGGAACGAGAACCTGGAGGCGATCTCTCTGCTCAAGCAGGTCAACAGCGTGGCGTACGGGGAGCATCCGGGCATCACGATGATCGCCGAAGAGTCAACGGCGTTCGCCGGCGTCTCGCGGCCCGTCGATTCGGGCGGCCTCGGCTTCGGTTACAAGTGGGATATGGGCTGGATGCATGACTCTCTCGAGTATTTCGCCCATGAACCGGTGCACCGTTCGTTCCACCAGAACGACCTGACCTTCCGGATGTTGTACGCCTACGACGAGAACTTCATCCTCACGCTCTCCCACGACGAGGTGGTCCACGGCAAGGGATCGCTCGTCAACAAGATGCCGGGTGACGAGTGGCAGCAGTTCGCGAATCTCAGGGCGCTGTACGGCTACCAATACGCGCTCCCCGGGAAGAAGTGCCTGTTCATGGGCGGCGAGTTCGGACAGCGATCGGAGTGGGCGGTTGATCGACAACTCGACTGGTTCGTCCTCGAACACGAGAACCATGCCGGGATGCAGCGGTGGGTCGCCGACCTCAACGCTCGATATCGCCGTGAAGCCTCGCTGTTCGTCGAGGACTACAGCGCCGCCGGATTCGAGTGGATCGATGCGGGCGATGCCGGAGCGAGCGTTTTCAGCTTCCTCCGCAAGGGCGGCGACCGACCGGTACTGGTCGTGTTGAACCTCACTCCTGTCACTCGCCCCGGATATCGCATCGGAGTCCCGGTGCGTGGGCCGTGGGAGACACTCCTCAACAGCGACGATGAGCGCTACTGGGGGTCGGGGGCGGGGACGAGTGGTTCGATCGAGACCGTCGATGCTCCCATGCACGGGCGCAGCCACTCTCTATCAATGGATCTGCCACCCCTTGGCATCCTCTTCCTCGCACCCGTCGGCTGACCTCAGTGGCGGGCGTGGCGAGTTCCACGCCGGGTCACCTCGCGGGCGGTGTCATGCGGTGGTCACGCACGCGATCAGCGAGGTGGGTGAAGTCCTCGTCGATCTGAAATGAGTACTCGTCCCACCAGCCGTCACGATCGGGCTCATACCGACGTGGGAGCGGCCGCTGATCGAGAGCGACTCTCTTCATCCTGCGTTCCGTGGGTCGCATCTGCTCGACCGATTGGGTCGCTGGGATCGGATCGAGGATCTCGAGGCGGACATGCTGGCGACGGCGAACGATCCGGCGGTACGGGTATTCCCAGACGCGGTGTGTGCCGCTGACGACGACGGGTAGGAGTGGATGGCCGAGCTTCTCGGCGACCCTGAAGGGACCGGGGTAGAAGGCCGCCTCGATGCCGAGGATGCTCCCCTGGGGGAAGACGACGAAACTTTCGTGACGCTCGAATGCCGAGTGTGCACCGCGAAGCATCGCCCGGAAGCCGTCGGGACCCGAGCGCGTGGAGATACTGGTCTGGCCAGAGGAGGAAAGGTAGGAGCCGAGGAACCGCCACCCGAACAACTCATCGCGTGCCGCGAAAGAGAGATCGAGTGGGATGCGTGTGACGACAAGAGGATCGACAAGTCCCTCGTGTAGTGGAACGATGACGTAATCTTGATCGGGATCGACATGATCGAGGCCCGACACCGTCATGTGGATTCCGAGTGCCCTGATCATGACCGTGGCCCACATGCGCTCGAGGCGGTGAAGCAGCCGACGCCGACCGAGGCGTCCTGAGGCGATGAGCATCCACCTGAGCGGCCCGACCAGGACCGTGGCTGTAGCTGTCAACCGGACCCAGGACGCAAGGTCACCGACGCGCGCGGTGCCGCGCGAGAACCAAATCGTGTACCGCTGTTCCGTGGTCATCACAACGAGAACGGGCTGAGTGACAGGAGCATTCCCGTGCGAATCGCCGTCTGGGGACTTGAGGGAAGCGGCCTGGTTGTGCGCGGTGGGCGGAATCGTTCACGGCGACAACATCGACGTCGTGGGATCCGCACTCGCGACAGCGGTAGTCGAGACCGTCCGGGGGCGATCCGTGCGATGCGGCATCCCGAAGCGGCATTCCGTTGCGCCTTCCGAGCGTGTGTACCCGACTGCTATCGGCAGTCGGGCGACGGCTTGGAGGGCCGGGAACCGGTGCGGTCCGACATGACGCCTCTTCGGATCTCAGGGCGTTACCCGGCGGGTTCCTTCGCCGGAATCGAGTGCTCCCAATCGGCGAGAAGCGTCCTGAGGGCTGCCACGAACGCCAGCGGCTGGTCGAGGATCAGGTGGTGGTGTGCCTCGGGAATCGAGACGAAGGGGGCGTTCCTGCCCATCAGGTCGTACATGTATGCGGCCGTGTCCTCCCTGACGACGGTGCTGAACTCGCCGCGAAAGAGAGCAAGGCGGCACTGCACCGATGCGAGTTGATCACGGAGCGCGACGAGCGTGTGATCAAAGAGGCGAGGGTCGAATTTCCATGTCCAGCCGGCATCGGTTTGCCGCAGAGAACCCCGAGCGACGTGGTCAACGATGTAGTCGTTGTCGCACGGCTGCGGTGGGATGAGGCGGAAGTGCTTCAACGCGGTTGTTTCGTCCGGATACGTGCCGGGTGATCGGAACGCCCGGCCACGCGCCCCTTCACGCGACTCCGGATCCGGCTCTCGGACCGGGGAGTCCACAATCACGGCGCCGGCAAGACGGTCACCGTACGTAGCTGCCAGTTCGATGGTGACGAGACCTCCGAGAGAGTGGCCGACGACCACGGGAGGGCCGGGGAATCCGGCTGCGTCCGCGACGGCGAGCACTTCCCGCGCCCATATCTGATGGTCGTAGCGGTCCCTCCGTCCGCTGTCACCGTGGCCGGAGAGATCGAGGGCGACGGCGTGCCACTCGCGGGTGAACATCGGGGCGAGAAACGACCACCAGTGGGCGTGGGCAGCCCCACCGTGGACGAACACGAGGCCCGGACGACCGCGTTCACCCCATTCGAGGTAGTGGATGTCGGCCCCCTCGACGTCGATCCAGGACTCGACGTATGGGGTCGAGACGGACCGGCGGAACCAGTCGGGAGCGGCGGACTCAGTCACCGACGACTTCATGCGGGAGTGTGAACCAGCGAAGATGCTCGAAGTCGCTGTTGAATGCTTCCTGAGTGAGTTCCTCGTCGAGCGGCGGCGCATTCTCAAGAATTGAGTGCGCCTCGGTCAGATAGTCGTTGAGTACCGGGTCGGCGTCACGTTGTGGTCGGTGGTCGAACCGCATCTGACCGCTCGAGTAGTCGATCTCGGCCAGACTCAATGGAGCCTCGCCCCGCCCGTCACGATGCTCCCACAGGCCGGTTGTCGCGTCGAACCGGTAGGAAGGGAGGAGCCGCCAGCCCTCGTTCGC
This sequence comes from uncultured Saprospiraceae bacterium, assembly GCA_964195515.1. Lineage (GTDB taxonomy): Bacteria > Actinomycetota > Acidimicrobiia > Spongiisociales > UBA5794 > JAHEEL01. The sequence goes on along the minus strand of CAXMQO010000002.1, from coordinate 4,648 downwards.
GACCAGATGTACGGCGTCGAGGATGAAGTCGAATACCTGCTCTGAGATGAAGTAGTTGAGATTGACCCGGACCCAGCCGGGCTTGATTCCCTCGCACCCCCGTGTGATCTCCCGCTCGAATTCGATCGAGGTGTCGAGGTCGATGCCGAGCAGGCGATGACCGTATGGTCCGGCACAGGAGCACCCGCCTCGGGATTGGATGCCGAAGAGGTCGTTCAGGAGAGCGACGAAAAAGTTGTGGTGTAGGTAGCGCTCGCCGTGCCGCACAACGAACGACACGATCGAGAGTCGCTCCGCCTCGGGATTGCCGAGGATCTTGATGTTCGGGTTGTCGCTCCACGAACCGATCGCCCGCTCGATGAACGATTCCTCCAGGGCACGGATGCGGTCGGCGCCGACAGCCCGCTTCAGTTGGAAGATGAGGCCGGCTCGGATCGACTCGATGATCGCCGGTGTCCCGCCCTCCTCGCGATGTTCGATGTCGTCGACGTATCGGTGGTCGTTCGGGTTGACGAATGCGACGGTGCCACCCCCGGGGACCGCCGGCACGCGGTTCCTGAAGAGTTCTTTGCGGGCGATGAGAACGCCGGGCGTTCCCGGGCCGCCGATCATCTTGTGGGGAGAGAAGAAGATGGCGTCTTTGTAGGCGAGAGGTTCGTCTTCGGGGGCCATGTCGATCGACACGTACGGAGCGGCGGCGGCGAAGTCCCAGAACGACAGAGCGTCGTGTTCGTGCAGGAGTCGGGCAATGGCTCTCGTGTCGGTGATGATTCCGGTGACGTTGGATGCCGCTGAGAAACTCCCGATCTTCAACGGACGAGCCGCATGTTTCTTCAGTTCTTGTTCGAGTTGCGCCAGGTCAATGTGTCCGTCGGCGTCCTCGTCGATACGGACCACGTCGGCGATGGTCTCGCGCCACGGCAGTTCGTTGGAGTGGTGTTCGAAGGGCCCCGTGAACACGACGGGTCGTTCGGTGGCCGGAATCTGGTCGGACAGGTGGTATTGCTCTTCGAGGGTGCAGGGGATGCGGAGACCGAGCACGGCAATGAGACGGTCGATCGCTCCGGTGGCCCCGGAGCCGGCGAATATGACGGCGTGTTCGTCGCTTGCGTTCACGCAACTTCGGATCATCTCTCGGGCCTCTTCACGGAAGCGGGTGGTCTGGAGGCCGGTTCCGGAAGATTCCGTGTGGGTGTTGGCGTAGAGAGGGAGAACGACCTCTCGCAGGTAGTCCTCGATGAACGACAACGAGCGACCCGAAGCCGTGTAGTCGGCATACGTGACACGGCGGTGTCCGAACGGCCCCGGTACGGCGTGGTCAGACCCGATGACCGAATCCCGGATCGTTTCAACAAGATCCATGGGAGAGAGGGTAGAGGGCTTGGGGGCGCGGTGGAACCCGGCGTCGAAGTGAGCGGGTAGCGGAGTAGCGGAGTAGCGGAGTACGTCAGCGGATCGCCAGAAGAGGACGGCTCCTACGCTCTGTGTACTCCTCCACCCACGCACTCATCCGACTCGGCAACGCCTCTTGGGGAGCAGTCGACGTCAGGCTGCCGGGCGGCAGACTTTGCAGGCTCGGTAGCCCTCCTCTACCGCAGCCGTCTCCGAACGGAACTCGATGAGGTGGGCATCGTTGATCCTCTTCGCGTGTCGGCAGGTCGGATAACAGTAGATGCCGGTGGTATCGCTTCCGACGAGGCGGACGCCCAGCCGGGCTTGTGTCTCGATCGCCTCTGTGTCAAGGCCCTCGTGCTCGAGGAGCGAGCGTTTCATCGGTGAACCGTATGCGTAGTTGCCGATGCGTCCGTCCGTGCGTACGACGCGGTGGCAGGGAATTAGAACGGGGACCGGGTTCCGTCCAAGGGCAGTGCCGACGGCCCGGACCGCCCCCGGATTGCCGATCTCCCGCGCGATCCACCCGTAGGGGCGGATTTCACCCGGTGGAATCTCGACGCACTTCTCGAGCACCCTTCGCTGGAACTCACCGATGGCGGAGAGATCGACGGGAAGGCGGCCGAGTCGACCCGTCTCGATCGCGTGATCGAGGTGGTTCACAAGTCGGTCCGGGGGTGCTTCCACGAGTGATGCATCTCGCGGATGACGGGTCTCGAAGTCACTTGGGGAACCGACAGCCTTGACCGGCACGAATGCCGTGACCCCGCGCCCGTTCCATGCGATGTAGGCCGGACCGGTGGGACCCTCGATGAGGGTGTACTCATCGGCGAGATCCGTCTGTCGCATTACGGCGTGGAGGGTGCCCTCCGGTGCGGATCTGCGGAGTGCGGCGAGTTGTGTGGTGATCGTCTCTGTGTGTGTCATCGCATCTCCTCTTCGAGAAGGGTTCGCAATCGAGCGAGCCCACGGCGAACGTCAGAACGGATCGTGCTCTCGCTCCGGCCGGTCGACTCGGCGATCTCCCCATAGGGGAGGCCGACCACGTGGTGCAGGACGACCGCGGTTCGCTGCGGACCGGTCAGGGAGGCGAGGCGCAGTCGCCAAGTGCCGAGGTCGATGTTCGCTGCCGCCTCTCCTGCAGTGTCGGCGGTGCGATCGACGCGGTCGTCAACGAGCGCCGTCTCTGGGTGCCGGTTCACGGTTCGGGCCCGGTTGCGACAAACGTTGAGTGCGATCGTCCACACCCACGACCGCAATTGAAGATCACGGATGCGGTCCTCGTCATAGGAATCGAGGGCTCGATACACACGGACGAAGGTTTCCTGTGTCACGTCCTCGGCGTCCTGCCGATTGCGAGTGAACTGGAGGGCACCCGAGTAGACGCCGTCTTGAAGCGTCCTCACAAGATCAGGGAACGCGCCGTCTCGATCGACGGAGAGTCGGTTCGGTAGTTGGTCGAGGGTTGTGATCATGTCACAAGAGAGAACCCCGACGGGACCTGATGCGTTGCATCTACTCGTCCGCGAGGAGTTCGGCGAGGAGGGTGAGGACCCGGCGGTCGATCTCGTCGCGGATTGGGCGCACCTGTTCGGGTAGGAGTCCAGCCGGGTCGGTGACGTCCCAGTCGAGGTATCGCTTGCCGGCGTAGAACGGGCATTCGTCACCGCATCCCATCGGGATGACGACATCCGAAGCCCTGACAGCGTCGTCGGTGAGCGGCTTCGGATGCTGCCGACTGATGTCGATCCCGAGATCCATCATCACCTCGACGGCAGAAGGATTGATCTCGGTTCCGGGGGCGGACCCGGCGCTGCGAACGACGACCCGACCCGCACCGTGATAATCCAGGAGACCCGCCGCCATCTGGGACCGCCCGGCATTGTGAACGCAAACGAAGAGGACTTCAGGGCGCGGCATGGGTTCTCCCGGATCGTTCGGTCTGGGAATGAGCGTAGCCAAGAGACGTGAGCTTCCAGCTTCCAGCAAGAGAACCCTCACTTCACCGACCGCTGCCTATCGACTGCTGGCTACCGACTACCTTCTTCTCCCATGGATCGTTCGACACGGAATGGGATCGTGTTCGCGCTCCTTGCTGCTCTCTTCTGGGGGGTCAGTGGGGCGATCGCTGCCGACGCCTTCACCCATGTGTCCCCGACCAGAGTCGCCGAGGTACGGGCCATCGTCACGGCGCTCATCTTCATCCCGTTTGCGTACGTTCGCGACGCACTCTCTCCTCGGGGAGGTCTCGTGGGGTTCGCGCTTCTCGGTGTGAACCTGGCGATCGTGAACGTGACGTTCTATTGGGCGATCGATCGACTCGGCGTTGGTCCCGGAGCGACGATCCAGTTCCTTGCTCCGATCTTCGTGCTCCTCTGGATGGTTGTGGCACAACACCGGCATGTCTCTCCAACGGTGTGGCTGGCAGCAGGAGTGGCAGTGGCCGGCGTCTTCCTCATCACGGAAGCCTGGAACCTCGAGGGAGGAGACTGGATCGGTGTGGCGTGGGGTCTCATCTCGGCAGTTGCCTTCGCCTCGTATCTCGTCTTCGGTGAGTACCTGGGGCGTTCGCATCGAGCCATCACGATCGTCACCTGGGGATTCGTGTTCGCATCGATCATCTGGATGTTCACCCAACCGCTGTGGACCTTTCCCACGGACCTGTCGGGCAAGGTGTGGATCGAACTGTTGTGGGTTGGGATCGTTGGGACTGCACTTCCGTTCCTGTTCGGGTTCTCGGCTCTGAGGCGCGCGGCGTCCGGGATCGTCGGGGTCATCTCAACCACAGAGCCGGTGTTCGCTGCAACCGCTGCGTGGGTGTTGCTCGGTCAGTACCTCAGCGTGATTCAGATGGTCGGCGGTGCGATGGTGCTCGGCGCCGCAGCAGCCATCCAGCGTTGGGGGGCGGCCGATGTGGAGGATTCAGTCGGGTCGATGAAATAGCCGGTCATCGGCTAGTAGCGTCAGGGTGATGAGACATCTCAAGCGCGTCCTCCTTGGCGTCTTCCTCTTGAACGTTCTGCTCGTCGCCGCGGCCCAGGTCGCCAAACGTATGCTTCCTGCCTATGGAGACGAGAGCTCCGACGTATTCGCCGCTGTGGCGGCAATGGACGGTGCCGAGTTCGTGAATCGATCGGACTCATTCCGCGCAGGATCAGGGACCGCGGTGATGGGCGGTATGACGGTCGACCTCACCGAAGCCAAGATCTCCACGTCGGCAACGCTCGAACTCACAGCCGTCGCAGGAGGCATCGAC
>CAXMQO010000001.1:0-9228 GCA_964195515.1 uncultured Saprospiraceae bacterium | reverse complement strand
GGGGGGCGCGGCTTCACCATCCACCCATCATCGCCACCCCAACGCCGACGGCGTGGATGAGTCGTTCGGCAGGAAGAACACCGACTGACGTTCGCTCCGTCTGCCTCCAACGAAGATTGCGGATCAGTCGGCGACGGCTGCCACCGCCGGTTGCGTCGATAGGCTGCGCCGGTGACGGAGCGTCTCTTCACCAAACCGTTCTTGCTCGTGTCGGTCGCCAACTTCACGAGCGGGATGGCGTATGCGCTGTTCCTCCACTTCTCCGGCTATCTCGCCGATCTCGGCGCCAGCGACACCCAAATCGGGCTGATCTACGCAACGACCGCAGTCGCATCGATCGCGATGCGTCCGCTGCTCGGTACGGTCATGGACCGGCACGGTCGCAGACCCGTGATCCTGGTGGGGAACATTCTGAACGTCGTGTTCGTGCTGTTGTACCTGACGATCTCCGCCCTCGGACCGTGGGTGTACGCAGTGAGAATCGGGCATGGCGTCGCCGAGGCGATGCTGTTCAGCGCACTGTTCACTTACGGCACGGACGTCATCCCCGCATCTCGAAGGACCGAGGGCATCGCCCTGTTCGGTGTGTCCGGCCTGCTCCCGATCGCAGTCGCGGGCATCATCGGCGACATCGTTCTGTCGATCGCCGGGTTCCGTGAGCTGTTCCTGACGGCCGCGGGGTTCGCGGCTGTGACACTGGTGCTCTCCCTCCCCCTCCCCGAGCGCCGACCCACGCTGAATCCGGGCGAATTGCCGCTCGGCTTCTGGAAGATCGTCACCAAACGGGACCTCCTCCCGATCTGGTGGATGATCGGATCGTTCTCGACGGTCCTCACGGGTTACTTCGTCTTCATTCGGCGCTACGTCGATGACACCGGATTCGGGAGCGTTGGACTGTTCTTCTCGACCTACGTGGCGGTCGCCATTCTTGAACGAGTGTTCCTCGGGTGGCTCCCCGATCGTGTTGGCAGGATGCGAGTCCTCTATCCGTCGTTGGGGGCACTCGTTGTTGGCTTCTTCGTGCTGGCGGGTACCGGATCCTGGGTCGGCGTTGCGGTCGCCGGGGCCTTCTGCGGAGCCGGTCACGGCTTCACCTTCCCGATCCTCACGGCGATCCTTGTCGACCGTGCACCGGACACCGACCGCGGCTCTGCCATGTCGTTCTTCACGGCCATGTTCGACGTTGGGACGCTCATTGGCGGTCCGGTCCTCGGAGCGATCATCGACACCGCAGGTTGGGGGCCGATGTATGTGGTGGCCGGAGCAGCACTCGGCGTCGCTGCCGTCATCTTCTCTCGTTGGGACCGTTGGGCGACGCGCCCCGAGGCGAGGAACGCTCCTACTGCCGCCGGGGTGTGAAGCCGATCATCGGGATCTGCTCCATCATCGTTATCCACGAGACCTGGGTTTCGTCGTGGGACACACCCATCATCGACTCGAGTTTCGCCGCGGCCTTCGGGTGCTCACGCTCGTAGCCCTTCATGACTTCGACGGCCTCTTCGGTCGGAAGGAACCGCTGCACCACCGGGTACTGATGGTTCCCCAACCAGATGCCGACTGCCGGGTTTGCTTTGATGTTTCGGTACCAGTCGGCCTTCACCCCGGTCCCGGATGTCACGATGTACTCGTCGTTCTCGCGGTCGTGGTGCGCTACTTCCAGCGGCGTCTGATACAGGTTCGCCGACTTGCGTCCGATGTGCTCGAGCAGCAGGAACCGCGATCCAAGCAGGAAACCGAGGTGTGCCCGATAGAGCCATTTCGGCGCTTGCAGGAACCACTTGAACAGTCCCTTGGGCTTCCGACGGAACGAGAAATCGTCACTCATCTGTGTGCACCTGATCCTGAACCATGTCGAAACCGCCGCCGGCTCCCATCTCGTACGCCTCCATCGGGGGGCAGGCGCACACGACGTGTCGGTCACCGAACGCGTTGTCGATCCGGCTCACCGGCACCCAGTACTTGTTCCTGCGCAGTCCGTCCACCGGGTATGCGGCCGTCTCGCGTTCGTATGGGCGATCCCACTCCTCGGCGAGAAGGTCTTCCGCCGGATGTGGTGCGCGGCGCAATGCACTCTCCTCGACGGCGACGGACCCGACTGCGACGGCATCGATCTCGCCCTTGATCGCGATCATCGCGTCGCAGAAGCGGTCGAGTTCGAATCTCGACTCCGACTCGGTCGGTTCAATCATGAGCGTCCCGGCGACGGGGAACGACATCGTGGGAGCATGGAAGCCGTAGTCGATAAGGCGCTTCGCCACATCTTCGTTCGTGACACCCGTCTCGTGTTGGATGTCGCGGATGTCGATGATGCACTCGTGGGCGACAAATCCGTCGTTGCCCGTATACAGGACCGGATAGAAGGGGGCGAGACGGACGGCGACGTAGTTGGCATTCAGGATCGCCATCTCCGTGGCGGAGCGGAGACCGGCGGCCCCCATCATTGCGATGTACGCCCAGGAGATCGCCAGCACACCCGCTGAACCCCACGGAGCGGAGGCGACGGCGCCGATATTGTCCTCGTGGCCGGGCATGCTCAGGATGAGCGGATGGCCCGGGAGGAACGGGGCGAGATGTGCCTTCACCGCGACCGGACCGATCCCGGGACCGCCTCCCCCGTGCGGAATCGCGAATGTCTTGTGGAGATTGAGATGAGAGACGTCGCTCCCGAATCCGCCGGGTTCAGCGATCCCGACCATCGCATTGAGGTTCGCCCCATCGAGGTAGACCTGCCCGCCGTGTTCATGGACGATGTCGCACACTTCGACGATCGAGTCCTCGAAGACGCCGTGCGTCGACGGGTAGGTGACCATGATGGCGGCGAGTGCATCGGCATGTTGGTTCGCCTTGGCCAGCAGATCCTCCACGTCGATGCTTCCGTCATCACTCGTCTTCACCACGACGACCCGCATCCCTGCCATGGATGCCGAGGCGGGATTCGTTCCGTGAGCGGAGGCCGGGATGAGGCACACGTCGCGGTGTCCCTCGCCGCGGGATTCGTGATAGGCCCTGATCGCGAGCAGGCCGGTGAACTCCCCTTGCGCACCCGAGTTGGGCTGCACCGACACGGCCTCGTAGCCGGTCAGGTCCGCAAGCCAGCGCTCCATGTCAGCTATCAATTCTAGGTAGCCGGTCACCTGGTCGAGCGGTACGAACGGGTGGATCTCGGAGAACTCGGGCCACGTGACGGCGGCCATCTCCGCAGCCGCGTTCAGCTTCATCGTGCACGAACCGAGAGAGATCATCGACCGATCGAGGGCGATATCCCGATCCTGGAGACGCCGGACGTAGCGCATCATCTCGGTCTCGGACCGGTAGGTGTGAAACACGTCGTGAGTCATGAACTCCGTCGTCCGCTCCATCTCGCCTGGTATCCCCGACGGCGCGGCGTCGACGAGCGCGTCGGCGACGGACTCCACACCGAACACCTCGAACAGCGCGTCGACGTCGTCGGTCGTGATTGTCTCGTCGAAGGTCACACCGACCGCTGCGACGTCAACGGATCGCAGGTTGATCCTGTGGTGCCTGGCCCTTTCGAGTGTCTCCACTGCGTCGGCGACCTCGACGGTGATCGTGTCGAACCAGGAGTCGTTACGGACCGTCATGCCACCGGCTCGAAGTCCGGCTGCGAGTGTGCTGGTGAGTCGGTGGATACGCGTGGCGATCCGAGTGAGACCGTCCGGTCCGTGGTACACGCCGTACAGACCTGCCATGACGGCAAGCAGCACCTGTGCCGTGCAGATGTTCGACGTCGCCTTCTCGCGACGGATGTGCTGCTCGCGGGTCTGGAGCGCAAGACGCAACGCGACGCGTCCATCAGCGTCTCTGGAGACACCAACCATACGTCCGGGGAGTTGCCGCTTGTATTCGTCACGGGTCGACATGAATGCCGCGTGGGGTCCCCCGAACATCATGGGGACACCGAACCGTTGCGAACTGCCGACCACAGCGTCGGCGCCGAACTCGCCGGGCGGCGTGATCAACGTCATCGCCAACAGATCGACGGCGAACACGACGAGCGCACCCGTCTCATGGATTCGCTCTACCGCAGCGGCGTAATTCTCCACCGCCCCGTGGGTCCCCGGATACTGGATAAGCACCCCGAACACCCCCTCCGGGAGGTCACCATCGGGATCTCCGATGACAACTTCGAGGCCGATCGGAAGGGCCCTGGTCTTGATGACTTCGATCGTCTGGGGGTGCGCTTCCTCGTCAACAAAGAAGACCGGACCCGAGCGCTGATTCACCCTCCTGAACATCGCCATCGCCTCGGCCGCAGCGGTCCCCTCGTCGAGCAACGACGAGTTCGAGAGGTCCATAGCGGTCAGATCCGACACCATCGTCTGGAAGTTCAGCAACGCCTCGAGTCTGCCCTGTGAGATCTCCGGCTGGTATGGCGTGTATGCCGTGTACCAACCGGCATTCTCGAGCACGTTGCGCTGAATGACCGCCGGAAGAATCGTTCCGGTATATCCCATGCCGATGAGGGACGTGTACCGCTCGTTCCGATCGGCGAGAAGTCGGAGCCTGGCGATCGCATCGTGTTCAGCCATAGGCCCGGGGAGGTCATGCTCATGCTCGATCCTGATCTGCGCGGGTACGGCGCGATCGATCAGATCCTCCACCGACGTGGCGCCGACGATGGCCAGCATCTCGGGTATGTCCGTGCCCGACGGGCCGAGGTGGCGCGAGAGAAAATCGCCGGTCGGTCCGAGGTTCCGGAACGGTGTGTCTGTCATCGGCAGCTCCTCGGTCGGGGCGCGGCAGCGCGTTCACCCCATCTGTCGGATGACCTGAGAGATTCACCGCCTCGGCGGCTTTCCCCTTCGGTGAGGGCCACGGCCCTGCTCTCCAGATGTGCCTCGCCCCGCGGTCCGTGTGCCTGCGAGATTGCCGGGGCGGTTGCTCCTTCGGCGCGACCGGTGTCGCTCTCCCGCGGGGGTCGATGGCGAACCGAATGGTACCAGGAGCGACCTCCCTTCAGAGATGTCCTAGCCGGGCCGCCCATCACGCGCGAGACTGTGAGTGAAGGAGGTGTCGCATGGTGTATCACATCCTGGTTGCGGTCGACGGCTCCGTCCATGCCGACCGAGCGCTCGAGTTCGCCGCGGAATGTGCCGTCAAGTACGAGGCCGATCTGACCGTCTTGAACGTCGTCTCCTATGCATCGACCGTTCCGCTCGCGCTCGGTGCGTACGCCGAACTCGAGGGACTCTATGCAGAGTCCCGATCGGTGCTCCAGACGGCCGGGGAGAAGATCGTCGAGAGTGCCGCCGAGACGGCCCGTCGGCTCGGCGTCACAAAGGTCATGACCGCGGTGGAACTTGGTTCGCCTGCACAGACGATCTGTGAAACGGCGAAGGCGATCAAGGCCGACGCCGTGGTCATGGGTCGGCGCGGTCTCGGAGACTTCTCCGGACTGTTCCTCGGGAGTGTGACCCACAAGGTCGCACACACCGCGGATTGCACGGTCATCACGGTCAAGTGAAGGAGGTCCGATGAGCCCTCTCGCAGAATCGATCGTATGTGTCGAGTGCGGCGGCACCGCCTATCTGTTGCCGATCTTCCCACCGGATGACCCGCCGATGCCGGGAGACATCGTTCCGTACCGCTGCGCCGACTGCGTGGACCGGTTCGACATCGTCGTAGAAGAAGCCGACCTAGAAGAAGACTGATTGATCGAGTGGCGGAGTAGCGGAGCGACGGAGGCGTTCACCATCGGTCATCCCTGAAGACCCACTCAGCTACTCGGCTACTCCCTCTTCTTGCTCGTAGCTGGCAGCTGGCGACTATCTCAGTTGGCTTCCTGCTGCGGATGCGGGTCGTGGGGGAGGTCGAGGCGGCCGATCCGGAACATCGCATACGGACCGGGATACAACAGGTTCGAGACCCGTGAGGTGTAGATGTCCGCGTACCTCTCGACCTGCCGTGCGAGCAGACTCTTGTCTGCGCCCGCGCGCATCATGAGCCCCCAGCCCTCATTGCGGAGACGTCCCGCCTCGATTGCGAGCGGGGCGATCACGTCGTCGAGTGTCAGTATCGCGTCCCTCGTCTCGGCGATTGCCGCCTCGCCATCGCTCACGTCAAACATCGGATCCGCGTATCCATCGCGAGCTCGCAGGGCGGCGAGGCGCAGCGCACTCAACTTCGCCTCGAAGTCCTCCTTCCGCGCCATCAACTCCCCGAGACGCCGTTGAGAGGGAAGGAACCCGGAGAGCGCCCGGACCTCAGATTCGAGCTCCTGCAGAATGAGAGCGGTTCTCCACCGAAGGAGGGCCTTCGAAAAGTGAACGTCACCGTAGAGGTGATCTCCAACGTAGAGGATCTCGTCGCCGGACAGCCCGAGATACTCCTCGACAAGCCGAGCATTACCACCGTAGAAGACGCCGCCTTGCTCGATTGACCCGTGGTGCGGCTCCAGAAGACCGCGGTCTTCGTCGACCACCTTGTACAGCGGATTCGACGACGTGAAGAATCCTGGCTTAGCAGCGGACACGATCACCGTTCCGAAGAGGTCACGCCAGATCTGACCCGCCGGAAGGTACCGGTCGAACGTGTAGGTCATGATCTCGTTGGCGAAGCTCCACTCGGAGTTGGTGATCAGCATCATCCGCTTCCCTGCGTGTTTCTGGTCGAGAAGGCTGTCGACGATGTCGCTGTCGAGCTCGATAAACCGTTCGGGATCGGCGAGCACGTCTGCCTTGAGGAGACCATCTCGATGTGCGCCGTCGATTGACGCTCTCACGGCTGCAAACAGGTCCCGGTAGCCGATGCCGCTCGGAAGCTTCCCGGCATCGAGCAACTCGATGCACTGAGCGAAGAGACTCGCCTCGGAGAGGGAGAAGAGCGTATTCATGAACACGTACCGATCCTCTGCGAGATCGACGAGTGTGCCCGAGTACGCGCGGCGGAGTTCGCGGTAGTCGAGGAAACGCGTGCCGTGCATCGCCCGGATCACCCACCCAAACCGGGTTGCCTTCAGGAGATTCCCGAGTTCAAGATCCATGACGAGACCCCGGCTCACGACGGTCGCATCGAACTCGAGGGACTCGACCGGCCACCCCAGCGCAGCCAGCCGATCCTGGGCGTGACCGAACGCACACTCCTCCCAGGCCTCCGCGTGGTACTGGGTCAGCGTGTAGTCCATGTCGTACCCGATCGCCCTGATCGAGCGCATGTTCAGCGTCCTGTTCGTGAAGACGCGGCGCTCGGGTGACGGGTCCGGGATGAGGATCGAGTCAGTGGGCATGGGTTCAGTGTAAAGAGTCGGCAGTCGCCAGTCCGTGATCCGTATTCCGTGATCCGGGAAGTGTGACTTCTCTGCTGGTGGCTGGCAGCTGGTAGCTGATAGCTCACAGCGAACAGCTCACAGCCACGCCAGACCGCGCTTTTCGCTCTAGATGCGCGAAACCTCCAGATTGAGGCGCGAAAGAATCCGAAAACGACCTACTTGCGACAAGTGCCCACTCCGTGGTACTTAGAGAGTGGGCCAACCGAATCGACCGGAACGACGGGGGGTGAGGGGAATGGATCCGCTGGGACATCCGGATTTGGTCCGGCTTGGCCGCTCGCTCCGGAACCGACTGGATGACACCCTCGATGCCGAGCAAGCGGCGGCGCGTGCTGCGGCTCGGAGGCGCCGGACCCTGAGAGACCGACTCCTCGACTCTGAAGATCGCACGGAACAGATCGTGCTCTCTACCGCAGACGGTCACCTCTATCGCGGTGTGGTCGATGCGGTCGGCGTCGACCACGTTGTTGTCATCGACGGAAACGTCGAGCGGTACATCGCCATCGCCCACATCGTTCCAGGGGTTCCTACGCCGTAAGGGTTTCCGGCGTTTTCCCCTGTACCACAATGGTTTCCGCCTCGCATCGTCTCGCGCCCGTTCACCCTGTTTCGTGTCGTCTCGCGGACCAGAGGCGGACCAGAGAAGCGCTTGATCGGATCGAGTGCCGCCTCCCGCTAAGCGTTCCGCACGCGGGGGTCCGGAGTCTTGGAAGGGTCGTGGCGGCTCCGATGGCCCTCTTTCGCCGCCATGGCACCACCATCCGATCCGGGACGAAACGCGAGCCCCGGGGCAACGTCGTTCGTCTCCGTCGTTTCTGGCCCGCTTCCTATGCAACTCTCAAAGAAAGTGTGTGGATCTGTGCCGGTAGAAATCTCTCCGGCCGATTGCGGATACTGCCCACCAGAACCCTCAACTACGCTCGCCCCGTGCGAACCGCCATCGTCGCCGCCGTGATCGCCGCCGCAATACTCGTCGCCGCCTGCTACCACGGCCCGGTCGTAACGACCACCACCGCTGCACCGCAACCAACGACGACGACGCAACTCCCGGCCACTACCCGGCCCGCCACGACCACCACCACGATGGGGCCGACCACTACGACGACGATGAGGACGACTACCACGATGTGGTCGAACAACGGCACCACCACTACCTGGGTTTCGCCATTCCCTACGTTACCGATCCCTCCGTTCCCCCCGACCCCTCGCTACAACTCGAACCAGTACGGTTGCCACTCTGACGGCCGATGCCTCGACGACTGGGGCGTCTGGTGCGACGACGGCGAATGGGTCGAAGCAGATGGCGAGGAGATGTGTCTCGAGACTGCTGAGGGGTTGTAGGCCATGCAACGCCAAGACCAGCCCGCCGAGCATCGCCGCTGGATCACGGCTCCGCGGAGTAGATTCGCTGGGAACAACCCGGAGTGACATGAGTTGGATACCCCCCAGGCTTCGATCCATCCTTGGACCAGATCTTGAAAGCATCACGGCTGAGAGTCTCGCCGCCTTGATCGGACAAGCGGAGAGCCAGGACCTCGAGTTCAAACGCGAGCCTTGGAAGGCCTCCGACTCTGGCCGCAAGGAGTGCGCCTACGACATCGCCGACAAGGCCAACGGGGGAGGCGCGCTCATCGTTGTCGGCCTTTCGGAGCAGGATGGTGTCGCAGCTGCGATCCAACCATTCGAACAGTCCGAGCACGACCTCGGCCTTTGGATTCACCAGATTGTCGCGGAGCGCATCTCGCCTCCTGTTCGAGTGGCTCACCGTGTCGTCGAATCAGGTACGGGGGAGGTCCACCTGGTCTCGATCGAGCCAAGCACTGGCACACCGCACGGCGTGGCAGTCGGGAGCGATGCTTTGCGATTCCCCGTTCGGTCCGGTACAACCCGTCGCTGGCTCGCCGAGGCGGAACTCGCTGATTGGTATCAACGTCGGGCTT